>CAVKWQ010000031.1:0-19936 GCA_963660385.1 Muribaculaceae bacterium
GTCATCCCCGAAGGTTTCTGTCGGGGATCTGTTTTTATTAAAAAAGGAAAACAACAGATTCCCGACTACGACACTCGGGAATGACACCCCTAGCAGAAGTGTCCGCACGGTTAAGATTGGCTCAACGAGTGCAGGCTTTACCTTAATTGAACTATTAGTTGTCGTGCTTATCATTGGCATTTTGGCGGCGGAGGCTTTGCCACAATATACTAAGGCGGTTACCAAATCCCGTTTTGCAGAAGCAATGGCCAACTTAAAGACGATTGCGGAGGCGGATAAAGTTTGCCGTTTGGCCGGAGGGGGAAACGGAGGCGGCTGTTTCACTGCTGGACTTTGTACTATGGCTGATTTGGATATCTCAATCGGAACATCAGACGATTTTGGAAATTATGCAGAGTCTAAAAACTTTGTTTATAACGCCAGTTGCATTGCAGCCGATTGGCAACATCCCATTACGGCCGCTTCCGCCCATTATAATCGGGAAGATGTTTGTATATGTATGTTAGATTCTGGGGAATTTGTGGTTGCACAAGGCGATGATAATGTAGGCTGTGGCCCCAAAGAGCCTACTTTGGATTATGCCAAACTTTTGCAGTTGCGTGAAGTTGGCTATGAAGAGTGTGCCTGTTGTTAGCGCAAATTTAGTTATAAAAAACCCCCGGCGCTAAACCGGGGGTTTTTCAATTAAAACAAGTAACTTATTTAATGCGGCCAGCGGAACCAAAGACGTTCTGGTTCTTTTCGGCATACATTTTGATAAGTTCTTCGCGGGCCGGGCCCAAGTATTTGCGCGGGTCAAATTCGCTGGGTTTGGTGGCGAAGATTTTGCGGATGGTGGCGGTCATTACCAAGCGTCCGTCGGAGTCCACGTTGATTTTGCACACAGCCATTTTGGCGGCTTTGCGAAGTTGTTCTTCGGGCACGCCGGCGGTGTTTTCCAATTTGCCGCCGTATTCGTTGATTTGTTTGACGGCCCATTGCGGAACGCTGGAAGAACCGTGCAATACAATCGGGAAACCGGGCAAGCGTTTGGAAACTTCTTCCAAGATGTCAAAGCGGAGTTCGGGCAATTTTTCGCCGGGCTGTACTTTGAATTTGTAAGCGCCGTGAGAAGTACCAATGGAAATAGCCAAGGAATCCACGCCGGTGCGTTTTACAAAGTCTTCCACTTGGGCGGGGTCGGTGTAGGTGTGGTGTTCGGCGGAAACTTCGTCTTCAATACCAGCCAAAACGCCGAGTTCGCCTTCTACGGTTACATCGTGTTGGTGAGCGTATTCCACTACTTTTTTGGTAAGGGCTACGTTTTCTTCGTACGGCAAGTGAGAGCCGTCAATCATTACGGAAGAGAAACCATTGTCAATGCAGTCTTTGCACAGTTCAAAAGAATCGCCGTGGTCCAAGTGCAAGCAGAGCGGAACCGGTTTGCCGATTTCGTTCATCATTTCCACCGCACCGCGGGCCATCCAGCGCAAAAGCGTGGAGTTGGCATATTGGCGGGCGCCTTTGGAAACCTGCAAGATTACCGGGGAGCCGGTCTGTACACAAGCGGTAACAATCGCTTGCAACTGTTCCATATTGTTAAAGTTGTAAGCCGGAATGGCATAACCGCCAGCCATAGCGTCTTTGAACATCTGTCTGGTGTTTACCAGACCCAGTTCTTTATAAGAAACGGTCATTGGACATCCTCCTAAAAAATATTTCTGTCCTAAATATTTTACTATTTTTTGCGTTTTGTGGGGCGGGGGAATTGGATTAGTTCCTGCGCCGGGTGCATTAAAGAGTGCGCGCGCGTTCGTAAATTAGACGGAAAAACTTGCAAAAAAACGCCTTTGTGGGTATAATGTAGATACCTTAACTGCCTAAAAGTGAGTAAAAATGGACGCAAAACTAGATTTTTCTATTCTTAAAACCTTAACCGAACTTCCCGGCGTGTCCGGCCGCGAAACCGCCGTGCGGGAATATCTCAAAAATCTGCTGAAAGATTCGGCGGACGAAATCCGCACCGATGCTTTGGGTAATTTGATTGTTTTTAAAAAGGGCTCGTCCGACAAGAATTTGCTTTTTTGCGCGCATATGGACGAAGTGGGCCTGATGGTTCACTTTGTGGACGAGCGCGGTTTTTTGCGCTTTGTAACGGTGGGGGGAATTGACCCCCGCACCTTGCTTGCCCAGCGGGTGCGCGTGCAAACCAAATCGGGTGCACTGCTGGGGATTATTGATACCAAACCCGCGCACATCACCACCGAGGCCGACCGCGGAAAGGCATTAGGCGTAAAGGAACTTTTTATTGATTTGGGTCTCCCGGCGGAAGAGGTCAAAAAACGCGTGGAACCCGGCGATTGGGCGGTTTTGGACCGCAGTTACGAGGAGTTTGGCGACGGTAAAATTTCCGCCAAGGCGTTAGATAACCGCGCGGGCGTGTTTGTATTGGCCGAAGTGGTGCGCGCCTTAAAAAATCCCTTTTATAATGTATATGCCGTTTTTACGGTGCAAGAAGAAGTCGGCTTGCGCGGAGCCACTACGGCGGCTTATGGCGTAAATGCCGATGTTTCCTTGTGTTTAGACACCACGGGCGCGGCGGATATTCCCGGTTGCACGCCGCAGGATTATATTTGTTCGTTAGGCGGCGGCGTGGGGCTTACGGCCCTGGACGCGCGGACAATTACGCCTGAAGGGTTATTTAACGAACTCAAACAGATTTGTGATACGCACAATATCCGCAGGCAGGTGCGCGTGGCACCCCGCGGCGGAAACGATGCAGGCGCGGTGCACTTGTCCAAAACGGGTGTGCCCACTTGCGGATTATCAGTTCCCACGCGCAACATCCACTCCAATGTGGAAATTGTCAGTAAACAAGACCTAGATAATACTTTCCGCCTGGCGTATTGGGCGGCGCAGAACGGCCTGAAAGCATAGGCCGGAGGATAGATTATGAGTACATTTCAATTAGGCAAAAAAAGAGCCGTTTTCTTGGATGTAACCGATTATTTAAATAACCCCGCTTACCAAATAAGCGAAGAGGATAAAAAAGCCCTTTCGCGCTTGGACGTAGCCTACCGCGCATTGGTATCCCTTTTATATAACTATGTGCCCACTTCCGGCCACCCGGGGGGCAGTATTTCCAGCGGGCGGTTTGTAGAACACCTGTTGTATAAAGATATGGCGTACGATATTACGCACCCGCACAAAGACGAAGCCGATATTATTTCCTATGCGGCGGGGCATAAAGCCTTGGGCCTGTATGCTATGTGGGCTTTGCGCAACGAGTGCGCGCGTATTGCCGCGCCGGAACTCTTGCCCGCGAGCGACAAAGAACAACTGCGCTTAGAGGATTTGCTCGGCTTCCGCCACCCCAAAGTGCAGGGAACCCCTTTATTTAAAAAATTCCACTCCAAAGCCTTGGGCGGCCACCCGGAACCCTTAGTTCCGTTTGTGCGCACCTCTACGGGCGCGAGCGGCGTGGGCGACGGCTCGGCTGTCGGCCTGGCTTTGGCGGCGGCTGATGCCTACGGCGAAAATTGCCCCGTGGTGCACATTGTGGAAGGCGAAGGCGGCTTAACGGCCGGGCGCGTGAGCGAAGTGGCCGGTATGGCGGCTACGGCGCAATTAAAGAACGCGGTCTTCCATATTGACTGGAACGAAGCCTCTATTGAAAGCGAACGCGTAACTGCCGACGGCGAACACCCCGGCGATTATGTACAATGGAACCCGATGGAGTTCTTCTACATCCACGATTTTAACGTTATCCGCGTGCCGGACGGCCACGATTATAACCAAATCCATATTGCGCACAAACTGGCGGAAGAAATCACTAACCACCAGCCCACGGCGATTGTCTATCGCACGGTCAAGGGGTGGCATTATGGTATTGAGGGCAAAGCCTCGCACGGCTCCGGCCACAAGTTCGCTTCCGAAGGGTTTTATAAATCCTTGGAAGAGTTTGAAACCACCTTTAACGTAAAATTCCCGCATTTTGAAGGCGACAAAACCGCTGAAAATATTGAAAAATACTACTGGGACAGTTTGCTGACCGTCCGCCACGCGTTGGAAGCGGACAAAACGGTAGCCGCTTTCGGTGCGGCGCAATTAAAGGCCGCCAGCCAAAAGTTAGCCAATAAAAAACGCGCCGTCCGGGCGGGCCTGGGCAACTGCCAGGACCTTTACACCAAATTCCACGAGGGCGAAGTCCCGGTGGAATTTGTGTTTGAAAAGGGCAAATCCTACACCACCCGCGGTATTTTGGGTGCGGTGCTGGCCTATTTGAACAAACATACAAACGGTACGATTTTAACCGCGTCCGCCGATTTGTACGGCTCCACGGGTGCCGCGGCGATTGCCAAGGACTTCCCGGCGGGCAATTTTAACACGCAGACCAATCCGCTTTCGCGCCGTTTGGCGGGCGGCGGTATCTGCGAGGACGGTATGGCCGCGCTTTGCACGGGTATTTCCGCCTTTGGAAAGCACATCGGCGTGGCGGCTTCGTACGGGGCGTTTTTAGCCTTTGAACACGTGGCGGCCCGTTTGCACGCTATCGGCGTACAATGTGCGCGCGAAGCAGGCGTGAACCCCAACACCTTTATTATGTTTAACGGACACGCCAGCGTGCCCACCGGCGAGGACGGCCCGACGCACGCCGACCCGCAGTCCCTGCAACTGGTGCAGGATAACTTTCCAAAGGGCGCCTGCATTACCATTACTCCCTTGGAAGTAGATGAAATTTGGCCGCTTACCGTGCGCGCTTTATCCTTGCGCCCGGCGGTGTTTGCACCGTTTGTGGTGCGCCCGTCTTACGCGTTTATGGACCGCGAAGCCTTGGGCGCCGACCCGGCGATTAACGCCGTAAACGGTGTGTACTATTTGCGCCGCGCCAAAGGCAAGGCCGCCGGTACGGTGATTGTACAAGGCGCGGGCGTGGGCCGCATTGTGGTGGAAAAAGTGCTGCCTGCTTTGAACGCGGGCGGGCCGGACTTAAATGTGCTGTATGTAGCCAGCCGCGAACTGTTTGAAGCGTTGCCGAAAGCGGAACAGGACAAAATCCTGCCGCCCGAAATGCTGCGCACGGCTATGGGCATTACGGACTTTACGCTCCCGACCTTGGATTGCTGGCTTAACAGCGTGGCGGGCCGCGCGCACTCGCTCTACCCGCATAAAAAAGGCGAATTTTTATCCAGCGGTTCGGCTGACAAAGTATATGAAGAAGCCGGGCTGGACGGCGCTTCCCTGTTGGCGGCGTTAAAAGACTACGCCCGCGATTTGGCGCAAGCCCAAGCGTGGATGTAACATATTTATAGGAGATTAAAATGGCAGAAGAAAAACCTTATTTAACCGGACGGACGTATTTATTTAAACTCCCCAAAGGAAAAGATTTGTTGGAAACCTTGGCCGATTTTTGCCACGATAACCAAGTAAAATGCGGTATCGTAAGCGTAATGGGCTCGGTGTCCAACGCGACGGTTGGCGTATACGACCAAGCCAAAAAGAAATACGATAAAAAAGTAATCAACGAGGAAATGGAACTGATTTCCCTCACGGGTAATATCAGCATCCAGGATAACCGCCCCCAAGTGCACGCGCACGTGGTGATGTGCGGCAAGGATTACAACGCCATCGGTGGGCACTTGTTCCCCGGCACCAAGATTTACGTTTGCGAAGCGTATATCCAGGAACTGGTGGGCGAACCCAAGGTAAGACGCTCCGACAAGGTTACCAAACTTTCGCTTTGGGCCTAACCCGGGCTTATAAGTATTTATCCCGCGCTTGTGTTTTTTACACGCGCGGGGTTTTTTATTTATAAAGAAGTGGTTACTGTGAACTGGCGGCCCGCAAGGTTCGGTGATCTGTCGTTGCCGTTTTGCCGTCATCCCGTAGTGTTGTTATACGGGATCTGTTTTTGTTATTTAATTTTGTTGCTATCGTCTTTGTCGTCATCCCCGAAGGTTTCTGTCGGGGATCTGTCGTTATAAAATGAAGGAAAACAACATATTCCCACACTATTCGTGCCCGACCCTAGCAGCCTCATTTCCGCTACCCTTGGCAAAAGGGCTATTATAATACAAAGTATTTATTCCCTAAGTCAAGCGGAAAATAAAAAAGGGGTTGCCAAAGCGTAAAGAAAAGAGTTTAATAAAAAAGTAGGGTAGTAAAAATTACATAGGAGGACGTACCTAATGAAGAAACTACTAGGCTTGCTCTTGGCTATGACTATGGCGTGGCCTGTAACGGCAAGTGCAGAAGTGCTCAAAAACGTGGACCTCAAAGGCGAAATCCAAACGATTGCCTCTGACGCCCGCCACGATAACGTCGGTTTGTATAAATCCGGCACGAATTTCCGCGTATTGGCTGGTTTATCCGCTGATTTAGTGGAAGACGTAAGAGCCAATGTATTGTTCCAATACAATAACGCTTGGTTGAGCGGTACCGAAGGCGACACCGTACAGGACTACTGGGACAATGTCCGCTTGGCCGAAGCCAATGTGGTGCTTTCCAACTTGTTCTGCTGCTTGGAAGCCACGGTAGGCCGCCAATTCTACGGCGATGAAGACAGCGCTGTAATGTATTTCGGCCCCAACCACTATGTGTTTGGTATGAACGCTGCTCCGTCCTTGGACGCTGCCAAATTGGTTTACAGCGACGATTTCAAAACCTTCACGATGATTGCCGGTAAAGTGGTTACCTATACGACGGTGCCGGGTTCCGCTGATCCTGTTATTGATGATGACGTTACCGTTTATGGGTTGGACTTGAAACTGAACTTGACCGACACCTTGACCGCCCAAATCTACGGTTACGATTTTATGAACAGCAACTATGATGCTTCCACCGAAAAGAGACACGAAGGTTTCTATGGTGCCAAAGCCACCTTTGCGCCCGAAGCCGCTACGTTGAGCGCGGAATATGCCCGCGGTTACGAAGCCAACAGACTGTTCAGAGAAGGCGATAACTCTCCGTATATGGTGAAAGTGGATGCGGCCCTGAATATGGACGTACTCACCCCCAGAGCGGCCTTCTACTATGCCAAAGGCGAAGTGTCTCCGTTTGGTAACTACTTCCCGGGTTTGGCTGTCGGCCACGCATTAGCGGGTAACGGTGATTCCTTTGCCGAATACTCCACTGATGGTGTGAGAATGTTCAATGTGGGCGTGGACTATGCTTGGAACAAGTTCGTGTTCTCCTTGGATGGGTTCTCCTTCCAAGACCGCACCGCCCAAGACTCCTCTACTTGGGAAGCCGACTTGGTGGCCAAATACAACCACAACGACTATGTACAACTCTTTGCCGGTATCGGTTATGCTAAATATGGCACGGCTGTCAAAGATGTGCAAGACACCAAAGACAACACCGTTGGCCAGTTGGGTATGCTCATTAAGTTCTAACTTAACTGACTGCTGATAGTTTTGTTAAAGGCCCCGCCTCCGTGGCGGGGCCTTTTTGCTGTACATAAAAACCCCGCCTTGGCAAAACTGCCAGGGCGGGGGAAAATAAACCATTGGTAAAGCAGAACTAAAAGTATAAGTCCCGCTTTCCGGCCTTAATTTTGGCCAAATTCTCGTCAATCATTTTGCGTACAGGCGTTCCCTCTTTAAAGGCTTCCTTGGTTGTGCTGTCAATCAGCGCATATCCCTTGGCCTTTAACGGGGCGGGGGCAAAATCTTCCAAGTATTCGGCAAACGTGAACATAGCATTGGGCAGACAATGCGTTTTAATCAGCCCGGGTTTAGCCATATCCATAAAGTCCTTGCCCACGCGGCCCAAGCGGTAGCAGCCCGTGCAGAAAGACGGCATATGCTTGGCATCCACCACGGCGTCAATCACTTCGGCCAGCGAGCGGCTGTCCGTCAGCGTGAATTGGCTTCCGTTTTGTTTATCGTAGGAATAGCCGCCGGGGTTCACACACGAAGCGGCCGAAATCTGCGATACGCCCAATTCCAAGCACGCATTGCGCATAGCCGGGGATTCGCGGGTGCTTAAAATAATGCCCGTGTACGGCACGGCCAAGCGCAGAACGGCCACGCACTTTTTAAATTCGTCATCGCTCAACACATCGTTGGGGTGCTGGCTAAAATCGGACCCCTCGGCGGGTTCAATGCGCGGAATAGAAATTGTATGCGGGCCTACGCCGTAAGTCTTGTCCAAATACCAAGAGTGTTCCAATGTGGCCAAAATCTCGTATTTGTGGTCATACAGGCCCAAGAGCGGCCCAATGCCCACATCGTTAATGCCCGCCTGCAAGGCGCGGTCCATAGCGTCCAAGCGGAACTGGTAGTCCTTTTTGGCGCCGGCCAAGTGCAGTTTTTCGTAGGTTTCCTTATGATACGTTTCCTGGAACAACTGGTAAGTGCCGATGTTGCACTTTTTTAACTCTTCAAATTCGGGTTCCGTCAGCGGCGCAATATTTACGTTCACGCGGCGGATATTTTGCCCGTTCCAGCGGGTATCGTAAATGGTTTTAATGCTGTCATACACATATTGCAGGCCGCCGCCGGGATAGGCTTCCCCTGCCACCATTAAAATACGTTTGTGGCCTTGTTGCAAAAGGGCGGTAACCTCTTGGCGGATTTCGTCCTGCGTGCTGGCGTGGCGCTTTAAATGGGTGTTGGAGCGGCGGAACGCGCAATATACGCACTCGTTGGTGCAAATGTTGGAAATATACAGCGGTGCAAAAAGTACAATGCGGTTGCCGTAAATGGCTTCCTTTACATATTTGGCCGTGGCGAATAAATCGTTTAGCAGTTTTTTATCCGTAATATTTAACAGTACGGCGGCTTCTTCAAGCGAAATGCCCTTTAACAGGCGGGCCTTGTTTAAAATATCCGTTACTTCGGCGTCCGTATGGGACTTGGCTTTTTCCAAAGTGCGTTGCAGTTTTTCGTTGTCTATAATCATATATATATATGATACCACTTTTAGGGGTTGCCGTTCCCCGCGGCGCGCGGATTTGCTATTATATATCTATGCCGAAGAAAGAATCCGTCTTGGTCGTTTGCTCCAACCGCAAAGCGTACCACGATTATTTTATTGAAGACACTTACGAAGCCGGGCTCGCGCTGTTGGGGGCGGAAGTAAAATCCGTCCGCCAAAAGGAACTGAGTTTGGAGGGGAGTTTTGTGCGGGTGGAAAACGGCACGGCGCGCGTGTATAATATGCACGTAAAGCCGTACAAGTTTAACTCGCTGGTGGAACTGGACCCCACGCGCCCGCGCCAACTACTGCTAAACAAAAAAGAACTGCGCAAATTGGCGGCCAAGGCCGAAATTAAGGGGTATTCCTTGGTGCCGGTAGAGGTGTATTTCAAAAACGGATGGGCCAAGTTAAAATTGGCCGTAGCCAAGGGTAAGCACTTGTTTGACAAGCGCGAAAGTTTGAAAAAGCGCGATTTAAACCGCGAAATGGAACAGCATTTTAAGAACAATATCCGCTTTTAACCCCGGCGGCCGCAATACAAAATAAAATACTGGATTTTTTCGCCGGAATATTCTAAAATATACTTAATTGGGCGGGTGGCGGAATTGGCAGACGCGTACGGCTCAGGACCGTATGGACGAAAGTCCTTAAGGGTTCAACTCCCTTTCCGCCCATTTTATTTTTGGTTCCACCTACTATGAGAAAGAATGACTACCGGCCGAAAGCGGCGTCTTTAAGAAGCAGAAAACGCAGCCCTCGGCAAAAGAGAGGGTCATCCTTTTTTTTTAAACTTTTTTTGTGGCTTATCGTATTGGGTCTCGTCGGCGGGGCCTGCTTTGCCGTCTCTAAAACCTATCAACTTTTAGTCCACGCCCAGTGGACCAACTGGCACGCCAAAGAGATTGCCGTTTCGGGCGTTTCCGGCCAGTTAAATAAAGATTTATCCGCCCTGTCTGCCAAATACCAGGGAAAGGCCTTTTCGTTAAAGGATTCCGCCGCCCTGCGCGAAAATATTGTGCGCCAATACCCGATGTTAAAAAACGTATCCGTCAGCCGCGGTATTTTAAGCGGCAAACTAACCGTGTCGGCTAAGCACCGCGTGCCGGTGGCCAAATTTGTTCTGCCGGACGAATCGGTCAAATACATTGACGGCGACAGTACCGTGTATTCCGACCCGGCGCCCAATGTGCTAAATCCCGTGCCGTTTGTGGAGTTGGAAGGGGACGTGCCGGAAAAGTTAAGCCCGGAGTTTATTGATTTGGTGGAAAGCACCTTAAAGTTAAAAAAAGAACTGGATTATGCGTTTTTGCGGATGAATTTGAAGGAAAATACCGTAAAAATGTATATGCCGGACGGGTCCTTGATTGATTTCGGCGAGGCGAAAAACCTCAAAAAAAAGGCGGTCCGCGCGGCGCAGATTATGGCTTTTTCACGCGACAGATACACGCACCCGCTCCAACTGGATTTTGAATTTTTTGAATACGGAAAAGTTTTTTTAAGACAGAAGTTTCATTAAGTTTTATAATAGAAGTAAGATAAATTTTTTTAGGTGGATTTTATGGCTAAAACGAATCTTATTGCAGGTCTGGATGTCGGCAGTGGAAAGTTGACTTGTATCGCCGCCGCACACGATTTTGAAACCAATACGTTAAAGGTGCTCGCCGGGCGGAGTGTTCCGTGCCGCGGGATTAAGGGGGGGATGGTGTCGGATATCCGTGAAACTTCCGCCGCCGTTACCCATATTTTAAGCAGCATTGAACGCGAGTGCAACCAGCGCATCGGCAGTTTGTACGTCGGTGTACGCGGGGCACATTTGGAATCTTTTTCCAATCACGGGACGTATAACATTTCCCGTATGGATAAAGAAATTACCCAGGCGGATATGGAACTGGCGATTGAAAACGCCAAGGCTATGCCCATTAAAAACGATAACGAAATTATCAACGTAATTACCCAAGGGTACGCGATTGATAAGCAAAAGGGCATTACCAACCCGGAGGGGATGGAAGGCTCCCTGTTGGAAGTGGACGTCCACATTACGACGGGTTCTTCCACGCATATTAACAACTTGGCGAAGGCTATCCAACGCCCGGGATACAATATTGACGATACGATTTACGGCCTGGTGCCGCTGGCGGACGCCGTGCTTACGCAAGAGGAAAAGGAAATCGGCGCAATGCTGATTGATTTCGGCGGGGAAACAATGTCCGTCGGTATTTACATTGACGGTATTTTAAAGTTCTCGCGCGATATCCCTTATGGTTGCGATTTGATTACGAGCGATTTGTCCCGCCTGCTCCACACCAGCCGCCAAAACGCCCGCGAAATTAAGGAAAAATACGGCGTGGCGTTCCCGACGTTCTTGGACGAGGAAGGGGAAATCCCGGTGCCGTCCTTGGACGGGCGCAGTACGCATAACATCAAAAAGAGTTATGTGTTGGACATTATCCAGCCGCGCGTAGAAGAACTGATTGAACAGGTCGGCCGCGTGGTGGATACGTCCGGCTATAAAAATTTTCCTGTGGTGGGCGTAGTAACGGGCGGCGGTTCCGTAATGCCGGGCATTACCGAGCATTGTGTGAGCATTTTGGGCTTGAAGGAAGTCCGCCGCGGTATCGTCCAGCGCGATTTGATTACAAGCGACGAACAATTTTTTGACCCGCTTTATAGCACCGCTATGGCGCTTGCCATTTATGCGGCGGGCAACCCGGGTTACGACGATTACGGCTCCGGCTCGTACGATAACGGCGGGTCGCTGTTCGGTAAATTGGGTAAATTTATCAAAGGGCTGGATATTTTTGGTAATTAAGGACGTTTTCTTATGAAAGATTTATTTATGCCGGCCGGCTCGTTTGAGAGCAAAAAGGCCAAAATTAAAGTCATCGGCGTGGGCGGCGGCGGCGGAAACGCCATCAACCATATGGTCAGCGCCGGAATTAAAGACGTGGATTTTATTGCCGTCAATACCGATGCGCAGGACTTGCGCCGCAACCAAGCCCCCTATTTGGTGCAGGTGGGGGAAAAGATTACCAAGGGTTTAGGTGTCGGCGGCGACCCGGAAAAGGGTAAAAAAGCGGCCGAAGAATCTAAGGAAAAGTTAAAACTCATCATCGGCCAATGCGATTTGCTGTTTATCACGGCCGGTATGGGCGGCGGCACGGGTACGGGCGTGGCCCCGTATTTGGCCAAACTTGCCAAAGAAATTTACGGCGACGATTTGTTGGTGGTGGGCGTAGTTACGCGCCCGTTTAATTTTGAAGGGTACGTCCGCGAAAAGCAGGCCGACGAAGGCATTAAGGAAATGCAAAAGTATGTGGACTCTATGATTATTGTCCCGAACGAAAAACTTTTTGCCAATATTGACCCGGAAACCTCGTCGCGCGATGCGTTTAAAATGGTGGATGAGGTGCTGTTGCAGGCCGTAAAGGGCATTTCCGAAGTGATTACCAAGCCGGGCGAGGTAAACATTGACTTTAACGATATCCGCAAGGTAATGTGCCACTCGCATAAATCCCTTATCGGCATTGGCGAGGCCAGCGGCCCGGGGCGGCATTTGTTGGCCGTCAAGCAGGCTATTTCTTCGCCGCTACTGGAAAATGCCGATATCCGCGGTGCAAAAGGGTTTATCGTGCATTTTTCCGCCGAGGAAAACCTGACGCTTTTGGAACAGGGCGAGGTAATGAATTTAATCCGCCAATACGCCAGCAACGATTCTATTATTATGTTCGGCCACTCGTATGATTCCACCTTAAACGGGATGTTTAAGGTTACTGTAATTGCTACGGGTTTCAGTGCCGAAAAGGCCAGCGTTTTCAGCGCGCGCAGGCCTCTTCCCAATGCCGGGATGCCGGCTTCTTTTTCTGTTAAAAAACCCACGGCCGAGGATGTGTTCACAGCCTTTGAACCCAAAACCTCCGAGCCTGAGGATGCAATGCTTATCCCGGCGTGTTTGCGCCGCAAAAAAAACCGGTAATATAGGAGAACTCTATGGCGGTAGGATTACAAAGTTTATTAAGAACGGTAGTGGACAACAAAGCCAGCGGCTTGCATATCCGCGGCAATTCCAATGCGTATGTGCGTTTAAACGGGCAGATGAAGCCCATTGACGACAGTTTTGTGCCTAATGACGAAGTGAAAAAAATGGCCTATGCTTGTATGGGCGAACGCGAACGCCGCATTTTTGAACAGTACAGCGCGGTGGACTTTTCGTTAGACGCCAAATCCTTTGGCCGCTTCCGCTTTAACGTGTTCCGCCAAATGGGTAAAATTTGTATGGCTATCCGCCATATTCCGCTCAAAATTCCTACCTTTGAAGAACTCCGCCTGCCGGGCGATATTTTGCGCAAAATGTCCAACACGCGCCGCGGGCTCATCTTGGTAACGGGTATGACGGGCTCCGGTAAAACATCCACCTTGGCCGCGATGATTGACCACATCAATAAAACCCGCGCCGGACACATTTTAACGATTGAAGACCCTATTGAATTTATGCACACGGACAATCATTGTATTGTCAGCCAGTTGGAACTGGGCGTGGATACGCCGTCCTACACGGCGGCCTTGCGCGCGGCTATGCGCCAAGACCCCGACGTGATTTTAATCGGCGAATTGCGCGACCCCGAAGTAATGCGCGCCGCTATCGGTGCGGCCGAAACGGGCCAGTTGGTATTGGGTACGATGCACACGGTAAACGTAACACAGACGCTTTCGCGCTTGGTGGATGCTTTCCCGGTGGAACAGCACGACCAGGTAAGACTCCAACTTTCCGAACTGATCCGCGGAATTGTCTGCCAGCGCTTACTGCCGACGATTAAACCCGGTATGCGCCCGGCGTTAGAGGTGCTGGTTTCTACGCCGCAGGTCCGCAAACTGATTTTGGAAAATAAACCCAGCGATTTGCAAAAGGCTATGCAGCAGGGCGAGTTCTACGGGATGAACACCTTTGACCAAGCCCTCGCGCACTTATACAAAGAGGGCGCCATTGATCTGGAAACGGCCCAGTCCGCCGCCACCAGCCCCGATGCCATTATGTTGGCTATCCGCGGCGTAAGCGGCAGTTTGGATGCGGTGAACGAATAATATGCGCACGAACGGATATTTAATTGCTATTGACGGAACCGCCGGAACGGGTAAATCTTCGGTGGGATGCGCGGTTGCCGCGCAGTTGGACTACGGCTTTTTAAGCACGGGGGAAATGTACCGCGCACTCGCCTACAAGGTGTTTGCCAAAAAAATTAACCCCGAAGACCACGATGCGGTGTTGGAAGCCGCGCGCCAGTTGCGCTTTACATTTATGCGCCAGCCGGACGCCAAACTCAAAATGTTTGTGGACGGGGAATATTTGGGCGATAAACTCCACTTGGAAGAAGTGGGAGCGGTCGCCAGCCGCGTTTCCACCAACGGCGAAGCCCGCCGCGTGCTGACCGACAAAATGCGCGACGTGGGCGAGGAAGGCGGCGTGGTAATGGAAGGGCGCGACGTGGGAACGGTGGTGTTCCCGGATGCGGAAATTAAGTTTTATTTGGATGCGTCTGCCGAGGAACGCGCCAAACGCCGCGTAAAACAGTTGAAGGAAGCGGGGCAAAAGGCCGATTATAACCAGATTTTAAAAATGATTCAGGAGCGCGACTACCGCGATAGCCACCGCGCCGTCAGCCCCTTAAAACCGGCGGACGATGCCGTGATAATTGACACTTCGTCCCTTACAATGCAGCAGGTAATTGATACGGTTTTGGAGAAAATCAAACACTATGCTTCTTAATTTGATAAAATTAATAGCAAGGATTTATTTTAAAACCTTTTACGACTTTAAGGTAGAAGGGCTTGAAAATATCCCCAAAACGGGCGCCCTGATTATTGCAGGGAACCATTTGTCCAATGCGGACCCGCCGGCTATCGGCAGTTTTGCCGGGCTCGTGCGCGATTCCCGCTTTGTGGCCAAAAAGGAACTGTTTTCCGTTCCCGGCTTGGGGTGGTTCTTCCGCCGCAGCGGATATATCCCGGTGGACCGGGCGCGCTCTATGGACGCGTTTAGTTCGTTGCAGTCGGTCGTGCACGCCTTGGAAAAGGGCGAAAGTGTGGTAATGTTCCCGGAAGGGACCCGCAGTAAAACGGGTAAACCGCAAAAACCGAAGAGCGGCATTGGCTACTTGGTCTATACGACGGGTGCGTCGGTGCTCCCGGTGAAAGTGGAAGGAACCTTTGGTTGGCCGTGGGTGCGCAAAATCCGTGTGAAATTCGGCACGGTAATGCACTTGGAAAAAGACCCGGCCTTGGACCATAAAGCGCAGTACAAACAATTTGCAAATAAAATAATGGAAGAAATAAATTCAATTAATATCTAACGGAGGTTACGCAGTCCTCCCGCAGGGAAGGACTGTAATAAGGACTTATGACGATGAACGAAGAAATCAAAAATACCGAAGACACAATTAACGAACAAGAAATGACGATGGCCGAGTTAATTGCGCAGCAAGAGTCTTTATCGGAGAAGTTGTACAAAAAAGAAATTGTAGAAGTACCCGTAGTACAGATTAACCAAGATTATATTTTGGTGGATACCGGCGCTAAAAAAGAAGGCGCGATTGCCGTTTCCGAATTTGAAGGCAAAACCCTTCCCGCCGTGGGCGATACCATTTCCGCCGTGCTCGTAAAACGCGGCAGCGACGAACGCCCGTCCATCTTGTCCCACAAAAAAGCCTTGGAATACTTGGGCTGGGATATCTGCAAAAAAGCCTACGAAGCCAAAGAACGCGTAAAAGGCACCATTGTGCAATGCGTAAAGGGCGGCTATATTGTGGAAGTGTTCGGCGTGAACGGTTTTATGCCGCTTTCCTTGTCTGAACTCCACACCGCTTACAAACACTATTTACCCGTAGGCGCCAAAATCAAAGCCCAAATCGTAGAATTTGCCAAGGAAAAACAGAAACTCATCATTTCCCGCAAACAAGTGTTGGAAGAGGACGAAGCCGTCCGCCGCGAGCAAGTGTTGGGCGAAATTAAAGAAGGCGAAGTGTTGCGCGTAGTCGTTTCCAAGGTTGACAAGGACAAATTGTTCTTGCGCTTCCACGGCATTGAAGGCGTGGTAAACTTGGAAAACATCGCTTGGAAGGAGCCCGAAACCGCTATTTCCAATTTCCGCCGCGGACAGCGCCTTAAAGCCAAACTCTTAAAATTGGACAAAGAAACCCCGAGATTGGAGTTCGGTTTGAAGCAACTCTTCTTGAACCCGGCCGACGCGTTGAAACGCCGCTATCCGTACAAGAGTTCCGTTAAAGCCGTCATTACCAAAGTGGATGCCGAAAACGGTGTAGAGTGCACCATTGGCAAAAACAATACCAAAGGGTTTATCAGCCCCTTTGAAATGGGACGCGACTTTACCGCCAAGGAAGGCGACACCATTACCGCACTCGTCGTGGGTGTGGACCCGGAAACCTTTACGGTGAACCTCTCCGTCAAGAAATACGACCAAGTGCAAAACCGCAAAGTGGTCGCCCAGTATTTGAAACAGGCCCCGCGCCCGACCCTCGGTCAGTTGTTGCAGGACTCTTTCAAAACTTCTACTGACGAAGACAATAAATAAGTTAGATATTATTGAATACAAACCCGGAGCATATTTTCTATGCCCCGGGTTTTTTGTCCTTTGTATTGTAGTTGCCTTTTTGTTTGGGCGCGACATTGCCAAAACAGTGTGGCTCCATTAATCAAAAGGGCGCGGACAAGCGGTGGCGCGCAGCGTGCCGTCATCCCGGAAGGTTTTTATACGGGATCTCGTTGTTATTAAAACAAAGGCTGTTATTTATTTCGTTAGGCGGGACCAAAGCGAGGGCTTTTTGGCTGTTGCAGGCAGGGCTTCTTTGAGCAAAACGCCCAGTAAAACGCCTTTTTCGTTCACCACGGGTAAGGTATCCGTTTCCGCTTCTGCAAACGTTTTACGGGCTTTTTCGGCCTTGTCTTGCGGGTGCAAAAACTCCGCCGGGTTCATCACGCTGCCGCAAACGGATTGGGGCGTATAAAAAGCCAGTTCCGCTGTGCGGATAACGCCCTTTAATTCTCCGTCTTTCCCGGTAACGTAGCAAGCCGCAGGCAATTTTTTGCGCGGTAAACTTTTAAGCCGCTCTATCAGCGCCGCCAGTTTGGCTTCCGTGCGGACGGTTATAAAATCCGTGCGCATCAGCCGCCCCACGCTGTCAGGCGCAAAGGAATTGGCTTCCGCCAGCAGTTTGACAAAGGCGGGCTCCAAGGCGGAGGAGAGGCGTTCTCGGTACGGGGTGGAAAACTCCTTCCACAATTTGGCCGCCTGCTCTACGTTTAACCGCGCCAAAATATACGAGGCCTGTTTTAACGGCAACCGCCGCAAAACAGCCGCGGCCTTCGGCGGGTCCATCGGGTTCAAGCAAGCCACCACCACCTGCGCTTTCAGCGGGCCGATTAACAGCAATACTTCGTGCGTGGCCAAGGAAGCCAGCGCGCGGGCGGCCTCTTGCGGAGCCGCCAAAATAAATTTTTCAGTTATTACGCCCGCCAAGGCGTGCATTGGGGAGTTCATTTAAATAAACCTCTGTTAATTTATTATAATAAATTAACGCCCGATAAGGCCAAACTGCGAGGTATAAAATGTTTTTTAATAAACCCTTTCACGCCGTAACCTTTCAAGATGTAGTGCAATTCTGCCGCCGGGGGCTGCCCGAGGGCAAGCAGTTGGACTATAAATACATTATGCCCAAGAACCGCGAAAAATTCGCCAAAACGATCGCCTCGTTTGCCAACGCCTTGGGCGGCCTTATCATCTTGGGCGTGCAAGACGACCGCAACGACCGCCCCAAACCACCTTTTACCGGGATTCCGTACCACGAAAAAATGCGCAACTCCATTGAGGACGTCATACAAGTATATATTGACCCGATTGTCTTTGTGGATATTAACATTTGTTTGAGCCCGCGCGGGGACAGGATGTTTGTGCTTATCAATATTCCGCAGAGCAATTTAACCCCGCACTTGGTCGGCCCTTCCAAACGGGCGTACATCCGCACGGGGCAGAGCAGCCGCCCGGAAATTATCGTTCACCCGTCCAAACTGCCGTGGCTGTTGGACCACCGCCAAAAATCCGAACGGTTGCGGCATATTCTCTACGATAAGGCCGAAAGCCATTTTGACAATTATTTAAAGACGATGAACGTCTCCGCCGACGGCGAAACGGTTTGCACCTTGTCTCTGTTGCCAATGTACCCGGACGAACCGCTGACCGATTACAAAAAACTGCCCGAAATGATAGCGGCCTCTTCCTCGCACGCGGACTACGGCACAATGGCCAACCCCGATTATCCGCTCCGCCCGGTGCAGGACGGCGCGGCTGTGATTTCCAATACGCGCGGCGTATATAAAATGACGGAATTTAACGATTATGGGCTTATTATGAACAAGCAAATTGCCACCCGCGAGGAACTGTTTAACGGGCACACCGCCAAAACCGTGCGCATAGAAGTATTAGCGCAAAATTTGACGCTATTTCTTTTAACTTCGCGCAAATTTTTATCCCGTTTGGCCTTTGGCGGGCCGCTGTATTTCCGTTTTAAAATGAATAACACCCGCGCCTTGCGTGCTTTGTTGGGCAAGCGGCAGGCCACCGTGCTGGAAGATTATTTGCGGCTGGATAGGGAAATCACCTTGTCCGACTTGGAAACCCGTCTGCCGGAATTGCTCTCGGACGTGTTGCAGGAAGCGGCTTGGTCGCTTGGGTTGCGCACGGAAGCCAACGAGATTAAGGATTTAATTAAACACACCTTGGGGGAAGCCAAATGAGCGAAATTTTTTATTCCACCGATCCCAATTTTTGCCCGCATTGTAAACATATTCCGTGCGTTTGCAACCAACTGGGCGCGCCCAAAAAGCAAACCGAGCCCGTGCGCGTGCGCTTTGTAAAAAACGCCAAGGGGAGCGGTATGACGGTGGTAGAAAAGTTGCCGCTTCACCCGCAGGGCAAAGAGGATTTGCTTAAAAAAATGAAAAAATCCTTGGGTTGCGGCGGTACGGTCAAAGAGGGACGGTTGGAAATCCAAGGCGATAAAAAATTGCGCGCGGCGCAAATGTTGGAAAAAGAGGGCTACAAAGTCCGCGTGTTATAGGAGCGTTATGAAAGGCTTTACACTTATTGAACTGTTAGTGGTGGTGCTGATTATTGGCATTTTGTCGGCGATTGCTATCCCGTATTATTACAACGCGGTGGAAAATGCGCGCATTACGGAAGTGGTGCTTTTGTGGGGGCGGCAAAAGAATTTTGTAAACGGGCGCTTTATGAGTGCGGAACAGGCCGCCCGGCTGACGGAGCAAATTAAAAAGGCGAATTTAAAATATTTCACGGGTGAGGCCGTCTGCCGCCCGGGGAACGACGGAGATACTCCCTGCTGGGAAGCCGTTTTCACGCAAACCTCCACGAGTCCGCACGCCCAATACCAACTGACGACTACCCATAATTTTATGGATTTGGCCTGCATCGGGCTTAATGGTGCGGGCGAAAACTTCTGCGAAGGGCAATCCCGCCAATCCGCCCCACTTGAAATAAACGGAAAAACAGCCTATATTATTAGATAATCCTGCGCCCACCGGGCCCGAAATGTGCCCTTATTAAATTAGTGGTCATCCTGAACTTGTTTCAGGATCTACCGATTGAGTTGTTTGGCTTTTGCATTGTTGTTGTCGTCATCCTGGAAAGTCGTAGTCCAGGCTCTGTCGTTATTAAAAAGAGGAAAACAACAGATACTGGACAGAAACCTTCCAGTATGACCTTGATTTTTATAATAGCCTTTTTTTATTGTGTTGTTATGCCGTCATCCCCGAGGAATTTAGTCGGGGATCTGCCGTTTCGGAAGAGAACAACAACAGCAAAAACAGATTCCCGACTACTACTTTCGGGAATGACGCCTAAAAGGAAAATGCCTTTCCCTTATTGTCATCCCGTAGAGTCTTTATACGGGAACTGTCGTTGTTTTTGCCGTTGTTTTTTCGCTGTTTATCGTAGAGGGCTTGACCCGTTTTT
>CAVKWQ010000032.1:0-19553 GCA_963660385.1 Muribaculaceae bacterium
ATATACTATATTTTATTTCTGTTTTGCCCTGTTTTTTCCCTGTTCTCTCTTTTAGGGAATTTGGAAGATTTTCCCCTTTTTTTGCCGACGAAGCATTTTATTGGGAAATATCTCCAAAATCCACAAAATAGGCCAAAAATGGCCCAAATTCCCTGTTGTTACCCTGATAAACAGGGAAGGCAATGTCCGGGTTTTAGAGAGAAAGAATCATCTTTCACGGCTGCTCCACCATTTATAACCCCACCCAAAAGGTGGGGTTTTTTATGGGATAAAAATACCCAAAAGTCTTGGTCCTCACTAGACCTTAAAAATCCCCGGGGTACTAAAACGCCCGGGGATTTTGCATTTTATTGTTAAACCGCTTAATCATTAAAAGGCATATTCTACGCCGGCTTGGAGGGCGCCTTTGGTGCGGCTGCCAGCGCGCAGGTTAATTTGCGCGTAGCCGTTCCAATGCTCCCGCCACGATTTGCTTACGCCCAAGCCAAAGTTGGCGTAATCTTGGCGCAATTTGGTGTCCGGCAGGTCAATATTCCCGGCCGTGCCGCCCACCCCGTTATTTAGGTTAAACATATATTGCGCCGTAGCGTATGCGTTCCAGGTATTGCCCAAGTAGGTAAAGTTTACACCCGGCGCCACGTTAAACCCGTTTAACGCTTCGGCGGACATTGCCATTTCGCCATAATCCGTATCCCAATTTTGCTTGCCAAAAGTATTATAAGCCACAAACAAATTAGGCTGGATTACAAACGACGGAGCCGCCTGATAATTATAGGCCGCCTTAGCCGCCGCGACCGCAAACCAATTATCCGTGCGGTCAGTTACGCCGGAGACTTTCATTTTGTTGTTATATCCCCCGCCGTAAACGGTGGCGGAAAGCGTATAGGCATCCTTTTGAAAAGTACCCATCACACCGCCGAAAGCGCCGTCTTGACTGTTTTTAACGCCATAGAAGGTTTGTTCGGCATTTTGATAGCCCAAGTAAACCGTCGGAATAAAGTTCCAGCCGCTCTCATATTCGCGCGCGGCCAAATCCACCCCGGCCAAAGCGCCGTAACTGTTATCTTTTACGTTTAATCCCTGCGTCAGGCGCAACTTATCCAGCGAAGCATACGTCTTCATCCACGCCCCTTCCAGGCAGGAGCACTCACAGGTTTCTTCTTCCGGGATATCCTTTTTAAGGTTATGGCCCAAAATGAAATGGTTGGTAACCATATCCTCTACAAATATTTGGTGATTATACGCCGCTAGGGTGGCCACTTGGCCCCTAAACGCCTGCGGGTTGAAATCCGCCAGGCTGGCCATATACGCCCCGCCGCCCAGCGAGGACAACTGATAATTCCCCACCGGGGTAGCAATTTTTTTGTTGCTGGCGGTAAAGTTGGCAGCGCCTGTATCCTGCGCATCAAACACTTGGAATTTAATGTTGTTTTCCGTCGGTGCGCCACCCACAAAGTTAAAGTCCGCCACGTTAAATGTGCCGTTGGACACGCTTGTTACTTGGTTCATTACAAAGGTATCGCCCGTTTTCGTGCGCGGGGAAAGGTCAATCGCAAAGTGGTTCACGCCGTCCAAGGACACATCCCCTAATTGGTTCGTATCCAAGGAGCCGTTTACCGTGCTTACCAGCGAATCGCCCGCCAAGTTAAACCCGTCCGCCCGCACGGTTACACCACTGCCAATGCGCAGGGCCGAACCGTCAGACAAGGAAACCTTTCCGCCCGAAATATAACTGCCGTTCGTAATGGAAATATCGGATTTTCCGCCGAAAGAGGCCTCGCCGTTTTCCTGTTGTAAAACACCGCCGCCCAGCGTATTGTTTACGCCGTCCGTAGAAAATTTACCGTTATCCGTCAGCGAAACCGTTCCGTTCCATTTGTCTTGGTCATCCAAGTTAAATTCCGCCCCATTGCGCACGGTAACTTTGGCACCTTGTTGCAGGTCCACCAACACTTCTTGCGCCACTTGGCTCGGATTTTGGATATCCAGCACAGAACCGGAAAGCAAATTCAAATTACCCGTCTCGGCCTGTAACGTACCGCTGTGGGTGGCGGAATAATTTAACGTACCGCCCTTGTTGTTGGCCCCCAGTTGGAGGGTGCCGTCCCAAGTGTCATCATCGCCGATAGCGGCTTCCCCGCCCTCAATGCTGACGGTGGCGCCCGCTTGGATGTCGGCGGTTACGGAGTCTGCTATCACGCTGTTTTCCGCCACGGTAAGCGTGCCGCCGGCCACAGTCAAATTACCGCTGGCCGCTTTTAGCGTACCCGTGGAAGTAAGGTCCTTTACGGTTAAATCGCCGCCGTTTAATAAGACTTCGCCCTGCCAATCCGTACCGCTGCCCAGGGATACTTTTCCGTCCGTATCCACTTGCAGGCGGGCCTCATTGGCCACGGTGGTATTTACCGTTTCTTTAATTTCGCTCCCGGCCGCTACAATCAAGTTACCGCCGTTTACGTTCAAATCGCCGGACTCCGCGGCCAAAACAGCCCCGGTGTAATTGGTAATGTTATTTAAATTGAGTTCGCCGCCGTTTAAGGCCAGTTTGCCGCCCCATACATCCGCGCTTGTAAGCGAGGCTTTGGAACCCGTCTGCAAGGTAAGTTCCGCATTTTGCAAGAGTTGCAACTTGGCCGCTTCGGCCAGCACACTCCCTGCCCCCAAGGCCAGTTTTGCCCCGTCATCCACCGTCAGTGTACCGCCGTTCACCAGCAAGGTACCGCTTTGTGCGTTGGCGGTTTGCCAGAGCAAATGGCCGCCGTCAATGGTGGACGTACCGCCAAAGAATTGGGCTTCATCGCCGGACACGGTGGTAACGGCACCGTCGCCTTGGGTAAAGTTACCCGTAAATTGGGAATTATCGCCCGTTAAGGTAAGCGCGCCCTTATTGGCGAGCGTGCCTTCGCCGGAAATAGCGCTGTTTACGGTATTAGTACCCGTGAACGTCAGGCTCCCCGCCGCCGATTGGTAAATATCGTTCTTGGCGGAACCGCTTGCCGCGGCCAAGGCAACATTATCCAAAAGCAGGTTACCCGCGTTGTAAATGGCGCCGCCCAAGCCGTCTGCCCCGTTGTTTTCAAACTGCGTGTTAGACACTACCATATTATAGGAACCGTCCGTGGTATTGGCCCCGTTATACAGCGCGCCGCCGTTGCCCGTGGCGGTGTTATCCTTTATAATAGCGTTTTTAATAGTAACCAAAGCGGTTTGGCTGTCATTAGACACCACAGAGCCGTTTCCGTCCTTGGCGGCATCCTGAATAATCACGTTGTCTATGGTTAATTGTGTGCTCTTATCCGCACCAATTTGGAAGAAACTTCCGTTTTCGCCCGTCAAATTGCCGTCCGCATCCACCAGTGCGCCGGAGAGGACGTTTTTATTTTCATTTTGGCTGGACACCGTAAACACGCCGTCTTTGGTTGCATCCAAAGACTGGTCAATATGGTATTCGCGCGTGTCGCCGTCTGAAAATTGGAAGAAGCGCGTACCCTCGGTATCGTTCATTTGGTAGAGGGTATGGCTGCCCGCGTAATCCTTTACCGCCAGTTGGATAGACTGGTTATCCGCGGTTTGGGTTAAGTCGTAAATCCACGAGGTACTGGCTACCGTAATGCTGTCCGTCAGCGGGGAAAAGGTCGCACCCGAAAGCACATTGCGCGTGGTATTATAGGCGCCGCCCTTGTAGCCGTTTTCTTCGCCCGAAATGTGGATATTGCCCAAGTTAAACAAGGGGTTGCCGCTGGCTACGGCCAAGTAATCGGTTTCCAAGGCGCGCTCGCCGGGCTCTTTCGTACCGGCAGGGACAATGTTTACGTTAAAACTTAATTTCGTGTTTTCCGCATTTACCTTGGTAAAATTATATACGCCCGTGGTACCTGTGGAATTGGTCAAATCCAGTTCCGCATTTTTAAAGTCGTAGGTAGTACCGCCCGAATAATCGCCGTCCGCCAAAGATACCTTGCTTCCGTCAAAGGAAACCGTATTGGCTTGCCCGTTATCCAGTTTACCCAGCCGGAGATTTCCCCCCGTAAAATTCGCCTGCGCACCACTGCCCGTAAAGGCCAGCGCGCTACCGGTTAGCGCGGCTTGCGTACCGTCGGTAACCGTTTGGTTGAGCGAAGTTTGGCTGCCCAGTTTCACGTCCGTATAATCCACCGTACCGCCGGAAACAGTCAAACTGCCCGCTTGAATATCCTTCACACCGCCAAACAAGTGGCCGGATGTATCCACCGTAGTTTGCCCGGCCGTTTGGATAAACGAACCCGCAAAGTTGCTTTGGTCCCCGGTAACAGCCAGCGTACCCGCATTGGTAAACGCGCCGGAGCCGGACATCGCACCCGAAAGCGTCAAATTCCCCGTATTGGAAACTTGTGCCTTATTTAGCAAATTGCCGCCGTAATTTACCGTATCCGAAAATTGCAAGGAAGAAATAGCCGCACCGTCCACGGTTACATCCGCATTTGCGTTAGAACCCGCCAAGGCAAGCGTTAAATTGTCATTGGTCCCGTTTGCAATTTTGGCAAGCAAATTATCCGCACTATCTAACCCCTCCAATGTGGCTTGGGCGTTAGAGGAAGACCAGTTTAAACCGTCCGCCAACACGGAGGAAGCGTCAAACGTAAGGTTTGCATCCTTTGCCGTCAGCGTACCCGTACCGTTAATTTTTTTAACGGTCATATCCTTGGCTAAAATCAAATTACCGTTTGCGGTAACGGAAGCGGCATTATCAATAGAACTAGCGCCCGACACCGTTAATTGGCCGTTAGCGCCCACGGTTAAATCTCCGCCGTTTACGGTTAGCGCGGCGCCGTCCGTAAGGTCGTTTGCGGTGTTCCAGTTAAGGCTGCCGCCCTTAATATTGCTGTTCCCGGCAAAAAATTGCGCATTATCCAGCACATTGGTTACGCCGTTATTTTGCGTGAAACTGCCCAAATAGGCCGAGTTATCCCCACCCAAGTTTAAGGTATTGCTTTCTTCGGCGGAGGTGTTGTTGACGATAGACGCATCCTGCGTACCCGCAATGCCGCCCGACACCGTAACTTCGCCGTTACCGTTCATTAAAATAGATCCGGCGTTGTAGATATCATTGGACGAACCTCCGGCGGTATTGCCGCTAAACGAAATATTGCGCGTAGCCACGGCGTTCATTTCCACCGTCGCCCCGGCGGCGTTATAAATCGCCCCGCCCAAATTTTCAGCCGAGTTATTTACAAACTCCGTATTGCCGTTAATTTTTAAGGTACCGCTGTTATTCTGCACCACCCCGCCGTTTCCGCTGTTATTATCAGCCGCCGTGGCGTGGTTTTCTTGGAATTTAGTGGCGGTGGCGTTTACTTCGCCCCCGTTATTAATAACCGCGCTGTTAAAGCCCTCATATGTGGAAAGTTTATTAATCAGCAGGGTTTGCGCGTTACCCTCTTCGTCCAGCCCCAGTTCAATCCCTTTTATATTGTTATTGGCGATTAAGCCCTTATCGCTTACGCCGTTAATTTGAAAACTGAGCCCGGCCAAGCGGTTGTTGTTATCAATCCAGTTATTTACAACTTCGTCCTCGTCCCCGATGTTAAACGTGCGGGAAACGCCGTGGTCGGTATGGATAACCTCGTACGCAAAGCCGCCCGATTTGCCTTCCTCGGCAATGGACAAGCGGTTATTGCCGAGCAAAGCAACGGAATAGGTAATGCCGTTTTGCGTAATGGATTTGTTTACATCCGCCAAGGAAGCAATTAACTCATCCGTATTAATAAATTGCACCGTAGCGGACGTTTGCCCGTCGGCCAAACCTTGTACAATATTTAAGGGGCCGATATCCAGCGCACCGTTTGCCGTTACACTTCCGCCGTCCGACAGCGAAATAGCATCGGATTTTTGGTCCGCCAAATTTACGTCCATTAAAAACTGCGGCGTATCCGCGCCAACGGTTAAATTATTAACGGCCACCGTATCTATAAACCCGTTTTGCAGGTTGAAGACGCCGCCGTTTAAGGTTAAGTTTACATTATCAAAATAATCGGTTCTGCCCGCCGTGGCGTTTGCGCCCAGTTGGAGGGTGCCGTTATTTAAGGTTACATTTTGGTTGGCAACCGTATTGTTAAACACCACGCGGCCCAATTTATCCGCCGCGCCGATATTGATTTGCCCCAAATTAGCCGACGAGCCCGCAATCCCGCCGTTAAAAATAATGGAACTCTTGTCCGCCGCGGCTAAATTCAAAATACCTTCGTTGTAAACATCATTGTCCGCCCCCGCGGCTTGGTTGCCCGAAAAGGTAACCTCTTGGTTGTTATCAGCCAAAATATTTACGGTGGCGTTTTGGGCGTTATAAATCGCGCCGCCCTTGCCCGTAGCGGTGTTCCCGGTAAAGTTGCTGTTTGTGATATTCACGGTTCCGGCCTCGTTATACACCGCTCCGCCGTGGCCCAACTTGTTTACAGTTTCCGCCGTGCCGTCCGCGGTGCGCGTAAAGGTTACGTCCGATGCGTGGTTGTCAGAAAAAATAGAATCCGTCAGGTCCACCGTGCCGCCGTGGTTAATAAAAGCCGAGTTGAAATAACTCCACCCGCCGGTATTGTCATCCTTTTTTACGTTATTTACGGCTAAGGTTTGATTGGTGCCCAATTCAATGCCCACCACATTGGCAGACGGCGAAGCAATCACGTTTTTGCCGTTGCCGTTAATCTGCAAGGAGTTACCCTTTAACACGTTGGAAGCCACCCGGGAAGAAACGGTACCGTCGTCATTTAACACGCTGTACGACTTGCCCCACGCATTGTCGCCCGTGTCGTAGCCCGTGATTTCCTCGTCCTCGGTGGCGTTATATACATAGGTGCGCCCGTCCTCTCCGCCCAAGGAAACCGCAATCGGCAAGCCGCCCGCGTTAATAACCTTGGTTACCTTGACGGAATCCATTTGCGTAGAATCATCCGTATTGGAAATATCGCCCGAAAGCACATACCCGGCGCTGCTGGTGATAATGGTTTTTAAATTGCTGTCTAACAAGGTGTTTGCGGTATTGGACTTGGCAAATTGCAACAAGGTAGAGGAGCCGACTGCGGCATTTTTGGCCGAAGCGTCCTCGGTTACCGTCAAATTATCCAGCGTCAGCGTGCCGCTGCCCGTAATGCCGCTTGCGATATAGTCAATCATACCGCCCAAATCGGCGCCATTGCCCAGTAAATTTAAATCCAGGCGCAGTTTGGCGTTGCCCAGCACGGCTACGGAGTCGGGGTTTAACAAGTTACCCGCTTCCAAGTTGCCGTTCATCAAATCCAGCGCGCCGCCCTTTAAAGTAATTCTGCCACCGTCCGAAAAATACTGCGCGGGCGTGGTGCCGCTTTGGGCCGCGTAGGCGTTGTTGCGCCCGAAGGCCAGCACACCGTTATGCAAAACCAAATTGGCCCCTTTAATAGTATTGTTAAAAATAATCGTACCGTTAGTAGGAGCCAATTCTTCCGCCCCCTTGGCGGCGCTGGGCTCCAACTTACCATAAGTGATACCCGCTTGGTTTAATTGGATGTTGGGGTTATTAACGTTGGGCCTTTCGTTTGTAACGGTCTTTTCCCGCATATCGTCCTTTGCGGCGCCCAAGGCATCAACCATATCGTTAAAAATAATCCGGCCCGAATTGCCCGCGTTCAAATATACATTGCTGTCGTTTCCGTCCGCCCCGGTAACCGGGCTGCCGTCCAAGCCCCCGTTATCGGTAATGGCTACGCCCAAATACAGGCCCTCGCTCGTTTCGGGCGTGTAAGCGTCCCCGTTTCCAACCCAGTTGCCCGAAAAAACAGTATCCCCGCCGTCAGCAATAACCTTCAAAAATTTATCCGCAAGCGCGTTTTTGGGGTTGTAGGAAAGCGCACCGCCTGCAAATCTGGCGTGGTTATTTACAAAGGTGGAATTGACTACGGTCAAGGCCGTGCCCGAGGGAAGCGCGCCGCCGGAGTCATTAGAATAGTTGGAATCAAACAAGGTATTAGAAATATAACCGTTGACGGTGTCGGACTTGGAATCCAAGCCGATTGCCCCGCCCCAGCCCAAGTCGTTGCCGTTAAACCCGTTTACTTTATTACCGATAAACTTGGAATCTTCAATATTAAAATCCACATACTCATCCACGTAAATAGCCCCGCCGTGGGAGGAAGAGTAGTTATTTTTAAAGTCCGCATTTTTGATATTTAAAAACGCCTGCTTGTCCTCGTCTCCGCGCACATAAATTGCCCCGCCGCGCGACTCCCCTGCGGTATTGGTGGTATAGTTGCCGTCAAACACGACGGACGCCTCGCCCGCGCTGTTGCGCGTACCGTTAATCGTCAGGTTGCCCTTGCGGTTGGCCACCGCCCCGCCGCTGGTATTCACGCGGTTGCCCGTAAAGGTATAGGCGCCTTCTAAACTCATCACCCCGGTATTGTACAGGGCGCCGCCCAAACTATACGCGTTGGAAAGGGAGTTATCCGTAAAATCGTAATTTCCAAAGAGCGACAATGTGCCCTCGTTAAAAATAGCCCCACCGTAAAAAGCGGCCCCGTTATCCGAAAAAGTCATACGGTCCGTGTCCGAAGCCGACATAAACATATTCCCGCGGTTGGAAATCGCCCCGCCCTGTCCGCCTGCCTGGTTCCCCGTAAAGGTATAGGTTCCGCGCAAAAGGGCCGTACCGTCTGGGGCGTTTGCAATAGCGCCCCCGTAAGAATTAGAGGCGTTTTGGGTAAATAAATAATTGCCGGATATATTGAGGGAGTCTTCGTTATAAATAGCCCCACCGTGGCCGGGAGTAGTATTCCCCGTAAAGGTCATTTGCTCGGTATCATCCGTAGAAACGGTCAAGACCGCCCCGTTAAAAAGTGCACCTGATTTATTACCAATGAAAGAGGAGTTTCCCGTCAGCGTGGTTTCGCCGCTGTTATAAGTGGCTACCGCCCCTTTTACCGTGCCGTTTGTCGTGTTATTTGTAAAGGTAACATCCTTTAAGGTCATTACCCCCTCGTTATACACGGCGCCGCCCCACTTGTTGCCGCTGTCGTAATCTTGCATAGTCGTACCGTCCAAATGCAAAATGCCGTCCGACTGTACATCCAGTCCCAAATGCTTGGCATCGGCGGATTGCAAGGTACCGCCCTTTAAGGTAATTTCTTTACCTTCTATATATAACTGGCCGGAAGCATCGTCGGTTATCGTTCCTTCCAGGGTAATTTCCGTGGGTTCGGTGGCGTTGCCAACCGCCTCTTTGAGGGCGGCATAATCCGTAACCGTAAGCGGAACAGCCGCCAAGGCGGCATTATCCAAAAGTAACACACCGCCCAAAATAAGCGCAAATAACTGCGTGGAGAAAGACTTTTTCATAATAATCAAATAAACCTTTTAATTAATGGAATTTTAATAAGAACCACAAGTAAGCATAATATATGTATTTTACCAATTTAATAGAAGACGTTACAATTCGCGTCCTGCAATAAAAACAGCCCTTTTGGGGTTTTATAGGTAGCGGGCAAACCTAGTAGTCCGCTAATCTTCCTGTGTAAGGGCGCCCGTTCCCCAACTGCGGGCGCTCTTTATAGGGCCCACCGCCAAGATAGGTCCTTTGACCCTGTTTTTTATTCCCCTGTTTTCTATATAATGTATATATGAAAAAATTAACCACTCTTTTACTGTTTGTTTTCGCCGTTTGCGCGGCCAGCCCGGCTTTTGCCCAAGGCAAACTGATTAAAAACACCACCAAGGCCAATGTAAAGGCGGGCGAAATCGCCGCCCGTTCCTCTGCCAGAGCAGGTGAAGCGGCTGTCCGTGGTGCCGCCGCGGCCACGCCGAAAGTAGCGGCCCAGCAGGCCAAATTAGCCCAAATTACTGAACAAATCAAGGTCTCCGTGCCTACGCCCAAGCAGCCAGTTACGGCAAAAACATCCCGCCTTGCCAGTGTTAAAAGCGCATTAAACCGCTTGATTGGCAGAGCCCCGGCTGTACAGTTACCGCCGCAGGTATTGCGTGAGGATTTATCTTTAAAAATTAAAGATTTTTCTGACTATAAAACCGATTTAGAAACCCTTCCCGCCGAAACGCCGTGGAAGGCAACCCCGCAGGATATGTACCGCGCGTTAAGTTTGTCCGCCGACGGAGCGGCCTTGCGCAATATTATGGAAAACGGCCTTTTGTTAAAGGATGTGGGCAAGTTTAGCAACAACCGCACAATGGCTTATGTCAGTGGGGACCCGCGCTTCGTAAGAACAGTTTCTTCTATGAGATTTAACTCCCTCGCCGCCGACCCGAACACTGCCGTTTATTATGCAAAAATGCACCACAGCAAGGATATTATCGTCGTGGTCCGCGTACAAGGGTTGCCGGAACACGGAAAAGTGGTACACGTGGGCAGAGATATTCCGGCGGAAAACATTAAGGAAGTCATCGCCGCTTTAAATATCGGTGGCAACACCGTATGGTGCCGGGTAAAAGCCGAAAAAGACGGCTTCACCTTTACCCCGTATCTGTTTGACTCCACCAGATTATAGGTCCAAAGACCTATGGTTTTTTGACCGGGAACGCTTATACTATAAATAACCCCGTATAAGGAGTTTTTTATGAAACGCAAACTATTTCTTTTACCTATTATTGCCGCCCTGCTTTTAACTGCACCGCTTCAAGCGCAAAATGTGGTACAGGCGGGTAAAGACGCCGTAAAAGTAACCGATACCGCCACTAAGGCCGCCGAAGCGGGGGCCAAAGCCTCTGCCAAAGCCGCGGGTGCGGCAAGCAAGGTATCCCTTTCCACGCGCCTGGTCCGGCGGCTCCCGGAGGGAGTCGTGGTAAAAGCCCTTGAATTAAAGGGCTTATCCCGCCCGCAGGCGTTGCGCCAAGCGGTGGAAATGGGTGTCAACAGAGCCCAGCCCGGCTGGCCCAAATTACAGGCGGACGGCGCTATTCACACGCAAACCTTTAAAGATTTAACGCTGGACGGATACCAAGGTGTCTTGCCTGCGCTTCCACACCCGAACCGCAACATTTATTTGCACCGCGGTATGGGGCTGACGGAAGAAGGCTTGGTAAAGATCTTGCAAAAGGGCATACTCTTGGAAGATGCGGGCGGAGCGTCCGACTGGTTTAACACCTCTTTGGCTATGGGCGGTATTGGCACGCCGGGGCTGTCCCAGCCGCTACTTGATAAAATGAGTGAGGCCAAAGCCATTAACTTTACGATTGACGCGCAGGGAGCCGCACACTATGCCCAAAACAACAGTTTTAAAGACGGCAAAGTACCCGTGGTGGTTACCACGCACGGGATGCGCGGCAAAGACCCGCTTTCCGGCTATTACACCTTTAAAGAGGATATCAAGCCCGAGCAATTTACAGCGGTGGCCGTCCTGTTAAAAGGTCCGGCGGGGCTTCCCCTGTGGTACCGGGCCAGTTTGGACAAAGACGGCAAAACGCTCGTCTTAACGCCCTACCAAATAACGGAAAAATAAATTTCACCCGGGGTTATATAAAAAGCCCCGGGATTTTTTATGCTTCACAGTTTTCCCCCACTTATCACCCCTAAAACGCGCGTACTGGTTATCGGCAGTATGCCGGGGGTGGCTTCCTTGAAAGCGCAGGAATATTACGCCTTTAAATACAACCAATTTTGGAAGATTATTTTTGACCTGTTTGCCGGAGGGCGTACGCCCAAAGACTATGAGGATAAAAAACAAGTCTTGCTCGCCCAAGGCGTTGGGTTATGGGATGCCTTGGCCGCGTGCGAACGGGCGGGCAGTTTGGCCGGGAATATTCTAAAACCCACGCCAAACGATTTCCCGGCGTTATTTAAAGAATACCCGGGAATAAAAACGCTTTTGTTTAACGGACAAGCCGCGCGGAACCATTTTAAGCGCGCCTTTGGCGACGGCGGGAAAATTTGCGGGGTTCTCCCTTCCACCAGTCCGGCGCACGCTTCGCGCTCCTATGCGGAGAAAAAACTTCTTTGGCAACGCGCCCTTTTTCGTGCGTTAAATCTTCCGATTTAGTAAACAACATACAAGTTCGCTTTATTTGCGCACAAAAAAACCACGCTTTCGCGTGGTTTATATGGTGCGCCCACGGACGTATTGTAAAGAACAACATACAAGTCCGGCTTATTTGCGCACAAAAAAACCTGCCTCTCGGCAGGTTTTATATGGTGCGCCCACGGACGTATTGTAGAAAACAACATACAAGTTCGCCGTATTTGCGCACAAAAAAACCTGCCTTTCGGCAGGTTTTATATGGTGCGCCCAACAGGAATCGAACTTGTATCTTCAGCTCCGCAGGCTGACACTCTATCCATTGAGCTATGGGCGCTTAAATCGGATTTTGTTTTGCGGATTTCTTACTACCTAATTATTTTAACATTTTTATTTATAGTTTTCAACGGGTTTTGTAAAAATTTATTTTCCCGTCGTAAACTGATATATTTATTATATCATTTTTCTTTCCGCGCGCGCACGCCAAACTGCTATAATAACAGTATGAACGAAGCAAAAACAGGTACCTATGTGTACGATAAAAAATTAGGAAAAGTCGTAAAAGTATCCGACCGCGTACCGTCCGTTAAAAAATCCGCGGGCCACGTTTGCGGCGGATGCTGTGGCTGCTGCCACGGACATAATGACTAACCTGCGCCCGACGGCAGGCGCTCTGTTTGCACAAGCCTTGCAAGGGCTTGCGGATATTTTGCGCAAAGTTTTTCTACCACATTTGGCCGCCGGGTTAGGGTTGTTTATTATCTCAGTGTACAGCGTTTATTCCTTTGTTTTGGCACCTGCGCATTTGCCTGCCCCGGTGGCGTTTATCTTCGTTGGCGCGCTCTTTTTAGGATACGGACTGTTTGCCTTTGCATATGCTTTTATCACGGCGTGTGCGTTTGCCCTGCGCATTGCCTGCGCCACTTGGGAAGAGTTTATTGATAATACCCTGGACCAAGTGAAACAAGCCGCCGCCAATAAAATTGACGATATGAACGAGGGCCTCGCCAAGGACCAAGCCAAGGTAATTGTTGCCGGTAGTGTGCGTGAGGTGTTTGGCGAATTTAACCAAGGACGCAAAACCTCTTTCGGGCGCGCCTTAACGCGGCTTTTATTGGGGGTAACTTCGCTCGCGATGCGCTCGGTACTTTTGGCGCGCGTGGTTAAAATTTCAGGGCAAACGGTGCAACTGGGCAAATTGTTTGCGGGCCGGGCTACCTTGGTGGGCGCGATTTTCCTTAATTTGCGTTTATTTTCCACGTTACTTTTGGTACTCTTATATGTGTTGGGCTCCGCGGCCCTGACGCTAAATTTCTTACTCGTATTTTGGTTAAAATAATATGATTCAAAAATGCTTACTTGTAATACTTTTCTCGTTTATTTCCCTTTCCGTCTCGGCGGAAACGGGATTGCAGTTGTTGAACCGTGCTAAAAAACAAACGGACCCCGCCGCCCAAATTAAACTTTTAAATAAGGCGATTTCCAAATCGCCCAAACTGGCGGACGCGTATCACTACCGCGCCGATGCCTATTTGGCAAGCGGTAAAATCAATCAGGCTCTGGCCGATTATTCCAAAACCGTATCGCTCCGCCCCAAAGACCCCTTCCGCTATTATGCCCGGGCGTTGGCCTATATGCAGGCGGGGCGGGCTTCGCTCGCGCAGGCGGACCTGACGAAGGCCATTTCGTTAAAACCTTCATACCGGGAATTTTATTTGGCGCGCGCGCGGGCCAATGTGTCGTTAAACAAGTATGAACTTGCGATTGCCGATTACCAAAAATATTTGGGCAAACGCACGCCGTCTGAACCGTTGGGGCGTGAACTAATCCCCGTATATTTGGCCGCATACCGCTATTCGGCAGCGGAAGATTTGATAACCGCCCAACAGGCAGCCGGCAACGATTCGGCCGACTTGCACTATTGGCAAGGGCGCATTTTTTCCGGCCAAGGGCGGTTGGATGAGGCTGTTTCCGCATACAGCAAGGCCATCAACCGCGACGACGCCTATGCTTCAGCTTACCGCTACCGGGCAAGTGCGTTTAAGGATATGGGCGATTTTGAGGCGTCCCTTGCGGACTATACCGTACTGTTAAAATTACAACCCGAAGCACTGTTTTTTAACCGCCGGGGGCTGGTGTATGAGGAGATGAAGGATTTTAAACACGCGGCGGAGGATTATTCCCGCGCCATAGAACTTTCGCCCAAGTGGGCTATTCCGTACAACAACCGCGGTTTTGTAAAAATGCAACTGAAAGACTGGAACGGCGCCAAAGAGGATTTGGAAGCCGCTATCCGCCTGGACGGCACCAGCCCGACCCCGTACGTCAATTTGGCGGGCGTGTATTGGATAGCCAAAAAGGACCGCAAAAATATGTATGACAATTTGGATAAAGCGGTGCGGCGAAATTTCAAAAATTTTGAATCCCTTTACGACGAGGACCAAAAGGGCTGGATGTTTAAAAGCATAAACAAAACCGCCGAGTTCCGCGCTATCCTTTATAAGTAAAAATCCCCGGGTTATCAGCCCGGGGATTTTTTTAAAAACTTACCGCTTTAACTTGGCGCACAGTTCGGCCAGGCCCGAGGATATATCTTCCTTCTGCACAATTACCCCCTCCGGCACCGTCAAATTAACGGGGGCAAAGTTCCATATCGCCTTAATACCCGCCGCTACCAAGGTATCCGTAATGCCTTGGGCGGCTTCGGCGGGAACCGTTAAAATAGCGATTTTTAAATTTTCCCGATCAATAATGCTGGCCAGTTGCGCCGTGTGATACACGCGCACGCCGTGCAGGGAATTTCCCACAATTTCCGGGTGCGTATCAAACGCGGCCACGATTTCAAGCCCGTGGTTTTTAAACCCGGCAAAGCCCAAGAGTGCAGAGCCCAAGTGCCCCGCCCCCACAAGGAAGGCCTTGTTTAAATTGTTCCAGCCTAAAAACTTTTCAATCACTTCTATCGTCCCCGCCACCTTAAACCCCGCGCGCAATTTGCTGGGCGCGCCGACGGCCTGTAAATCCTTTTTAATAACAATCGGCAACAGTTGCGTTTCTTCCGCTAACGTGGTGGAGGAAACCAATTCCCGCCCGTAAGTATGCAAGTTGTAAAAAATACGCAGGTATTGGGGCAGGCGGCGTATGGTTTGGACGCTAATCTCTTTTTTACGGTGAAAAAGGCTCATAAATAAAAATGCTCCGTCGTAAACTACTGGATATCTTGATATCTATGTTATCTTTTTTAACCTGTTTTTGTCAAGTTGCAAACGCCCCCTTACCGAGGAGTTATTGACTTTAAAACCCCCAAAAGTTAAAATATAGATAACGAAATATCTATAACAGGTATTTTAAACACTTAAAGGAGAACAAGAAAATTATGGCGGAAAAGAAAGTTGCCGCTGCTCCGGCTGTTGCCACTCCCGAAGAATTGGAACATTTGACCCAAGTCGTGGATAAGGTAAAAGCCGCCCAGCGCATTTATGCTACTTATACGCAAGAACAGGTGGACAAAATTTTCCGCGCGGCCGCTATTGCCGCTGCGCAGCAACGTATTCCCTTGGCCAAAATGGCCGTGGAAGAAACCGGTATGGGTGTAATGGAAGATAAGGTAATCAAAAACCAATTCGCTTCCGAATACATTTATAACCAATATAAAGATACCAAAACCTGCGGCGTCCTGTCCGACGACGACGCCTTCGGTTACCGCAAAGTGGCGGAACCTATCGGCGTGATTGCCGGTGTAGTCCCCACTACCAACCCGACGGCTACCGCCATCTTCAAAAGCCTTTTGGCCTTGAAAACCCGCAACGGTATTGTTTTCTCTCCGCACCCGCGCGCTAAAAAATGCACCATCGCCGCGGCTAAAATCGTATTGGATGCGGCCGTGGAAGCCGGCGCCCCGAAAGACATCATCGGCTGGATTGAAAACCCGACGATGCCGCTTTCCAACGCTTTGATGCACCACCCGCACATTAACTTGATTCTCGCCACTGGTGGCCCCGGTATGGTGAAAGCCGCTTACTCCTCCGGCAAACCGGCCTTGGGCGTAGGCGCAGGCAACACCCCCGCCGTCATTGACGCTACCGCCAATATCAAAATGGCCGTAAGTTCCATTATTATGAGCAAAACCTTTGATAACGGTATGATTTGCGCCAGCGAACAGTCTGTCGTGGTGGAAGAACCCGTTTACGAACAGGTAAAAGCGGAATTTATCGCCCGCGGCTGCCACTTTGTAACGGGCAAAGACCGCAAGAAATTGGCCGAAACCATTGTGGTAAACGGCAAACTCAACTCCGGCATTGTGGGCCAAACCGCTATGAAGATTGCGGAAATGGCCGGCATTAAAGTTCCCGCCGGAACCAAGATTTTAATCGCCGAAGCCAGCGAAGTAAACGACCAGGAAGTCTTCGCGCGTGAAAAACTCTCCCCCGTGTTGGCCTTCTACCGCGCCAAAGATTTCAACCAAGCGGTGGAACTCGCCCGCGATTTGATTCTCTACGGCGGCGCCGGACACACCTCGGTACTCTATACCGATGAATCCAACGAAGAACACATTGATATCTTTAAGGATATGCCCACCGCCCGCACGCTGATTAATATTCCCTCTTCCCAGGGTGCCATCGGCGACGTGTACAACTTCAAACTCGCTCCGTCTTTGACGCTGGGCTGCGGCTCTTGGGGCGGCAACTCCGTCAGCGAAAACATTGGGGTAAAACATCTTATGAACGTGAAATCCGTCGCGGAACGCCGCGAAAATATGTACTGGTACAAAGTACCGCACAAAATCTACTTCAAACGCGGTGCGCTCTCTCAGGCCTTGGCGGAACTCGCCGGCAAACAGCGCGCGTACATCATTACGGATAAAACGATGGAACAGTTGGGCCACGTCCGCTCCGTAGCCGACGTTTTGGAAGGGCTCAATATTAAGTTCCGCGTCTTCTCCAACGTATTGCCGGACCCGAACATTTCCAACGTAAACGAAGCCTTGGCGATTGCCAACTCTTGGCAGCCGGATATGATCATCGGCCTCGGCGGCGGTTCCGCTATGGACGAAGCCAAAATGGTATGGCTGCTGTATGAAAACCCGGACACCAGTTTTGAAGATATCGCTATGCGCTTTATGGATATCCGCAAACGCATTTACGCGGCTCCGCCCCTGGGCAAAAAAGCCACGATGGTTGCTATCCCGACCACGTCCGGTACCGGCTCCGAAGTTACGCCGTTCACCATTATCACCGACGAAAAGACCGGCACCAAATACGCTATTACGGACTATGCCTTAACGCCCGATATGGCTATCATTGACCCGGAATTTGTACTCGGTATGCCTAAAAAACTGACGGCTTGGTCCGGCTTGGACGTGCTGACCCACGCCATTGAAGCCTACACCTCCGTCTATTCCACGAACTTTACGGAAGGGCAAGCCTTGGAAGCGATGCGCTTGGTATTCAAATATTTGGAAAAATCCTACACCTTGGGCGCCAAAGACATCAACGCCCGCGAAAAAATGCACTATGCGGCCACCATTGCCGGTATGGCATTTGCCAACGCGTTCCTGGGTCTGTGCCACTCTATGGCGCACAAATTGGGTGCTATGTACCACGTTCCGCACGGTTTGGCCAATGCGCTGTTGCTCACGTATGTAATTGAGTTCAACGCCACGGATAAACCGACCAAACAGGGCTTGTTCCCGCAGTACAAATACCCGTTTGTGAAGGGCCGCTACGCCAAGATTGTGGACTTCTTACTCCCCCACAACAATATGGGCGACGACAAAGATGCCAAAGTGGAAAAACTGATTGAGATGATTACGGACCTGAAAAACAGATTGGATATTCCGAAATCCCTCAAAGAATACGGCATCCCGGAAAAGGAATTCTTGGATAACTTGGATAAACTTTCCGAATTGGCCTTTGACGACCAGTGCACCGGCGGCAACGCGCGCTATCCGCTTATCAGCGAAATTAAAGACTTGTACCTGAAAGCGTACTACGGCGAACCCGTCAAACACAAAGCCGACTAGGCCTAGTAGATAGACTATGAAACAGCCCCGGGCGTAATACCCGGGGCTGTTTTATGTGCCTAAATAGCGCCTATAAATAGAGCAGTTTAAAGCCGATACTAATGCCCCAATCCTTGCTCTTCCAGTTTCCTGCGGCGTGCGTGCTGACGTTAGCATAAAAGGCCGTGCCGTCATTAACCAGAGTTCCCACTTCCACCTCGGGGATGAGTTCCGCCTGTCCGCCGTGTTCGTAATTCATATAATAGTACAAGTTCGTAGTTACCCACCACTCGTTGGGCGAGGTGTATCCCATATTTAAGCGCAAGCGGCCCATATTGATATCGTCGCGCGCGTGGTCGCCCACCACGGAAACATAATACTTGTACCCCAAGGCCGCATAGGCCCCGTCAAAAAGTCTGCGCAAAATAAACACAGACGGGCTGGCCTGCAATTTTCCGGCCCCCAAGCGTTTATCGGTAGCCGTAGGCACAAACATTTCCATTTTTACGCCGTAGCCGAACACGCCGTCTGCCTGCGGGTTCAGCCAAGACATACTGACCAGCGCATCGCCCAACCCGCTAACGGACTTTTCCGGCGATTCGTAGCGCGCTAGCGGCAATTCCACCCCCCAGTTATAACGGGGGCTAATCACGCGGTAGGTCTTTAAGGTCAGTTGGCTGGACGAAATCCCCGCGCTGTCGTCAATCGTGGTAAGCGAGGGATTTACCTCAAAGGTAGTGATGTTTTCCGTCGGAACTACCCCATAATGGTAGGACCGCTGGATTTGGGCCGCCGCCGGGCCCGCAAGCAACGCACAAAATAGCACAAGTATCCATTTTTTCATAAAATCCCCTTTCTTTTAATTTACTGGTATTGTATCAAAATTCAAGGGTTGCGCCCGTTTTTGGCGGGGCGGACAACAGCAAAAAGCGCGCGCCCGTCTGCAAGGTATAGGCCGTTACGGTTCCGCCGGACATATGCAGAAAGGAATCCTTGCCGAAAAAAAGTTCTTCCCCCTCGCCAAAGTGCGCCCGCCCGCCAAACACATATACAAGCGTATTATTTTCAGGCGGAACCGGGCACGCAAACGAAGCCCCGGGCGAGAGCGTAACATCCAGCATTAGGCACTCCCCGCACGAGGGTTTAAAGGGGCCCGTTTTCCCCTCAAATTGCCCGCACAGCACACGAACCTCCGCCCCGTGGTATTCGGCCACCAGCGGAACGTTTTCGCTCTCTATCTGCAAATTTTGCGGCTTTTCGGTGGTGGAATCGGCGCGGAGCCACAGTTCCACATTTAAAATATACACGGTTTTAGCCGGGGTATGGCGTTTGAGCCCGCCTATTGTATTTATCCAGCGGGAAATGCCCGCTTGGCTGGTCAATTCGTCTAGTAGTTCGGTTTCCTCGCTAGGGCCTGTTACCAGATAGTTTAAACGGTCCCTGCCCGGCACGGCGGACGGGGCCAAGATATCGGAGCGGTCAAAGTCCGCGCTGCAATAGCACACGGCCAGCCAGCAAAACGGGTCCAAGGCCACGGCGTTGCGGCGGTCTATCAGGCGGCGGATAACTAAACACGGCCCGGCGGGGGCCTT
>CAVKWQ010000033.1:0-19349 GCA_963660385.1 Muribaculaceae bacterium
CAAAATTTTAACAAAAAAAAAAAACGAAACAACCCCTTTAAAAAGAACGACGAAAAAGCAACGACACAATCGGTAGATTCTGAAACGAGTTCAGAATGACCGCTTTTTTTCATAAAGTCGTCATTCCCGAAAGTCGTAGTCGGAAATCCGTTGTTTGTCGTGATTGCTCCCTTCCGAAACGGCAGATCCCCGACTAAAACACTCGGGGATGACGGCGAAAAGCGATACCACAAAGCCGTTATAAAAATTGGGAGTCATTCTGAACTTGTTTCAGAATCTACTGATTGGGTAGTTAGTTGTTATCGTCATCCTAGCCTTTATACCCAGTATGACCTCTTTTTATTCCCCCCATTTTCCCAAAGCGCCCTTTAAATAAGGTAAAATACAACTATGAAATTTGAACGTTTTATCGCCGTGCGCTACTTAACGCGCCGCCAAGGGCTCTTCGCCTTTATCACCACGCTTATCGGCGTGGCGGGCGTAAGCGTGGGGGTGGCCGCACTCATCACCACTTTATCCGTTATGAACGGCTTTCAAACCGATATCAAAGACAAAGTCATCGGCGCGCAAAGCCATATCCTTATCTTTGGCCGTATGAGCAAAGAGACCTATCAAAAGAAAATCGCCGCCTTAGAAAATTTGCCCTTGGTAGAGGCCGCCGCCCCGCACATTTACGGGCAGGGTATTATTACCTATGCAGGGCAAAGCGTGGGCTTAATCGTCCGCGGGCTGGACCCGGAACAGGAAAAAAAGATTAATAACCTGGCAGACTCGCTGGTGGACGGCTCCTTTACGCCCGATTGGGATAAAGACGCCCCGCCACCCTTGGTGCTGGGCACGGAACTGGCCGCCAATTTGGGGGCCGATATCGGCGACGACGTCGTACTCATTTCCCCCCAATCCATTTCCACTTCGGCAGGGATGTTCCCCAAAATGAAGAAATTCCGCATTAGCGGCCTTTTGCGCACCGGGTATTACGAGTTTGACAATACCATCGCTTACACCACGCTAGGCCACGCCAGCGATTTCTTCGGGCTCAAACAGGGCACCACCGGCCTAGCCGTGCGCCTGCACAATATTAACGATGCCGAAAAAGCCGCCGAGCAAATCCGCCCCGTGGTGGGTTACGGCTACTCCGTCAAAACCTTCGCCCAGTTAAACAGCACGCTTTACGCCGCCTTAAAACTGGAAAAAGCAATGATGTTTATCATTTTATTTTTGATTATCGGCGTAGCCTCGCTCAATATTGCGGGAAACCTTATTTTGCTGGGCACCGAAAAACTACGCGACATCGGCATTATGCGCGCAATGGGCGCAAGCCCCAAACTCATCCGCAAGGTGTTTATGTGGGAAGCAATGGTCATTGCCACGCTGGGCATTGTGCTGGGACTGCTCTTGGCGTGCCTGCTTTGCTGGATTATTGCCACCTTTAATATTGTGGAACTCCCCGGAGACATTTACTATTTAACCAAGGTCCCCGTGCGGATGCAATTATGGGACATTGTAGCCGTGGTGGGCGGCAGTTATTTAATTTGCTTCGTGGCGGGCTTGTACCCGGCGGTAAAGGCCTCGCGCGTACACCCCACGGACGCGATACGGTACGGATGATATGATTACGCTTGAACATTTAACTAAAATTTACGGACAAGGCGACGAAGAGGACCTCTGCGTATTGGAGGATGTGTCGCTTACCATTAAACGCGGCAAATTTACCGTTCTATTAGGGCCCAGCGGCTCGGGCAAAAGCACGCTTTTAAACTTAATTGCTATGCTAGACAAGCCAACCTCGGGCAAGATTTTTGTGGACAGCGAAGAAATTACCGCGCTTAAAAGCGAAGCCGCCCGCTCGGCCTTGCGCCTTAAAAAAATGGGATTTGTCTTTCAGTTTGACGGGTTATTGCCCGAATTTTCCCTCTTGGAAAATGTGGATATGCCCGCCTTGATGCGTGGCAAGCCAGACCCGAAAAAGGCCCAAGCGCTTTTGGAAAATTTGGGATTGGGCGCGATTAGCCACAAACTGCCTGCGGACCTGTCGGGCGGCGAAAAACAGCGCGCCAGTATTGCGCGCGCGCTTCGCAACGAGCCCGCCCTTTTGCTGGCGGACGAACCCACCGGCAACCTGGATGCGGCCCGCAAGGAACAAGTCTTCCAAGATTTTGCCAAAATGAGTAAGGATAAAGGCCTTACTATTTTAATGGTTACGCACGACGTCCGCGCCGCCGACTATGCGGACGAAGTCTATACCTTAACCAACCGCAAATTGGTAAAAACCAAATAGGAGCGTTATGGAACTGATTGAAACGCGCACAGGGCTAACGATTATTTTTATTTTGGCGCTGGCTTTATTTTTTCTGCGCCAATACGCCCATAATCCCTTTAAGCAAACCCTGCAAAAGGCGTCCCAGGGCGACCCGGAAGCCCAATACCAAATGGGCCTAATGTATTACCAAGGCAAAAAGGTAATTCAAGACTACCGCCAAGCCTTTAATTGGTTTGATACGGCGGCAAAAAACGGCCATACGCGCGCGATGACGGCCCTGGCGGGGTTGTATAATGCTGGGCACGGCTGCCCGCAAAATTTGGGCAAAACCTTTCAATGGTATAAATCCGCCGCGGAAGCGGGCGATTTTGAGGGGCGCGTAAACTGGGCTATTTGCTATCTGCACGGTATCGGCACGCAAAAGGACGAAAAAAAAGGCTTTGAACTAATGAAGGCCGCCGCCGAGGACAAAAGTCCCTTGGCCCAAACCTTAGTAGGCGATTTGTACGAGCGTGGCGTGGGCGTAGAAAAGGACCCCAGCCAAGCCCTGCACTATTATTTAATGGCCGTACAACAAGGGGAACCGTTGGCTAAAAAGAAATTAGCCGCTATGGAAAAACTCCCCCTAAAACGCGATCCAATGTGATTTTGGCTTAATACAAAACGGCCCCGCACCAATATCGCGCGGGGCCGTTTTTACTGTCAAAAAACTTACAGGGCAATTTTTAACTTACGCGCCAAGGCACGCAAAATATCCTTGGTTTTGGCTTCCGCCCCTAGGGCCTTTAAGCCAAAGAACACGAACTCCTGCGCTTTTACCGTGTCCGGCTCAAAGCCGAAGATTTCCGCATAGTTTAAAAATTCCACCAGTTTCAGAGCGCAGGCTTTATCGGCCGGATTGCGCGCAAACGAAAACGCCAAGAAGGTCAACTTTTCGGTTACCGCATCCCGCACCGGGCCGCGCGAAACGTCCAACCCCAGGGTTTTCACGTCTTCCATTAATTCCTCTACCGCGTTTACATTTACGTTGGCGGCGCGGAACTCGGCCTTTAAATCGGCCGACAGCACAAACTCCGCCACGCGCAAAAACGGCTTGGGAATCGGCGCGCCAATCAGTTGCAGGCCGCGCACCACCGGATATTGGCGTTCAAACACTTCGGTAAATTTGGCGTCCATTTGCTCGTCCATTTTACGCAAAACGAGGTCCACCACCTTGCGCCGGACGTCCTGGAACATAGAAATAAGCGGATAGGTCTTTTCAAACGATTGGCGGATAAATTCAGCGCACTCGTCGTACTTTCCGTCTTTAAACAACCGCTCCATTTGGGCAAAAACCGCGTTGCGGTCCATTTTGCCCGCTTCTCCCGCCGCACAGACAAACTCCGCCGAACCGCGCTGGAAAACGGCAAAGTGCATTTTGCGTTCCAACAGCGTCGTGCGGGATTTAAGCGTAATATCCCCGTAGGACAAGTGAACCCCGGGCACCGACAAGCGGATAGGCGTATAATTTAACACATCGCACTCGTAGGCGCGCTTGGGGTTAGCGGTTTCGTCCGCCAAGGCAGACACCACAAATTCCAATGCAATTTTTTCAATCGGCATTGCCTGCGGTTTTACGTACCGCTCATACACCACGCGCCCGTTTTTAAGTTCCTTTAAATTACTGGGCGCCAAGGCCAATTTATCCATAAAGGCCGGCTCCAAATCCACGCCCGTAATCACGCGGTTAAGTTCAATGGCGCGCGCGGCATACTGCATAATCTGCACGGTTTCTATACCGCTGATTTCGTCAAAGAACCACCCGCAACTGGTGTACATCAGCATTGCGTTGCGCTGCATTTCCAGAAGCATTAATGCCGTCGGGCGGTCCCGCCACGCTTTTTCCGTGGCGTACTTTAAGAAAAAGCGGTGCTGGGCGTCCAACGAGCGGTCCAAAATCAAATCAATATAATCATTACGCGCGGCCCACGGGTCTTTAAAATACTGAGCACCCACGGTTTCAAAGGTTTTTACCATTTCGTCGCGCACATAATCTAACGCATCACGAAGCGGTCCGCGCCATTTCTGGTTCCAGCCGGGCTTCATCCCCGCATTACAGCCGCAATCGGCGCGCCAGCGCTCCACGCCGTGGAAGCAACTCCACGAGGTATTTTCCACAATCTGCGCTTCGTACTGCGGCGGATATTTTTCCAAAAACTCCCCGTAAACAGTCAGTTCCACGCCCGGCGTTTCCTCTACCTTTTTAAGGCAGTAGGCCAAGGCCATTTCGGCAAATTTTTGGTGATGTCCGTATGTTTCCCCGTCGGTGGCAATGTGCATTAACTGCGCTTCGTCCCCGGCGTTATAAGTGCCTAATAAACGGGCGGCAAATTTTTCGCCCGAAGACAAGGTATCCGAAAACGCAATTCCCTGCGATACGGGCCCGTCATAAAAGAACAGCGCAATGCTTTTTCCGCTGGGCAAATTACAGCGGTACGCCCGCTTGGGGTCCACGCGGGAGCCGACTTCCTGCCATTTGCTTTCGCCGATTTTGCGCACGCGGGCACATTGGCCGGGAGCCAAGATAACAAATTTCATCCCCTCGGCGGCCAAAACTTCCAGCGTTTCGGTGTTGCAGGCCGTTTCCGCCAGCCAAATAGCCTCGGGCTTACGGCCGAAACGTTTTTCAAAATCCACAATGCCCCAGCGCACCTGGGTTACTTTGTCGTGCGCGTTGGCAAGCGGCAAAATCATATGGTTATACACTTGGGCAATCGCACTGCCGTGTCCGCCAAAGCGTTTGCGGCTGATACGGTCGGCTTCCTGCACCGCCTGATACACCTGCGGTTCTTCCTTTTCCATCCAAGAGAGCAAGGTCGGCCCGAAGTTAAAACTAATGCGGGAATAATTATTGGTTAAATCTATTAAATCTTTATTGCCGTCCAGCACACGCGCCAAAGCGTTCGGCGCGTAGCACTCCGCACAGATGCGGCTGTTCCAATCGTGGTACGGGGCGGCGCTGTCCTGAATTTCTATTTCTTCCAGCCACGCATTTTCGCGCGGCGGCTGGTAAAAGTGTCCGTGTATGCAAAGATATTTCATATATATATTTTAGCCAAAATATACATTTTTTGCTCCAACCGACGAGAAAAGCCCTTGACTACGGCGAAAGAAAGGCTATACTATAATTAACCCGTCCTACAACGGGCCACTACAAGAGGGGCTTATGAAAAAAACATTCATACTAGATACCAATGTGCTTCTGCACGATGTAAACTGCCTGCACGCCTTTGAGGATAACGACATCATTATCCCTATGGCCGTAATTGAAGAGTTGGACGCCTTTAAAAGCGAGGGCGACACCCGCGGCAAAAACGCGCGTATGGTGTCCCGCACGCTGGACGAAATGCGCTCCCACGGGCGCCTGAACGAAGGCGTAAAACTGGACAAGGGCGGAATCCTCAAAATTGAGTTGGATAAACCCAACATTTTGCCGCAGTCCTTGGCGTTTAACAAGGCGGATAACTCCATTTTAAACATTGCCTATACGTTAAGCAAAAAGGAAGGCTCTTACCGCAAGAACGCCGCGCCCGTAATTGTGGTAACCAAGGATATTAATATGCGCCTGAAAGCCGAAGCCTTGGGCCTCGCCTCACAGGACTATACGTCCGACAAAGTAAATGTGGACGAACTGTACACGGGCGTAGCGGAGTTGGAAGTTCCGGCGGAACAGATTGACGCGTTTTACCGCGATAAAAAACTCCCGGTGGACCCGGCGGTTTATTATCCCAACGAGTTTATTATTTTAAAAGCGTCTGACGGAAGCAAAAAATCCGCTATCGGCCGCGTGGCCAACAGCGGGGAATTTGTACTGCGCCCGCTTTCCGCCCAGGAGCCGACGGCTTGGGGCATTAAGCCGCTAAACAAAGAGCAGCGCTTTGCAATGGAACTGCTACTTGACGACAGTTTGGACATTGTAACCCTCGTCGGCACGGCGGGCACGGGTAAAACGCTTATCACGCTGGCCACAGGCTTACAGCGCACAATGGACGAAAACGCCTACCGCCGTTTGGTGGTGTGCCGCTCTATCGTCCCGGTCGGCAAGGACATCGGCTTCCTGCCCGGCACCAAGGAAGAAAAATTGGAAGCGTGGATGGGCGCCATTTACGATAACCTCGCTTTCTTGGCGGACCGCCGCAACCCGGACGAGGGCGAAGAAAAAGCCCATTACCTGTTGGACAGCGGTAAGATTGAAATCGCCTCCGTTACGCATATGCGCGGCCGCTCGCTCCCAGGCCAGTATATGATTGTGGACGACGCCCAGAACCTGACTCCGCACGAGATGAAGACCATTTTAACCCGCGCGGGTGAAGGCACTAAGGTGGTTGTTACGGGCGACCCGTACCAAATTGATACGCCGTACTTGGATGTGGAATCCAACGGGCTTACCTATTTGGTGGACCGCTTGAAAGGCCAAAAGAGCCACGGGCACATTACGTTTACCAAGACGGAACGCAGCCACCTGGCGGATTTGGCTTCCAAATTGCTTTAAGGCTGTTAGAATTGAAAAACCCCCGGCGCAAAAACCGGGGGCTTTTTATATGCTTTGCAAAAACGCCCCGGGCTTTTGTATTACCTGGGGCGTTTTTAAATCAACTTGCTATTAGTGCAGGCCGCACTTGCAAACGTGGTCCTTTTTGTAAAGTTCCAAACTTTGCGCTTCCTGCGGGCGGTACTCGGCGGTGCGGCGGATGAGTTCGTCAAAATCAATGGTTTTAGACGGGAACATCGGCCCTTCCACACAAGCAAAGCGCACCTTGCCCTCTACGGTTACGCGGCAGCAGCCGCACATCCCCGTGCCGTCCAGCATAATCGGGTTCAGGCTGGCGTGCGGGTTCATATCCAGTTTATCCATTAAGCGCGAGGTAAACTTCATCATCGGAATCGGCCCGATAATAAAGCCTGCGTTAATTTTTTCGCCCTCGTCGTGCAACTTTTGGATAGCATCGGTAACCATACCCTTCATACCAAAGGAGCCGTCGTCCGTGGTGCTGACGGTTTTATCGCACAAGGCGCTCATTTCTTTTTCCAAGATAAGCAAATCTTTGGTACGCGCGCCCAACACGGCAATCACACGGTTACCCGCCTCTTTAAACGCACGCGCAATCGGGTACACCTCGGCAATGCCGACACCGCCGCCTACAACGGCTACGGTGCCGTAATTTTTAATTTCCACGGGCGTACCCAGCGGCCCGGCCACGTTCAAAAATTTATCGCCTTGGTTTAAGGAGTTAAACAAACTCGTCGTTTTGCCGATGGCTTGGATAATAACGGTAATGGTACCCTTTTCTTTATCCCAATCTACGAGCGTAACCGGCACGCGTTCGCCGCCCTCACGTCCGCGCAAAATGACGAACTGGCCCGCCTTGGCGGCCTTGGCAATCAGCGGTTTATAGATGACGAATTTCGCCACCACATCGCTTAAATTTTCTTTAATTAAAATGGTATTTTCTTCCATACTATTTCCCCTCCAAGTAGGCATTAATGCGTTTGGCGGCCTCAATGCCGTCCTTCATCGCCAAGAGCACCGTGGCGCCGCCGCGGATGATATCGCCCCCGGCATACACGCCCGGCATAGTGGTTTTGCCCTCTTCGTCCAATACCAAAACGCCGCGCTCCGTGGTTTTCAGTTCCGGCGTGGTTTTGGCGATAATCGGGTTCGGCTTTTGGCCGATAGCCACAATAATCGTATCCACAGGCATTACAAACTCCGAGCCCGGAATTTCCACCGGACGGCGGCGGCCTCTGGCATCGGGTTCGCCCAACTGGTTGCGGGTGCATTTAAGCCCCGTTACGCGGCCTTTTTCGTCCGCCAACACCTCTTTGGGGGTTACCAAGTATTCAAATTGAACGCCCTCTTCCTTAGCGTGTTCCACCTCCGCGGCGCGCGCAGGCATTTCCGCCGCGCTTCTGCGGTAAGCAATCGTAACCGTATCCGGTCCTAAGCGCATTGCACAGCGGGCCGCATCCATTGCGCTGTTCCCGCCGCCCAATACGACGACGTGTTTGCCCACTTGGATAGGCGTATCCGTTTCCGGGAATTTAAACGCCTGCATTAAGTTAATGCGGGTTAAAAATTCGTTAGCGCTATATACGCCCACGGCGTTTTCGCCGGGGATGCCCGTCAAGGTAGGCAGACCCGCGCCGCTGCCCACATACACAGCATCAAAATCTTTCAGTAAATCAGCAATTTTTTCCGTTGCGCCCACCAGCACGTCCGTTACAAACTTAACACCCATAGATTTAACGGTTTCAATTTCGTGGTCAATCACTTCGCGCGGCAAGCGGAAGGAAGGAATCCCATAGCGCAATACCCCGCCAAAGGCGTGCAACGCTTCAAAAACGGTTACGTCGTGCCCGGCGCGAGCCAGTTCCGCCGCGGCGGCAATAGAAGACGGGCCCGAGCCGATACAAGCCACCTTTTTGCCCGTCGGTTTGGCCGTTTGCGGGGCCTTCAATAACCCCTCGTTGCGGGCGGTATCGGCGGTGTAGCGTTCCAACATACCGATATTAACCGAGCCAAAGCGTTCCTTTAAAATGCAGTTTCCCTCACAATGTTTTTCCTGCGGGCAGACGCGTCCGCAAATGGCGGGCAAGAGGCTCGTTTCCATAATTTTGCTGGCGGCTTCGCCTACTTTGCCGTCCTTTAACAGGGCGATAAAGTCCGGGATTTGCACCCCCACCGGGCAGTTGGCCTGGCAGCGGGCATTTTTGCAATGCAGACAGCGGTTGGCCTCGGCCTGGGCTTCTTCTTTGGTAAAAATTTGGGCCACTTCTTCAAAGTTGCGTTTGCGCACTTCGGGGGCCAGTTGTTTCCCGTTTTGACGGGGAGCGGACGGATTTGGCATAGTTACCTCCAACTAATTAAAAATAGGTCTGACAAAAACTAAATTTACGGCTATACTATGTATAGGAATTGCAGTTCCTACTAATTGTTGTACAATATATATAACATTATAGCAAAGCAAAAGGAGGGGGAAGTTATGTGTCATAAATGTGAATGTGCCGGAGCGGGAATTGCCGCTTTCTTGCTGGGTGCGCTGGTAGGCGCCGCCGCCGGAGTGCTGTTAGCCCCGGCCAAGGGCGAAGTTACCCGCCGCAAACTCAAACGCTGGGCGGATGATACCTACGAAGAACAAAAGGAATATGTGTTGGAACACGCGGGCGAACTGAAAGAAAAAATTAAAGACCGCGCGGAAGATTTCCGCCATAAACTGTCCGACCGTGCCGAAGAAGCGCGCGAAAAACTGGAAGACGGCAAAAACAAAGTGGTAAAAGAATTTAACCGCCGCAAAGACGAAATTGCCGCCAAGTTCAAAAAAGACGAAGAGTAATTTTGAACCGATAAAACAGCCCCGGAGCAAAACTCCGGGGCTGTTTATTACGCTTGCTTCACTTCTAGCAAAAGACTTTTTTACAGTTCATCTATGTAAGTCCACCCCTGCGGTTCTATCCCTTTGCACACACCCCGGCCGATATCCGTATGATTGGTCCAACAAGTTTTGCTCCACTCTCCGGCATTATTTTTCCAATAAACCATACTGTATAATACGCTATTGGGGCTATCTCTGTGTATCTCAATAGCACAATGCGAACTTTCACAATAAGCATAATAATTAAAATTCTTTGAGGCACAATAAGCGCTGCCCGTGCAATCCAAGGAAGAGCCCAAGTCTATATCCAGTTCAGCCTTAGTATAAGAGGCTTTTTCTTTTAAAAACACAACCTTTTGATAACCGTTGGACAAAACATAAACATCTATGGCATCTTGCAAGTTTTTACCTATGGTAAGGGCCTCTACGGCACGGCTCTTTTCCACCGCTCTGGTATATTGCGGCAGTGCAACGGCAGACAAAATACCGATAATAAGAACGACGACTAATAATTCTATCAATGTAAAACCACTGTGTGCCGTGCGGACACTTGTGCCAGTGCCGTCATTCCCGAGTGTAGTAGTCGGGAATCTGTCGTTTTTCTTTTTTAATAAGAACGGATCCCCGAACCCTGCGGGGCGCCAATTCCTCGGGGATGACAGCAACAAACTATTCATAAATCCTTTCATTTTTTCTCCTTGTTAAGGCCTTTATATTTGAGCAAAACGGCCTTTTATACGCGTTTTTATACGGCGGATACATCCGGGTACGACCACCGCAATTTATCAAAATTTTAACAAAAAAAACGACGAAAAGGCAACAGCAAACCACCCAAAAGGTAGATCCTGAAACAAGTTCAGGATGACTTTTATTTTATGTCAGAATTATTTTGTTGTGTTTTCCGCTGTCATCCCCGAGTGTTTCTGTCGGGGATCTGTCGTTTCGGAAGAGAACAACCACGGCAAAAACAGATTCCCGACTACGACTCTCGGGAATGACAAAACAAGGCCGTCGTCCTTGAAAGTTAGCCGGCGTGAAACCACGCGGGAATCTGTTGTTTGTGTTTTGTCCTTACAAAAAAACAACCCCCCATACAAAAATAGTACGGGGGCTGACAAAATAACAAACTTTTTCTATTTTCCAAAGGTACTGCGGGCCATATCAAAGGCTTCCTTGTAATCCATTGGTTCCGGGCCCATAAAAACTTTGCTGATAAACATTTCGTGGTTGGAAACGGCGTGAATAATCTCATCCACCAAAAAGCCCTTATCCACTTCGCGCTCAATCGCGTCAATCACGGACGAAGCATCCTTAGGAGCCAAAATATCTTCAATGCCGCAATGCAACATTTTGATTACGCTTGCATCCTCGTAGCGAAGCCGCCCCTTAAACAGCGGAAAACTTACCACACAACCCTTGTAATTAAGCCGCTTTTTAAGAAGCCCCTTAATCATTTTATCCGACAGCATTGCCTGGTTGTCGTTATCAATATTGGGGAACGTCATATCCGAGGGCATAATGGCGTCAGCGCGGCGGAAGATATGTTTATAAGGTACAAATTCGGCATCTTCCATTTGTGCCAAGGTCTTTAAAACGCCGGAAACCCCGGGAAAATATTTTACGCAGTTTAAGGCTCCGCCATTGGAAAGCCCCGCAATAAAATCACCCGCCAAATGGGTAACCGTCAGCGGCACGTCGGCAAACGCCGGGGAAGCATATCCTAAATCCACCACCGGGGCTAATACCCAATCAATCCCCAAACTGCGCGCCATACGCGCCAAGAGATTGCCCTTGCGGTAAGCGCCGTCCTGCGGCGAGGGAAAACGGTTCAAAGAACCGTTAAGCGGCAAAGCGGGAGCATCGGTAATAATTTCGTTTAATTCCTCGTCAATGTCCGCGCAAAAGAGCAAATGGTCATAGGGGGAAACATCGCGCATACGCCGCGTAAAGTCGTAGGCTTCCCGCGCGGTCGCCCCGTAGAGGCAAAAGCCCCCCACGCCGCGGCGCGCCAATTCTTCGGCTTGTTTTAAGTCGCTTTCTCCAAACCAAAAACCGGGAAAAACAATACGGGCGGGTTTCACAAAAGACTCCTAATCAAAGTACGGACGGAACCAAGGCCTCTTCGGTCTGGGAAGGGGCCACCAACGCGCCGTCCGACGGAATCGGGTCCGGCGTGAGTTTGGGGTCCGGCAACACTTCGGGCTTATGCGGCGTTTTGAGCCATTGGATAAGCGCCGGGTGCAAATATTTGTCCAACATTTCGTGCGAGGTTAAATCGTACGCGGTTAAAAAGGTTACTTTTCCTTCCCCCGCGCTTAAAAAAGACACATTGCGGATCACGCTGGCTTCCAAAAACATTTTTTTGTCAGCCGCGCCCGCGGCAATCAACACATCTCCCTTATATAACCGCATCGCAGGTATGGAAAGAACATCGCGGTTATTCGTCGTCGGGCTAATGAGAGCCAGAGCGGACACATCCGGCCAGAAACTTGCGCTTTTAGCCGCCACATTGGCGCCAAGGCCTGCGCCCAACAGCACCGTTTCCGTGGGGGTAACGCCTTTCTTCTGCAAAAATTTCATCGCGGCGTCCACGTCGCGGGTCATTTTATTAAATTGGTTATCCACCCCTTCCTTGGCAAAGGTTTTGGCTTCGCCGCCACCCGTGCTTTGGCCGTAGCCGCGCAAATCCAACGCCAAATAGCCGAACCCCGCGCGCGCAAGGTCAGCCTTAAAAGAGGAAAAATCTTCTTTCTTTTTATTTAAATCGTGCAGCAAGACAACGGTTTTATCCTGCGAAGAAGCAGGACGGTACACGGCGGAAAGCGCCCAACCGTCCTGCGTGGACAAAGAAACCGTCTTTTCTTCCGTTTCCGCTCCGAAAAGCGGCGTTAAAGAACACGCCAGCACCAAGGCCGGCGCGGCAATTTTAAGTAAACGGACAAACATTTAGCGGTCCAGCACCTCTTCGGGTTTAAACCAAAGCGCAATTTCCTTTTCCGCATCTTCCGGAGAGCCGGAGGCGTGTACGCAGTTTTGCATTACATCGCCGATAAAGCGGCCGAAACTGCCGCGGATCGTCCACGGGGCGGCCTTTTCGGGGTTCGTGCTGCCGATTTCCTGGCGGACTTTGGCGATAGCGTTTTCGCCCTGGAAAACGAAGGCGTAAATTTTATGGTTCGGCACATTGTTAAATTCACCCATCATATATTGGATAACTTCTTCCAAGAAGGGTTTGCCTTCCAAATTTTTGTAGTGCGCGCGGGCCAATTCTTCCGTAAGCGAAACTACTTTGGCCCCGGTCATTTGCAGGCCGAGGTGATCAAGGCGGTCCAAGATAAGACCGCTAATGCGTTTTTCAATAGCATCAGGTTTAATTAGAACAAGCGTTCTTTCCATATATCTCATATTCACATTATACCAAGATTAAAACGCCTGTCAACTTTTTTGCGCGCGCAAAGGATTTTGCCCAATACAAGGGCACATTAGGTATAATAGATAATAACGGAGAAAAGATCTATGGTCCAAGATAAACCTATCAAATTCGGCGTTATTGGCGCCGGCAAAATCGGAACTTTCCACACCCGCACCCTTGCTAAAATGAAAGGGGTTACGCTGGTGGGCGTGTGCGACCCGGACGTAATGCGCGCGCAAAAACTCGCGTGGGCGCACAACTGCACCCCTTACACGAAGCCCGAGGAACTCGTCGGGCAAGTGGATGCCGTCATTGTGGCGGCTCCTACGCAGTTACACCACCAAATCGGTATGTACTTTTTGGAACACGGCGTGCATACGCTGGTGGAAAAGCCGATTGCGGTAACAATGGAAGAAGCGCGCGACTTAATCCAAGCCGCCAAACGCCACCACCTGGTTTTACAGGTTGGCCACGTGGAACGCTTTAACCCCGCCGTAGTGGAAGCCGTAAAATATATCAAAGACCCGCGCTTTATTACCATTACCCGCCAAGGGCCGTACGACGGGCGTATGGCTAACATTAGCGTGGTGCTGGACCTGATGATTCACGATATTGATTTGCTCTATACCATTGTCCCCAGCGAAGTAGTCCACGTGGACGCGGTGGGGCTTAGTGTGTTTTCTCCGCACGAGGACATCGCCAACGTCCGCCTGCACTTTGCCAACGGCGCCGTGGCCGATGTAACCGCCAGCCGCGCCAGTTTTGAACGCGCCCGCTTTATGCACCTCTTCCAACCGGGCGGATATGTGTCCGTGGACTTTATGAACGCCCGCGTGAAAACATACAGCAAGGACAAACCCGTCATTAATAATATGAACGATTTGACGGTTAATTATCCCAAGGTGGAAAAGCAGTTGCCCATTACCGCCGAAATTTTACACTTTATTGACTGCATCAAAACGGCCAGAACGCCTGCCCCCAGCGGCGAAAAGGGCACCAAAGCCCTGGAACTGGCGTTGCAAATTTGCGAAAAGATGAACCGTTTTGATATCCCGAAAACGGGCCACCTGCATACGCCCAAACCGTTGCAGGCCATCAGCACCGTTGCCCGCGCCGCCCAAGCCGTATTGGACGAAACCTTGGGCCAATTTAAAGGAGACGAAAAATAATGTCCACCATTACCCCCATTTCTAAAAATATTCTCATCGTGGCGGGGGATGTATCCGGTGATATTCACGCCGCCGCCTTGGTGCGCGCTTTAAAAGAAGCCGACCCCGATGTGCGCGTTACGGCGATTGGGGGCAAACAATTAGCGGCCGCCAGCGATACCTTTATGTTTGATTTGGCCAGCCAAGGCGCAAGCGGATTTATTGAACCGCTTAAAAAAATGCCGCTTTGGATTAAACTTTTAAACCAAATCCGCGACTATATGGAAACGCAAAACCCGGTGGCACTTATCGTAGTGGACTTTTACGGCTTTAACCACCAAGTATTGGGTATGGCCAAGCACCGCAACATCCCGGCCTACTATTATGTAACGCCGCAGGTGTGGGCCAGCCGTCAATACCGCGCCAAACAACTGGCGAACCTGACGAAAAAAATGTTCGTCATTTACCCCTTTGAGCCGGAATTTCACAAACAATTTGGCGGAAACGCCGTATTTTTGGGCAACCCGTTGTTAGACTATTTGCCCGCACCCAAGGACAAAAATTTCAACGTAACCGACCATAAAAACCACGCGTGGAAACTGGGTATGCTGCCCGGCAGCCGTATGGGCGAAATCAAGCGCTTAACACCTGTTTTCTACCAAACCTTTAAACAAGTGTTGAAGGAATTCCCCAATACGCAGGCGTATATGTTTTTATTGCCGGACGCCGACGAAAAAGTGTTTTTGGATTTAATCGGCGAAAAACCGCACGACAATTTCCACTTTGTAAAAGACAACCATTACGCCAAACGCTCGGAAATGGACTTTTTGCTGGCCTGCTCCGGCACTGCTACCCTGGAAAACGCTTTGCTCGGTATTCCTATGGTAGTGGCGTACAAACTCTTCTGGCCGACTTACGAAATTGCCAAACGTGTAATTAAAGTACCGTATATTTCGCTCGTCAACCTGCTGGCGCGCCGCGCTCTGGTAAAGGAACTTATCCAGCAAGACGCCAATGCCAACGCTTTGGCGGCGGAAACGATGGCTATGTTCCAAAACCCGGCCAAACTGACCGCAATGCGCGAAGACTTGCTCAAACTGCGCGCGTCTTTGGGCGAACCCGGCGTAGCCAAACGGGCCGCGGCGGAAATTTTAAACGATTTAAAACACGAGTAACCTTATGCAAAACGCTCCCGATTTACCAGCCTTGCTCCGTAAGTTTAAAGAATACAACCCCAATCAAGACACTTCTTTGATTGAAAAGGCGTATCACTTTGCCGAAAAGGCACACGAAAAGCAAAAGCGCGAAAGCGGCGAGCCGTATTTTACGCATTGTTGCCACGTCGCCAATATCTTAATGGATTTTAACCTGGACGCCGACACCATTTGTGCAGGCCTACTGCACGACACGGTAGAAGACACCTCCGTAACCTTGGACGACTTGCGCCGGGAGTTCAACCCGGAAATCGCCCATATGGTGCAGGGAGTAACGAAAATCAGCGACTTAAAATTCTCCTCCACCGACGAGGAAACCGTAGAAAACTGGCGCAAAATGTTGATTGCCGTGGCCGAGGACGTGCGCGTTATTTTAATCAAACTCGCAGACCGCACCCACAATATGCGCACCTTGGATTTTATGCCGCCGGACCGCCAGCAGTTTAAGGCGTACGAAACCATTTCGCTCTATGCGCCGCTGGCCCAGCGGTTGGGGATGTTTACCATTAAAACAGATTTAGAGGATTTATCCTTTAAATACCTCCACCCGCAGGAATATGCCGACATTAAAGCGCAAGTGGAAGCCCGCACCGCCGACCGTCAGGCCGCGCTGGAAGCCTTTAAAAAGCAGTTGGAGCCTGCCCTCAAAGCCGACAATTTAGACTTCCGCATTTTGGCCCGCGCCAAAAACTACTATTCCATTTACCGCAAAATGCAGAAGCACCATTGTACCTTTGCGGAAATCCAAGATTCCTTGGGTGTGCGCATTATTACCAAAACCTTGCAGGACTGCTACCGCGCCTTGGGGCTTGTGCACAGCGTTTTCAAGCCGATTGCGGGCACGTTTACCGATTACATCGCCACGCCAAAGGCCAATATGTACCAAAGCATCCACACGACGGTTTTATCCCCCACGGGCGATATTATTGAAATTCAAATCCGCACCGAGGAAATGCACCGCACCTGCGAATACGGTATCGCGGCGCATTGGCGCTACAAAATGGGCAACGTAAAGCCCGACAAAAACTTTGACGAAAAGATTAACTGGATCCGCCGCTGGATTGAGTGGCAGCAGGATTTAACTGCCCCGCGCGAATTTTTGGAAGGGTTCAAAACGGACGTAAACTTACAGCAAATCTTTGTCTTTACGCCGCGTGCGGACGTAAAATCCCTGCCGGAAGGCTCTACGCCCATTGATTTTGCCTACGCTATTCATACCGACATTGGCGACCACTATGTAGGCGCCAAGGTAAACAACCGTATGGTGCGTATGGATTATGCCTTTAAAACGGGCGATGTGTGCGAAATTATCACGCGCAAGAACGGCGCACCCAAGCGCGATTGGCTGGAATTTGCCAAAACCGCCGGGGCCCGCAGCCACATCAAACGCTACCTGCGCAGCAAAGGGGTTGAACTGTGAACGGGGTAAAAACCTGTCCGCATTGCCACAACGTAGTGGACGAAAAGGACAATTACTGCCGCTTTTGCGGGCGCAGTTTAAAGCCCGGGCGCGGATTTTTTTATTCCCACTCCGGGATAATTCTGGCGGCCCTTGTATTGGGGCCGTTCGCCCTGCCGCTGGTGTGGCTTTCCAAAATTATCTCTACACCCGCCAAGTGGATATACACCCTGCTTCTTATCCTTTTGGGCGTATATTTGGCGGTGGCCTTTTACCACGCTTTCCTGTTAATGCAGGATGCCACGCAACTGTTGCTTAACGGCGGGCTGCCAACCTTATAATATTCCCTCTCTGGTGTGCCTATATTTTTGTACAATATAGAGTACCCTTTTAATTAAACAAGGAGAAATAAATGACAGACAATGAAGTAAAGCATAACGTTACCAAACACGGTCAACCGAAAGCGCTGTATATGTTGTTTATGGTTGAAATGTGGGAACGTTTTAACTACTATGGAATGAGAGCTCTTCTGTCGCTCTTTATGATTAGTACCGTAATTGGATTTACCAAAGCGACTTCCAGCAAAATTTACGGTATGTTTACGGCCCTGGTGTATTTAACCCCCATCTTGGGCGGATACCTGGCGGATCGTTATATCGGCAAACGCCACTCTATTACCATTGGTGCTATTTTAATGGCTATGGGTCAATTTACGCTGGCGTCTTATGAACTCATTAACCCGGTTCTCGCACTGGGCACGGGTTTAACGCTGATTATTATCGGAAACGGTTTCTTTAAACCGAACATCTCCTCTATTGTGGGTGAACTGTATGAACCCAACGACGTCAGAAGAGACGGTGGTTTTACCATTTTCTATATGGGCATTAACGTAGGTGCGTTCTTTGCGCCGTTCATCTGCGGTTTTTTGGGCGAACCTACCGACCCGTTTAACGCGTTGGAAGCCTATAAATGGAAATACGGTTTTATGGCTGCCGGTATCGGTATGGTAATCGGCCTTATTTGGTATTTGGTTTCCCAAAACAAATACTTGGGCCACATCGGCTTGCACCCCGTAACTAAAAACATCCAAGACGAAGACCCCGAAGAAAAAGCCAAGGCCGAAGCCGCCCAAAAGCCGCTTACGCAGGACGAATGGGACAGAATCAAAGCGATCTTCACCTTTGTATTCTTCGCTATTTTCTTCTTTGCGTTCTTTGAACAGGCCGGTACTTCTTTGAACTTCTTTGCCAAAGAAGCCACCAACTTGCACCCGGTGTTGCCGTTCATTGGGGAAATTACGCTTAAAGCGTCTTATTTCCAGGCGGTAAACCCCATTTTCGTGGTGCTCTTGGCCCCGATTTATGCCAAACTGTGGCTTAAAATGGGAACGAAAGACCCCTCTATCCCGTGCAAATTCGGCTGGGGGTTGTTCCTGCAAGGTATCGGCTTTGCCGCCATTGCGGTAGGCGCGTCCTTGTACCAAGCCAACGGCCCGGTCAGCGCGATTTGGCTGATTTTGGTCTATATGTTCTGCACGATGGGCGAACTGTGCTTGTCCCCGGTGGGGCTGTCTATGGTAAGCAAACTCGCGCCGCTTAAATTTATGTCCCTGTTTATGGGCGTATGGTTGACGGCCAGTTTCTTTGGTAACCTGCTTGCCGGCTGGCTGGCCAGTTACTACGAATCGTGGAGCCTTTCCACGTTGTTCTCCGTCCCGGCGGTCTTGTCCGCCTTGTTCGGTGTAATTATGTGGATTATGACGGGCAAAATCAAAAAATGGATGCACGGCGTGCATTAATCTTTGATTACGATATCAAAACCCCCGCTCTTTTGGGCGGGGTTTTTTATGCCTTGCTGGCGGTAAATTGCAAATTGCTACGGCAAAATATAATCTTTGGACCACTGGCTGACCCGCACGCCACCCATTGCCTTGCACAAGCGGTGCGCCCGTTCTGTTCCGTCATAGGCCACGCACTCCCGTTGCCCAGCCGGTTTTCCGTTGTTATTGTTGTCCAACCAAATCCGATAGGCGTTTTGTTCGGTAGCCGTTGAGTAACGCGCCCCCATAAAACCCATTACATTTTGTGCTTGATTTAAAATATCATACCAAGAGTCCTCGCACAATACAATATTATCTCCGGCCGGGAACTGGCACCCCGCCGGACCGCTGATATCAATATCCCCAATAGCAAAACTATAAGTCCCGTTCGCCATATAATATACTTCCGTAGCGTCCTTTAAAGCGCGGGTCATAGGGATAATTTTGCTGTATCTGGCCTTATCCACCGCCGTCTGGTATTGGGGAACAGCCACCCCCGCCAAAATACCGATAATAAGAACGACGACTAAAAGTTCTATAAGTGTAAAACCACGGCTCACAACCCAAGATGTAGATCCTGAAACAAGTTCAGGATGACCTCTTTTTTTCATAACGATGTCATTCCCGAGTGTCGTAGTCGGGAATCTGTCGTTTTCCTTTTTTGATAACAACGGATCCCCGACAG
>CAVKWQ010000034.1:0-18595 GCA_963660385.1 Muribaculaceae bacterium
GGCGCATAATGGCCAATAATGTTACTTTTAAAGATACGAACTTCCACCAAAGCAATGTAGCAAATACGATTTACGGCAATGACATCCCCGTAATGGGCGGCAAGACGGACAATATGGAAATTTCCGGCACCGCCAAAATTAACAAAAGCGCGCAGAACTCGGCGAACCTGGGGGAAGAACTTTGGTGGGATAACCAATATGCGAGTGATTACGACGCTTCCGGGAATAAAAAGACAAACGGTAAAACTTACACCTCGTTTTTACTGAAAAGCAAAAATGGACGGTCGTGTCCTTCTGGGGCAGATCAATTTTGTGAACAACCATTAGATGCGGATGGTGTTCCCGGGACGTGGGATGATAGTTCTTGTACCTGTACTTGTCCGGCTGGTGCTGTGCTAAGAGACGAACAATGCATTGAGGCGTGTAAAAATATATCTTCTGAGGTACAACAAAAATGCACGGATCCGCAAGACAGAAATAGCGAAAAGGGAACTTGGAACTATTCAACTTGCACCTGTGATTGTCCTACTGGAACAACTTTAAATGAAGAAGGAGAGTGCTATGCTGGCGGCTCTGAGTGTTATTTTGAGGCGGTTGGAACCATAAACAATCCGGGAACTTGTGCTGCCTGCGGGTGGGTCCGGCCTAAGGATAATAAGTGTTCGCCTGGGCAAACTGGTTGGGACGTGATAGAGGACCATTGTTCTGATCATACATCAAGTGGTACTGGCTATTGCTATGCTGATGAGTTAGTATGCGTTTGCCACTAAATATAACCCCCTCCGTAAAAACGGAGGGGGTTTTCTCTCTTGCACAAAACCCCCGTATTTTTTACACTACAAGTATGATTTATTTTGCTCATCGCGGCGCGTCCAAAGAGCGCGTCCAAAATACGTTGCCTGCTTTTGCCCGCGCGCGGGAACTCGGCGCTACCCGCTACGAGTTGGACGTGCATTTGTCAAAAGACGGTGTGCTGCTCGTCCACCACGATTATTCTTTGCTATCCACGGCGGGCGTGGCCGTACAGTTGGGCTCGCTGACGGTATCGGATTTAAAAAAATATCCGCTGATAAACAAATTCACCCAAGCGCCTGTTTTGGTGCCGCAGTTGCAAGAAGTTTTGCCTGTGGTTCGCCCGCAACTTGCGTGTTTAAACATTGAACTGAAAAACGATGACAACCGTTACCCCGGGTTGGAAGCAGCCTTACTGTCCTGCCTGCGCCAAACGGCCCCCGATATTTTGCCAAAAACGCTGTTTTCTAGTTTTGATTATGATACCCTGGTACGGTTACGCAAACTGGATAAAAATGCGCGTATCGGCCTATTAACGCGGCCTTTTGACGTTTCCAAGGCGCTTGCGCTGGGGGCGGAGAGTGTGCATATGAATTATACGCGCTTTACCCCGCAAATTGCGCAAGTTTGCCACGCAAACAACCTTAAAATTTACTTATACACCGTAAACGAGCCTGCGCTTGCCGCGCACTTGGCGGCGGAGGGTGCGGACGGCATTTTTACCGATTGCATAGGGCTGTTTGTAAAGTAAAAAATTAGAGGTTGCCTTTCCTGCCAATAAAAAACCGCCCCGCGAAAAAAACGGGGCGATAACATTTAATCTACTTTTTAATAATCGTAACCGTACGAGTTAGAGGATTCTTCGGAGGACGATTCCGCCGAGCCCTGCATACCGTAATACTCTTCGGGCGTGTAGCGTTTGGGTTTGCTCCACAAGCGTTTTTCCTTTTTGTAGTCCGCGTCGCTGGGCTGGCCGGGTACCTTGGGTTGTTGGCGGTCGTCAAAGAAATAAATGGTTTTATCCTGTTCCGGCCCGACGTTAAAGATGTATTCGGATTCAATATTCGGGGCCGTTTCGCGGCGTTCTTTGGCGGCTTCTTTGGATAAATCTTCCATATAATCTTCTTCCGTCAAATAAATTTTGCGGTTATATTTTTCTTTTTTCTTTTGGTTGGTGTTGCACGCCGCCATAAGGCCCGCGCACAAGACGAAAATCAAACAAATAGAAAGTTTTTTCATACGGTCTCCTTAAAGTTTCCTTTCCCCAGATAGTACAATGTTTTCCAGCAGCACTGCAAGCGTTACCGGGCCGACTCCGCCGGGGACGGGCGAGTAAGACACGCCGCGCGTTTCCAACTGCGCGGGAGTAGCATCCCCGCACAAACGGCCGTCTGCCCAGTTGGTTGAAATGTCAATTACCGACGAGCCGGGTTTGAGCCAGTCCGCCTGCAACAAGCCGGGCTTGCCCGCGGCGGAGCATATTAAATCAGCATCTTTTAACGCACGCGGCAAATCTGTTTTGGTGTGGCAAATTTTAACAGTCGCATTTTTGCAGGTGAGTAAATGCGCCAACGGGCGCCCCACCGTGCTGGACCGGCCAATCACGGCGGCTTCGGCGCCGGACAAGGGAAGTTGATGATATTCCAGCAAGCGGATAACGGCCATAGCCGTACACGGGGCAAACCCTTTTAAGGCCAATATTTCCGGCCACGTTTTGCACAGAAACAAATTGCCCGCGTTGATGTTGGACATCCCGTCAATATCTTTTTGCGGGGCGAGCAAATCGGCGTACGGAGTGGCGGCCAAATGTTCGGGTAGCGGCCGCGGAATTAAAATAGCGTCCACGTTTTTATCGGCGGATAAATTTTTGACTAATTCTAAAAATTCCGCCGCCGGGGTTTGGTTATCCACCTCAAAAACTTTTGTATCCACACCCAACTGCTGGGCGGCGGCGACCTCTTTTTTAAGGTACACATACGCCCCATAATCCTCGGTGGAGCCGATGGCCCGCAAGCATATCGGGCGGCCTAATTTTTGGCGCACGGCTTCGGCCCTTTGGGGTAAGGGCTGGCGGATTTGAGCGGCTAGGGTGCGTCCTTCTAAAATCATATTTATTATTTTAGCAAATTAGGCGGTGTTATTCGTGCGAAGCCCGAATATGGAGTGCCCAAATAAGGCGGTACCACAAAAGCAGTATCGCCCAAGTAATCAAGAGAGTGCGGTTAATCTGCCGCCCGCTAGGGCAAAAACAGTGCCGCCTAACCAATCAAATGAGCGCGGAAAATCCGCGGCGCGTAACGCAAAAAAAGAGCAACACTACAAAAAGAGTGTTGCTCCATTAATCAGATGAGTGCGGTTAATCTCCGCGGCCTGGAAGGCCAATGCTTTTTATAGAAGAGGGCGACACCGCAAAAATAGTGTCGCCCAACCAGTCAAATGAGAGCAGATAATCCGCCCGACCCGCAGGGTCATTCTTCGTCAATTTTGAGCATCGCCACAAAGGCTTCTTGCGGGATGTTCAAACTGCCGATAGATTTCATACGCTTTTTACCTTCCTTCTGTTTTTCCAGCAATTTGCGTTTGCGGGTGATATCGCCGCCGTAGCACTTGGCAATAACGTCTTTGCGGAAGGCGGGAATCGTCTCGCGGGCAATTACTTTGCCGTTGACGGCGGCCTGTACAGCCACTTCAAACTGCTGGCGACCGATAAGTTCCTTTAACTTGGCGCATAAGGCGCGGCCCATCGTTTGGGCTTTGTCCTTGTGTACCACTACGGAAAGCGCATCTACCGCCGTACCGTGGAGCAAGATTTCCATTAATACCACATCGGAACTGCGGAAGCCGGCAACCTCGTAGTCAAACGAGGCATAGCCCTTGGAAACGGATTTTAACTTATTGTAAAAGTCTATTACCATTTCGCCCATCGGCATTTCGTACTTGATAATCACGCGCTGGTTGGACAAATGGTCCATACTCATAAAGGTCCCGCGCTTTTCTTTAAGCAGCGTCATCACGCCGTCCATAAATTCCACAGGGGTAACAATGGTAATGTGGATGACGGGCTCTTTGATATCAATAATATCGCCGTACGGGGGAAAGTTGGCCGGGTTATCAATGATTTTATAGCCCGGATCGTCCGGCGCATCGGGCAGGGCGGAAAGTTCCTGCGGGTGTGATTTGCGCGGCGTAAATTTAACGTGATAAACCACGTTGGGGCTGGTGGCAATCAGCGATAAATTAAATTCGCGTTCCAAGCGTTCCTTTACAATTTCAATATGTAAAATACCCATAAACCCCAAGCGGAACCCAAAGCCCAAGGCCTTAGAGGTTTCGCTCTGGTAGTGGAAGGACGAGTCGGAGAGGTTTAATTTTTCAAGCGCTTTGCGCAACAGCGGAAAATCCGTCGTTTCCACCGGGAAGATACTGGCAAACACCACGGGTTTAGCGTCGGCATAGCCGGGGAGTGCTTTTTCGGCGGGGCGTTCGGCCAAGGTAACGGTATCGCCCACCTTTACTTGGTGGATGTCTTTAATACCGGCAACCAAATAGCCTACTTCCCCGGCGGAAAGTTCGGTGTCCTTGTGGAGTTGCTTGGGCGTCATATAGCCCAGTTCTTCAATTTTATAGGTAGTGCCGGAGGACATAAACTTAATGATTTGCCCCGGTTTGACGGCTCCGTCCACAATGCGCACATACATAATTACGCCGCGGAACGGGTCATAATACGAGTCAAAAATAAGCGCGCGCAAGGGGGCGTTCGGATCGCCTTGCGGGGCGGGAATATCGGTGATGATACGGTCCAGCAAGTGTTCAATGCCCATACCCGTTTTGGCGCTGACGCGTTCGGCCTCAATGGGCTCTTTTAAAATGTCCCACAGTTGCTCTTCGGACGTGTCCGCATCGGCCTGGGAAAGGTCCACCTTGTTCATTACGGGGATGATTTTAAGGCCTAAACTTTGCGCCAAATGCGCGTGCGCCACGGTCTGCGCTTCTACGCCTTGCGAAGCGTCCACCAAAAGCAGAACGCCCTCGCAGGCGCGCAAGGATCGGGCCACTTCGTAGGAAAAATCCACGTGGCCGGGGGTGTCAATAAGATTTAAAATGTAATCTTTGTATAAAATGCGTACCGCTTTGGCTTTAATGGTAATGCCGCGCTCGCGTTCCAAGTCCATACCGTCTAGCAGTTGGGCTTGCATTTTGCGCTTGGGCACGGTGCCGGTATCTTCCAAAATGCGGTCGGATAGGGTTGTCTTGCCGTGGTCAATATGGGCCACGATAGAAAAGTTACGAATCTTCATTTTTGTTGTTATCAATTAATTGCCGGATTTCGGCCGAACTGCCCATTAACAGGGCGGCTTGGGCCAAATCGGAACAGTTTTCAAAATTCAAATTGCGTATGTTGTTTTTTACGCGCAGATACATACGCGGCGTTACGGAAAGCGCATCCACGCCAAGCCCCAAAAGCAACGGCAACATACGGGAATCGGCGGCGATTTCCCCGCAGATACAAACCCGTTTGTTGCGTTTGTGGGCGGTTTGGATAATTTGGTTTATCGTACGCGCCACGGCGGGGTGGCAGGGGTCGTACATATGGGCGACTTCCTGGTTCACGCGGTCCACCGCTATTAGATATTGTATCAAGTCATTAGTGCCAATGGAAATAAAATCCAGTTCACCAATCATCCCGTCCAGGGCAATGGCGGCGGCGGGCACTTCAATCATCGCGCCCAACGCCACACGGTTTACGGGCTTTTTGCCCTTGGCTTCAAACTCCTTTAACACCTCGTTAAAGGCGGTGCGGACGTGGCGGACTTCCTCTACCGCGGACACCATAGGAATCATTATCTTCACTTGTGCAGGAACCTCGCAGGCGGTGCGCACAATGGCGCGGAGTTGCGTATAGAGCAGGTCCGGGTTTTTTAAAAATAAGCGGATACCGCGGCACCCCATAAAGGGGTTGGCGTCCTTATCAAATTCATCCAGCGGAAAATCGGGCATTTTGTCCGCGCCCAGGTCCGCCAGGCGGATAGCCGTGGGGCGCATATCAAAGCGCTTTAAAACGGCCAAATACATACGGTATTGGTCGTCCTCAGTGGGCGGCGTGGGGGTATCCATATACAAAAATTCGGTGCGCAGCAGGCCTAACCCATCGGTAATTAAGCGCTTGTTATCTTTGTTGTCTGTGCGCGGGTCGTAATTTACATACAGTTTTACGCCGCGGCCGTCCTGCGTGATAACGGGCAGGTGGTTAATGGTTTTTAAAAGGGCGTCCGTCTTTTTAATTTCGCGCTGGATTTTGCGGTAATTGGCCAAGGTGTAGCGGTCCGGGTTGATTACCAAGAGGCCGTTTTCGCCGTCAATAATCAGCGTGTCGCCGCTTTTAACATCTTTGGACGCGGTGGATAACCCAACGACGGCGGGCAGATTTAAACTCTGCGCCAAGAGCGCGGTGTGGCTCGTTTTGCCGCCGACGTCTGTGCAGAAACCGATGACTTGGTTTTCCTGCAAGTTAATGGTGTCGGACGGGTACAAATTGTGTGCCACGAGCAAGGAGGGCTTATTGATAGAAGCCAAAAATTCGCGCTTGCCGCCTTCCAAATTGTTTACCAAACGCTTGCCCACGTCAAAAATATCGTTGCGGCGTTCCTTAAAAAACGGGTCCTCAATTTTGTCAAAGGCGGAGGCTAATTCCTGCAAGGTAAGAAACAGCGCGGCCTGCGCGGAGAGGTGTTCCGTGCGGATTTTTTTGGCGACGGAATCCTTTAAGGCCGGGTCCTGCAAAATCAGTTTGTGGGTGGACATTAAATTGGCATATTCCGCCCCCAAGGTGGAGAGAACCTTCTTTTCGCACGCATCCAACTCATCCAGCGTTTTTTGCATAGCGTGGTGCATCTTTTGCAGTTCCGCCTTTACTTCGGCAGGTTCAATATACTGCCGCGACACCGCAAAATTATCTCCGGGCAACAACACCGCCGGACCAATGGCTACGCCAGGGCTGGCGGCAATGCCTTTTAGCACCAACATACTGTTTTCTCCTTAAAATTCTTCGTTAAATTTATTGTCAAACAAATTTTTAATCGTATCAAAGGCTTCTTTTTCATCCGAGCCGTTTGTCGTAAGCGTTACAAAGGAGCCGCACTCCGCCGCCAACATCATTAACCCCATAATGCTCTTGGCGTTGACGTTTACCCCGTCCTTGGACAGTTGGATATCGCACGCAAAATTAGCCGCCGTCTGCGCCAGCAGCGCGGCCGGGCGTGTGTGCAAGCCTAACTGGTTAATGATTTTTATGTCCTGTTGTATCACAAATCCCCCATATTACAAATAACAAACAAGGTTAAACACGGCTACCGCCGCCAAATACAAATACATATTCGGTATGCGCAGTTTGCGCGTAATGAAACTGACCATAATAAAAAACAGCACAATTACGGCCCGCGTAACAAAATGCACATCTATTTCGGCAAAGTCTTTTAAATAATAATACACGCCGAACAAAATCATCCCCACCGCCAACACAATGCCGATGCGTTTGGCGTTGTAGATGGTTTTGTTCCAGTCAAACCGCGTAAGGCCAAAGCAGGAGTTTTCCTTGGCGGTGTAACTGATTTTTAAACCTTGCCATTTTACAAACAGCGCTACGGCGTTAAAGGCAAAAAAAGCGGCCGCGCCTGCGCCAAAGACATAAAAAAGCGGAATTTTTACACTTTCGTCCAATTCAAAAAAGTTCACGCCCAAGGCCAGCCAAATAAAAATAGCCAGTAACAGCGTAAGCGGTTTTAAGGTGCCCCAAAATAAACGGTCGCCAATAGAGGCTGTGGTGATAGATAAACTGCGGCGAATACCGTTCCACTCGTTTATTTTGTTCTTAAAGTCGGAAAGCGACTGCGCGTGCGCAATTTCTTCCTCTTGCTTGGCAAGCGCGCCCAAACAAAAAGACGCCATTACGGGGTGCGTATTAAAACTTTCCAAATAGCGTTGCAAAACCGAGGGCAGGGCGTCTTTGTCGTCCTTGTATTCGTTTTTCAAAAATGGGAGCATTGTAAACGTGAGCCCCAAGTTTTGGTATTTCATATAGTTCCAGCCCGCTTGCAGAAAGAAGGAACGCAGAAACAAACTAAGTTGCAGAGAGAATTTCATACGCTACCTCGTCTTTAAGCGGAACGCGGGTACCAATGTGGCAAGCCCGATCCACGGAACAGCCATATAGGCAAACCGGCACGCAAAATGCGCTTGGGCCGGGATAAACGGCACGAGCCACACAAGGCCCTTGCCGCACAGCCAAGTAAACAAAAAAATCAGCAGGAACGTGCTTAAAAACGCATTGGCGAGGGCCGATAAAATGGCGTGATTAATTTGCCCGGGCTTTTGCATTACTTGCCGCTCCCAAAAAATCAACCATTTAAAGCGGTTTTTGCGCATAAACTTTTCAGCCAGCGCAAATAAAATCGCTCCCACCACGCCGAAGAAGAACGCAAAATAAAGTTCAATGCCCATTGCGTGCAGCGCAAGCGTAACCGCAGAACAAACCACCGCGCTGGGGGGTAAAATGCCGCCCAAGGGGTTTACGTCCGAAAAGAGCAGTTCCGTAAATACCCCCACCTGTATCCCGGCCATTAAATCGCCCGTCCAAAGGGATAATAGCGGCCCCGCGATAATTCCGCGCGAAAGCGTCAACTGGAACGCATACGTCGTGTCCAGTTCCAGCAAAGCCGCGCTTACGCACAGGGCAAAAATTTCCGGGGTCATTGTAAGGCCTCGCTTACCGATACGGAAGCGGACGAGGGCACGGCGCGTGTTTCAATTTGGATACCTAAGTCCCGTATCAGTTTTAAAAATTGTTTGTCATCGGCGTCCAAAAATACGTTATCGTCCAACTTTTGGGCGCCGTCTTTAAAGTGCATCCCGCCGATGTTTAGGGATTTAATTTGCAGGCCGTCTTTAATCAGGTCCGTAAATTCTTTTAAAGAACCCATTAACAGAAAGATTCTCCGCTTGGATTCGGCCGCATACCGCGCGCAGGCGTGCGGGTCCAAAATCGTCAGTTCATATTCGTAGGGCAGACTCAAACGCAGGAGGCCGCGGTTGAGGCAGGACTCCTTGTAACAAGGAATCAAAATCTCATCCACGTTTAACTCCGGCAGCCAGGCCTGTACAATTTGGCCGTGAATCAGGCGGTCGTCCACCCGTGCGAATATAATCGGCATTAGAGCCCCTTAATCAAAAGTTCCGTTGCGTTGATAACCGCGCGTTTGCCGTCGGCTTCAATTTTTTCCGCCAGTTCCTTGGAGGATAATTTTTTGCGGTTGTTCATTGCGGTTAGGAGCATACTTAAATTAAGCCCCGTAATCACATAGCATTTGGGCAAATCCTTGCTGGCGGTAAGGGAAATGTTGGTCGCGCTGCCGCCAAAGATATCGGTCAAAATAAGCGCGCCGTCTTCGCACGATTTTAACAGTTCGTGCAGTTTGGCGGCTTCCTTTTCCACCGAGGCGGCCGTGGTAACGGCAAAGGTAGCAAAGCCGTCGTCCGACGGTTTGCCGATGATTTGTCCGGCAGTTTCCAACATTTGTTGGGCCAAGTGCCCGTGCGTTACTAAAACAATTTTCACCATAATTAAAGTCCTATGTCCCTATGAAATTCCGAAGCGTTTAACCCTGCTTTGGTCAGGCGTTGGGCCAGTTCGTGCGCCATAAAAACGCTTCTGTGGCGTCCGCCCGTGCAACCCATTGCAATAGTTAAATAACTTTTTCCTTCCTTAATATACTTAGGTATCAAATATTTAATTAAATCTGCAAATTTTTCGGCAAATTCCTTGGTTTCTTTAAAGGACATAATATATTGCTGAACCTCTTTATCTAGGCCCGTTTTTTCGCGCAGTTCGGGAATATAGAACGGGTTGGGTAAAAAGCGTACGTCCATTACAATATCGCAATCCTTTAAAATGCCGTTTTTAAAGCCAAACGACGCCACGGTAATTTGCATATCACCCTCGCGCGTGAGCCCCAAGAGCGCAGACAGTTTTTCTTTCAGTTCCCCCAATTTTAAATCGGAGGTGTCTATCACCCTGTCGGCCATTGTGCGGATAGGGCTCATCACCTTGCGCTCGTGTGCTAGGGCGGTAGCCAGTTTTTTGTGAATCGGGTGGCGGTGCTTGGTTTCCGAGAAGCGGCGAATCAAGCACTCTTCCGACGCGTCCAAAAAGATGACCTTTACGACGAAATCGTCCTGCACCATTGAGTTTAAAATCTTGGGCATTTCGCGCAGGCGGTCGCCCTCGCGCACGTCAATGCCAAGGGCCACATCGCGGCGTTCGCCGCTTTGTTTTAAATAATCGGTAAAGTTTTTAAACAGGGCAAGCGGCAGGTTGTCCACGCAATAGAACCCAAAATCGCCAAAGATTTTCAGCGCCTGGGATTTGCCGGCCCCGCTCATACCCGTAATGATAAAAATCCGTCTTTTATTGCTTGCCATTGTTCCCCTTCTTCATTTTGTCCAAGATTTTTTGGCTAAATTCTTTGGCGGAAAAAATGCCTTGGCTTTTGAGTTGCTGGTTTAACGCGGCCACCTCAATCAGTACGGCCAAGTTGCGCCCCGGTGTAACGGGCAAGCCCAGCGAAGGCACCTCCACCCCCAAAATATTAGTCGTTTTCTGCTCCACTCCCAGTCGGTCAATAGGTTGCTTGCTGGGGGACGTAAGCACCACTTCCATATCAATATTGGTTTCGTCTAACGTAGAGCCTACGCCAAACAAAAGGGGTACGTCCAAAATGCCCAGCCCGCGTACTTCCATATAATGCTTTAACATTGTCGGGCAGGAGCCGACCAGAAAACGGCCAAACCGTTTTTGTACTTCTACTACGTCATCCGCTACTAAAATATGTCCGCGCTTAATCAATTCCAGCGCGCACTCGCTTTTGCCGATGCCCGCATCGCCGCGGATCAGTACGCCGATGCCGCTCACATCCACCAGTACGCCGTGCATATGCGTAACGGGCGATAATTTTTCGTCCAAAAAGCGGGAGAACTCCGCAATAAACGCGGTGGACTCCATATCCGTTTTAAGCACCGGCACGTCCGACCCCAAACAGGCCTTTCGTACGGCAGGCAGGGGGTCTAATCCGGCGGTGGTAATCACACAGGGCACTTGGCCCTCGCTTAACATTTTGGAAATATTGGCGCGCAGGCGCGTTTTGTTTTCCTTTTGGCAGAAAGCGTGTTCCCCGCGGCCGAACACTTGTACGGAATTGGGGCGGAAACTTTCCAAATGGCCGCAAAGCGCCAAGCCCGGGCGGTTGACGTGCCCGAGCGTGATTTCGCGGTGGATGTACCGTTTCCCGCAGACCAACTCCAAGTGGAGTCTTTCCACTTGGAGCAGTTCTGCTACGGTGATAGATTTGGTAAATTCCAAAAGTGCCCCCGTGTGGGTTATTTTTTCTTAATCGGTTTAATCAGCCCGTAAGTACCGTCCAGGCGTTTAAAGATTAAGTTGATTTGTTTGGAATCTTCGTCCAAGAACATCCAGAAGGAATATCCCAGGCGTTCCATTTCGTAGGCGGCATCTTCCGGGTTCATCGGAGAAACTTCCACCTGCTTAATGACGGAAAATTTCACATCCGTCTGCGGCAAAATAAGGTGTTCAGCAAACGGATTTACGTCCGCTTCCTTTACTGCCTTTTTGGTTACCTTGCGGGCCTTGGCTTTGTTTTTAATTTTCTTGGCCTGCGCTTCGGCTTTCACCGCGGCGGCGTCAATGGCTTTGTAGAGGTTGTCTTCCACGGCGCTGGCGCTGATGGTGGTTTTAGCCCCCGTGTGCAGCACAATGTCGGCGCGCTGGTTGATTTTCTTTTCCACCGAAATCAGCACTTGGGCGGAAACAATGTTGTCAAAAAAGTTTTCAATCTTGCTTACGCGCGTGTTGATAAATTCTTTGATGGCCGGAGTCAATTTAATGTTTTTGGCCGTAATTTTAATATCCATATTCCCTCCGTTATTGTTTTACGAGTGTATCCCCGTAGAGTTATTAAACCATTAATCAGCCCCGCTGTCAATTACGCGTACGGGGAACGGACGCAACTGCACTAAAACCTGTGGGGCGGTTGGGCCGCAAACGCGTGCGGCCGGAGAAAACTATTAGTTGGATGGGGCGTTTGAGCCCGTGAACGGAAGAATTATTTGATGCGCCTCCGGGAACGTCGGTTAATATTAGTAGTGTAGGCGTTTTGGACGGAATTTCAAGCCCTGCCTTGCGTTTGGGGAGAAATTTGTTTAAGATATATGTAAGCAAGTCCCCTTGCCCGCCGGACGCTTCGGCACAATTTGATGCTGTTTTTGGAAGCCTGTGTGGAACAGGTTGAGCCGCGTAATACGGCGCACATCACTCCAAAAACGGCCGTATTTTAAACGCAATATGAGCGGCCTAATTACCCGCTTGTATTGCGTTGAACGCTCTTTGCCATATTTTTATATATGGCAAGGGCTACGGCTGTTTGCTTCGGGTTAGTGATGTGGCTCTGGCAACCGGCCGTTTTTGTTTCCTCACGGGCTTAAAAAGAAGCCCGCTTTCTTATTTCACTCACTTTGATTGCTTCTTTCTCCATATTATAAGGCGTTTATTTTGAACGCGTGGGAAAACCTCCGCCAAGAGTCTCCCGCGCGCATCCCCGCGCGTTTTTGCGCGCGGGGTATTTTACAAAGGAGCAATTATGAAACCTCAAATCTCGGTGTTAATTCCCGTGCGCAACGCGGAAAAATATTTACCCCTGTGCTTATCTTGTTTAGCCAAGCAGACCTTTACGGACTTTGAAATTATCTGTATAGATTCTGCCTCTACCGATAACACCCTTTCCATTTTGGAACAAGGCGCCAAAGAGGACCCGCGCCTGCATTTTACGACGCAGGAAAACAAAGGCATTGCCGCTACGCGTAATGCGCTTGTGCAAAAGGCGCAGGGAAAGTATTTGGCCTTTGTGGATGCGGATGATTTTATTTTCCCCGCGTATTTGGAAAAATTATATCAGGCCGCCGAAGCGGAGCAGGCCGAAATTACCAAGTGCTTCTTTCACGAGGTGGAAGAAAACGGTTTCCCGCGCGTGCAGGAACATTGCCACAGCAGTTTTTATCGCTTATGCGCGGAAGGGGACGGTGCGCGCTTTCGCGGTGGGTACGAGGATTCCGTGCTGTGGGGAAAATTATTTTTGCGCGAGTGGTTTGTAAAACATCAATTTGAATTTTGGACGGGGCGCGTAGCCGAGGATTTTTGCGTGGTTATTTTGGCGTATCTGTATGCTAAAAAAATTGCGATTGTGCCGGAAAAATTATATTGCTACCGCAAGGGCAATGCTTCGGCCATTACGGCTAATTCTTATAATATGGCCGTCGGGGCGCTGCTCAATCTGGTAGATTTAAAAACGGATTTAATCCGCCGCCAAAAATGGAACCGCCAAACGGCGCAAGAGTGGATGCGTGCTACGGTGTGGGGCATTTGCCGCTTCCGCAAATTCTCGGCGGGAAAACGCCAAGAACAGCAAGAATTGCTCTCTCGCGCTTTTACTGCCGCGCGCGACAGTGTAAGCCTTTGCGTCGGCCTTTCTTACCTGCGCTGGCGTTTATTCTTTTTGCTTGTAAAATTGAGTGGCAAGCGGAGTGTTTACTTTTGGAGCAAACTATTTAGATGACGGCAGATTTTCCGGTTGATTTAATTCTACTGTGGGTGGACGGAAACGACCCTGCTTTTGTGCGCGAGTGCAATAGGTATGCGGTCGCACCTGTGCCCGTTGCGCGGTTTGTGCAATCAGGGGAACTGCGCTATGTACTGCGCGGGGTGGAAAAATTTATGCCGTGGGTAACGCGCGTAGTGCTGGTAACCAACGGCCAATTACCGCCTTGGTTAAACCTAAAACATCCGCATTTAAAAATTTTAACGCACACGGAATTTATGCCCGTTTCCGCTTTGCCTACCTTTAACTCGTGTGCAATAGAAATGGGTGTAACCAAGTGGCCGGATTTAGCCGAACACTTTTTGTTGGCCAATGATGATACCTTTGTGTTTCGGCCGGTTGCAAGGGAATATTTCTTTCCCGCTCCAAACCGTGTAAATAATTATTACGCCTTTTACCCGCGTAAAAATTACGAAGAGACTTCCTACGGCCGGCAACTGTTGTTTATCCGCAAGCGGCTTAAAGAGGTTTTCCCTGGGTTAGATTTTCCGTTGGAGCCCACGCATAATATTTCGGCTTACTTAAAAAGTTCCGTGGCTCCGGCTTGGAACTTATTTGCAGATGAGTTATCTGCTACCGTGCAAAGCCGTTTTCGTAAAGAAAACAATATGAACTTTTATTTATTTGCGTGTATGGCTGCGGTGCAAGGTTGCGCGGAGTGGAAAAAGCGGCGTATATCGCGTTTGTTCGGTTCGGATGCGTGTGTATGGGCGTTGTATCAAAACTTTGAGCGGGAAATAAACAAGTACCGCCCGCGGTTGGTGTGCTTAAACGATTCGGAAAATTGCGGCCCGCAGGACCGGGCTAAATTAACGGCGTATTTGCAAAAGGTGTTTCCTTTGGCAAGCCGTTTTGAAGAAACATAAAGGGGCACAAAACGCTGGAGCAATGCGTGATGTCGTACAATGCGAGTTGCGCCCCTTCGCGTCTGGCAGAGCCTCGCGCGAAAAGAGAGAGTGATGTACGCGAGTGCCTGTGTCTGTAAAACACCCCGCAAGAGTGCGGGGTGTTTTAAATTAGTTTATTTTGCGTTTACCATTTTGGCTCTGGAAATATCGCCTTTCTTATCCAAGAAATAGAGATATCCTTTTTCTTTTTTGATACCGCATTTTTCAACTTTTTTCGGTTTACCGCCTTTTTTGCCGCCTCTGGCCATTTGCACGCGGGCAATATCGCCGTCTTTGTCAATGTAGTAGAGGAAGCCGTCTTCGCGGTCCATACCAACTTTGAGTACTTTTTCTGCCATAGTGGATAATCCTCCTTTTAAGGAAAAACAGTCTTACGAGAAAAGTCTAATAAAAAAATATACACTTTGCAAGGGGTTTTTTTCGTCGGCACTCTCTCGGCGGGCCCAAAAGGCCGTACGCGTAGGAGTGAAATTTTGCCAAAAATGCCTATATTGTATAGGGAAATGGTATAATCAAATTATATCTGCCAATAGGGGACGTTATGTATTTAAAAGCGATTGAAATCCAAGGTTTTAAATCTTTTGCCGACAAATCCCGCCTGGACTTTGAGCCCGGCATTACCTGCGTAGTAGGCCCGAACGGGTGCGGAAAATCCAACGTGATTGACTCCGTGCGCTGGGCCATCGGCGAGATGAGTTGGAAGTCCCTCCGCTCCGCTTCTATGGTGGATATTATCTTTAACGGTACGGCCAAGCGCGCACCTTTAAATATGGCGCAGGTCAGTATGGTGTTTGACAACGCTTCGCGCCAGTTGCCGCTTGATTTTAACGAAATTACCGTTACACGCAAAATCTTCCGCTCCGGTGAAAGTGAATACTATTTAAATAAAGTCCAATGCCGCCTGCGCGATATCCGCGATTTGTTTTTGGATACGGGTATCGGCGGAGAGGGCTACGCCATTATTGACCAGGGGGGCGTAGAAAGCGTTTTGTCCGCCTCGGCCGAACAGCGCCGCGAAATGTTTGAGGAAGTGGCGGGCGTATCAAAATATAAAGCCAAACGCGAGGAGTGCATCAAGCGTTTGGAGCGCGTAGATTTGGACTTGGCCCGTCTGGCCGATACGGTGGCGTTAATTGCCGAGCAAATTAAAAAGTTGGACAGCGAAGCCAAAAAGGCCCGCCTGTATCAAAAGTACCGCGAGGAATTAAAAGAAAGCGAAATTGCCATTTCCGTTTGCTCCATTAAAGAGTCGGACGGTTTAATTGCCAAGCACTCCGGCGAATTGGCCCCCGTGGTAAAAAAATTAGAAGATTTAGAGGCCCGCATTTCCGCGCAGGAAGGGGCCGCCGCCGCATTGGATTTAAATTTAACGCATAAACAAAAAGAAGCCGCCGAATTTAACGAAAAAATTTCCGCCAGCAAATACCAAGTGGGTTTGTTGGAAGGCGCCATTAAAAACTGCGATAACCTGACCAACGAACTGACCACACAGGTAGCCACGTCGGGCGCGGAAGCGCAACGCGGGCAAAGCCGCTTGCAGGAATTGGCCCCGGCGCTGGCACAATTAAAAGAGCAGTTGGCGGCGGTATCGGCGGAACTTACGCCGTTGCAGGCTAATTACAACGAGCAAACCGCCCAAGCGCAAAAGTTGGAAAACGATTTGCGCGCGGCCGAGTCGCAACTGCAACGCTCGTCGGGCGAATTGATGTCGCTCGTGCAAAAACAAATGGAAGCCGAGAACCGTATTTCACTGGAAGAGTCCTCTATGCAGCGCGAAAACGAGGATTTAATTGCGGCTGAAAAAACGAGCCAAGCCCAACAAGCGGGGCTGGCCGGAATCCAAAAAAGTTTGCAGGAAATTTCCGCCCGCGTGCAGGCCAAACAAACCGAGGCCAATCAAGCGCGCGAAGCCATTACAAGCGGCGAAGAAAATGTGCGCAAATTGCAGGGCGTTCGCTCAGCGTTAAACGAAAAACTTTCCTCCGTAAAATCGGCCCGCGCCGCGCTTTCTGCCAAGTTGGAGATTATTCAAACCCAAGGCAAAAATGACCCGTACTGGGTGGGGGCTAAAACGGTGGCCGAAAGTGGCCTTCCCGGCGTAAAGGGCACATTAAGAAAAGCCCTCAAATATCCCGCCGCGTTAGGCGTGGCGGTGGAGGAAGCCTTCGGCAAATATTTGGACGCTGTTTTGTGCGCGGATGCGCAAACGGTGGAACAAGCCTTATCCCTTTTAAAACAGCACGGCAAGGCCCGCGCCAAGTTTATTGTTTTAAACCAAGTGCCCGCGACGCCCGCAAAACCGGCCGAAAATGCGCTTAAAAACCAGTTAAAGTATCAGCCGGAACTGGAAAATTTGATTAACTTTATCATCGGCGGCTACTCGTACCAAGACGGCGCCGTAAAAGGCGAGTTCTTTATTGGCGGCGGCGCAGAAGGCGTCCGCGCGCCGGAAGCCTATTGGGGCGAGGAAGAAACCGTCCGCGGTGAAATGGCGGCCAAGGCGGCGGAAGAAGACGCTGTGTCAAAAGACATTATCGCCAATTACGAAGCCTTATCCAAGGCGGAAGAAAATTTGAAAAATCTGCGCGCCAAATCGCAGGAAGCCGTTTTGTCGTTAAACTCCGTGCAAAACGAGCGTGCCAACAAAGAGCGCGAACTGCGCTCTACGCAAGACGCGCTAAACCGCGCCGCCCAACGCAAGCAGGAAATTACCTTGCGCGTGGATAACCGCAAGCGCAATGTGGAAACGCTCAAACAAAACTTGCAGGATTTAAAACGCCGCCACCAGGAAGCCGTAGTGCGCGGGGAAGAATTAAAAAAATCCCAAGTAACGCTGCGCGAAAACGCCGAAAAATTAAAGGGCGAAATTAACGCGTTAAGCGCAAAACTCTACGAAGTAAAAATCAAAAAAAATAACGTGGAATTGGATTTAAAATCCACGGAATACGAATTTAACAGTTTAACCGCCAGCGAAGGCCAGCGAAACCAAAAAATCGCGTCGGCTAATTTGCGTTTAAAAAGTTTAGCCGAGGAGAAACTTTCCACCCAAGCCAAACTTTCCACCGAGCGCGATACGTTAGCCAAGTTGGAAATTGACGAGCACAAAATGCGTTCTGATTTGGAAACGCTCAAAAAAGATTACAGCGATAAACTGGCCGCTTTGAACGCGTGCAAGAAAGAATCGTCCGACCTGACGATTAAAAAGAACGATTTGGAAAATGCCCTTTCCAACGCGCGCCGCCAGCGCACCACGGTAGTAAACAACTTGTTTGAGAGTTGGAACATTACGCCCGAGGAAGCGCAAATGAATTACGGCGATAAAACGGTGGATTACGAGCGCGTAAAAATGATGAGAAAGCGCATTGAAAATATGGGCGCCGTCAATATGACCGCGCCGGAAGAGTACGATGCTCTAACCGAAAGAAACACCTTCTTGCGCACGCAAATTGCGGATTTGGAAAGTGCTAAAAAAGATTTAAAGTCCGCCATTAACAAAATCAACCAAACCACGCGCGAAAACTTTAAATATACGTTTGAGCAAGTGCGTATGCACTTTAAAAACATTTACCAAACGCTCTTCCGCGGCGGCGAGTGCGACCTTGTACTCACCCAGCCGGATAACCTGCTGGAAACGGGCATTGAAATTTACGCCCAGCCACCGGGCAAAAAACTGTTGAACATTACCTCTATGTCTGGCGGCGAAAAAACGCTGACCGCAATGTCCTTGCTGTTTGCGTTCTTTACGCATAATCCGTCCCCGTTCTGCATTATGGACGAAGCCGACGCGGCCTTGGACGAAGCCAACGTGGAGCGCTATGTGAACCTGATTAAAGAGTTCTCCAAAACCACGCAGTTTATTGTGGTAACGCACAACAAGCGCACAATGGAATCGGCCCGTATGCTCTATGGTATTACAATGGAAGAAAGCGGCGTTTCCAAGGTGATGTCCGTCAACTTGGCCGAACGTAACCCCGAAGCCACGCAAAAAAAGGAAGCCATTGAGGCGTTGGCGGAGGCGTAATGAAGATAGGGGTATTTTCGGACGTACACAGTAATTTGGAAGCGTTAAACGCCTGCTTGGCCCGTTACAAGCAAGAGGGTGTGGAACACTTTATTTACTGTGGGGACATCATCGGTTACGGGCCGGACCCCGAAGCGTGCGTTAAGAAAATTTCC
>CAVKWQ010000035.1:0-18519 GCA_963660385.1 Muribaculaceae bacterium
TCGTACCCACGTTCACGTGCGGTTTGCTGCGGGAAAATTTTTCCTTTGCCATTGTTTACACTCCTTATGTGAAAGATGCAACCCCTGCGCCCGGAAATTCCAGGCACAGGGGAAAATGGTTATTAAGCGGCCACTTTTTCCGCGGTGCGTTTTTCAATAATCGCTTTTGCGACGTTAGCCGGCACCTCGGCGTAGTGGCTCGGTTCCATAGTGAACGAAGCGCGGCCCTGGGACAGGGAGCGTACGTTCGTGGCGTAACCGAACATTTCGGCGAGCGGTACTTCGGCGCGTACATAGCGTACGTTGCCTCTGACACCCATTTCGCCAATTTGACCGCGGCGGGAACTCAAATCGCCGATGATATCACCCAAGTTGGCTTCCGGAGCCACAACTTCTACCTTCATAATAGGTTCCAGAATAATCGGGTTGGCTTTCTTCGCGCCGTCCTTCAAGGCCATAGAAGCGGCAATCTTAAAGGCCATTTCGGAGGAGTCCACTTCGTGGAACGAACCGTCAAACACGGCCACTTTAATGTCCACCAAGGGATAACCCGCCACAGCACCGGAATCCAGCGCTTCGCGGCAGCCTTTTTCAATAGCCGGGATGTATTCTTTCGGAATACGGCCCTGGGTAATTTCGTTGACAAATTCAAAGCCTTTGCCTTTTTCCTGCGGTTCCAAGCGGAGGAATACGTGCCCGTATTGACCACGACCACCGGACTGGCGTACGAACTTGGTTTCCTGTTCAACGGTTTTGGTAATGGTTTCGCGATACGCTACTTGCGGCGCGCCTACATTGGCTTGCACGTTAAATTCGCGTTTCATACGGTCAACAATAATATCCAAGTGGAGTTCGCCCATACCGGAAATAACGGTCTGGCCCGTTTCTTCGTCGGTGCGGACGCGGAACGTCTGGTCTTCTTCGGCCAAGCGCGCCAAGGCGTTGGACATCTTTTCTTCGTCGGCTTTGGATTTCGGTTCCACGGCAATGGAGATTACCGGTTCGGGGAACGTAATGCTTTCCAACACGATCGGGTGTTCGGGGGAGCAAATCGTTTGGCCCACGCGGGAGTTTTTAATAGCCACGGTGGCGGCAATTTCGCCGGCGCCGAGTTCTTTTACTTCCTCGCGTTTATCAGCCATCATACGCATCATACGGCCGATACGTTCCGTGGCGTTTTTGCCCGGGAACAAGACCGTATCACCGGCCTTCAAGGTACCGGAATAAATGCGGAAGAAACTGAGTTTACCCACGAAGGGGTCCGTCTGAACTTTAAAGATAAGACCGCAGAAGGGTTCGTTATTGGAGGCTTTGCGGTGTACTTCTTCACCCGTATCGGGGTTGGTCCCTTTGACAGCCGGAACGTCCACAGGAGAGGGTAGATAATCGTTCACGCAGTCCAAAAGCGGCTGTACGCCTTTGTTTTTATAGGAAGAACCGCAGATAACCGGGAAGAATTTACCCGTAAGCGTACCTTTGCGGATGGCTTTTTTGATTTCTTCAACCGTAAAGTCCGTTTCGCCGTTTAAGTAACGTTCCATAAGGTCTTCGTCAAAATCGGCGAGTTTTTCAATCATTTCCGTATGGGCTTTTTTGGCGGCATCTACGAGGTCAGCCGGGATTTCCACTTCGTTAAAAGTGGCTCCGTTGTGGTCGCCGTCCCAAATGATACCTTTCATCTTTACCAAGTCCACGATGCCGACGAATTTATCTTCGGCGCCGATAGGCAACTGAATCGGGCAGGCGTTACCGCCCAATTTTTCCTTAATGGAGTTGGCGGAGCGGATAAAGTCCGCGCCGATGCGGTCCATTTTGTTAATGTAAGCAATACGGGGAACGTGGTATTTATCGGCCTGGCGCCATACCGTTTCAGACTGGGGTTCTACACCCTGTACACCGTCAAAGCAGCAGACGGCGCCGTCCAACACGCGCAAGGAGCGTTCCACCTCGGCCGTGAAGTCCACGTGGCCGGGGGTGTCAATGATGTTGAGTTGGCAGTCCTTCCACACGCAGTAAATAGCGGCGGAGGTAATGGTGATGCCTCTTTCTCTTTCCTGTTCCATCCAGTCGGTTACGGAAGCACCATCGTGCGTTTCGCCGATTTTGTGCACTTTACCCGTATAGTACAGGATGCGTTCGGAAGTGGTCGTCTTACCCGCGTCAATGTGGGCAATAATACCAATGTTTCTGATTTTCTCAATCGGATAGGTTTTGAATTCAGCCATAACTTAATTCCAAATTACCATTTAAAGTGAGCGAAAGCGCGGTTGGCTTCGGCCATTTTATGCACGTCTTCGCGTTTTTTGAAAGCGGTGCCTTCTTTTTTAGCGCCCAACATAATTTCTTCGGCCAATTTTTCAGCCATCGGGCGGCCTTTGCGGCTTTGCGCGGCGCCGATGAGCCATCTCATAGCCAAGGAGGTGCTGCGCAAGGGTTTTACTTCGGTCGGTACCTGATAGTTGGCACCACCCACGCGGCGGGCTTTCACTTCCACGAGCGGGCGGACGTTTTCAATGCATTTATTGAAAACATCAAGCGCGTTTTCTTTGGTTTTTTCGGCAATGATAGCCATCGCATCGTCCAACAAGCGTTCGGCGGTGGAGGTTTTGCCTGCAAAATTCAATTTGTTAATGAACCGGGACACGAGCACGGAATTATATTTATAATCCGGCGCGGGCTGCGGTCTTCTGTCTCTGGGTCTTAAACCTTTTCTCGGCATATTCTTTATTCAACTCCTAAAAATTATTTACCGGCTTTGGGTCTCTTTACGCCGTAAAGAGAGCGGCCTTGTTTTCTGTTTTCCACGCCGGAAGCGTCCAGCGCGCCGCGGATGATGTGATAGCGCACACCCGGCAAGTCTTTTACACGGCCACCGCGCACGAGCACGATAGAGTGTTCTTGGAGGTTATGTCCCACACCGGGAATATAAGCGGTTACTTCCACTTTGGAAGTAAGTTTTACACGGGCCACCTTTCTCAAAGCAGAGTTCGGTTTTTTAGGGGTCGTGGTATAAACACGGGTGCAAACGCCTCTTCTCTGGGGGCAGGCTTGCAACGCCGGGGATTTCGTTCTGTGAATTTCTTTCGCCCGTCCGTATTTCACTAATTGATTTACTGTCGGCATTATTACTTCTCTCCTGTTTCTTTGCGTTTTTGTTCAAACTCTTGGGCAATTTGTCTGGCGGAAATACCTGTACCCGCCGGAATCAAATGGCCTACGATTACGTTTTCTTTCAGGCCTTGCAATTCGTCCACCTGGCCCGTAATAGCCGCGTCCGTAAGGACTTTCGTCGTCTCTTGGAACGAGGCCGCGGAAATAAACGATTCGGAAGCGAGGGACGCTTTGCTGATACCAAGCAAAATGGTTTCAGCGTCGGCTAAGCGTTTGCCTTCGGCCTTCATCTTGGCGTTTTCTCTAAGCCAACTTGCGCGGCTTAAAATTTCGCCTTTGAGGAAGTGGGTGTCGCCCGCATCCAGAATTTTCACGTTCCCCAACATCTGACGGACAATAACCTCAATATGTCTGTCGTTAATTGTAACGCCCTGCAAGCGGTACACTTCTTGGATGGCGTTTAACAGGAACTCTTGCGCTTCTTTTTCGCCCTTCACGCGCAGCACGTCGTGAGGGTCAATGGCGCCGTCGGTGAGGGCTTCGCCCACGCCAACGTGATCGCCTTCATATACTACGAGGTGTTTGCCTTGCGGGATGCTGTACTGCTTGACCTGGTTGGTCTCTTCGTTCCGCACGACAACCTCAATCAAACCTTTGGGAGATGTTTCCAGGCTTACGATACCCTCAAACTCGGAAATAATTGCCGGGTTGCGGGGGCGTCTGGCTTCAAACAACTCCGCGATTCTGGGCAAACCGCCGGTGATATCTTTGGTACCGCCCGCTTCGCGCCCGATTTTGGCAAGCACATCGCCGGGTTCCACTTCTTCACCGTTTTCCACCATCAGGATCGTATCAATAGGCAGCGGCAAGTTTACTTTCTTGTCTTTGCCTTCAATGCTGATGCGCGGGTTCTTTTTGCCCATACGGCTCGCGGTAATTTTGCGTTCAATTACGCCGGTTACTTTGTTGCGTTCTTCCTGCAAAGTAATACCTTCAATTACGTCGGTCAACTTTACAGTACCGTTCGCTTCGGCCAGCACCGGGATAGAGTGCGGGTCCCATTCCGCGAGCAAAGAACCTTTCTTCACGGTCGCTTTATCCGTGGTGTACACGGAAGCACCGTACTGAATCTTGTATTCTTTTATTGTACCATTTCCGGCCTCAACAAAGATAGAGCCGTTTCTGGAAATACAAATTTTATTATCGTAACGGTTCGTAATAACCTTCATATCTTTAAAGGTTACCTTACCGTCAATTTCGGCAACCGCCTGGCTGCGGGACAATACACGGGAAGCCGTACCACCGATGTGGAACGTACGCAGCGTCAACTGCGTACCAGGTTCGCCGATGGACTGGGCGGCAATAATACCCACCGAGTCGCCGGGGTTGCTCTTGGCAGAGGTGGCCAACTGCAAGCCGTAGCATTTGGAGCATACGCCAAACGGGGCTTCGCAGGTCAGTACGGAGCGGATGCGTACAGATTCCACGCCATACTTTTTGACCAATTTGCTCTGTTCCAAGGTAATCAAATCGCCTTCTTTGATGATGGTCTTTTCTTCTTCGGTGCCGTCGGCGCGTTTTACCTTCACCACGACATCTTCCAAACTGGTGCGGCCCAAAATACGTTCTTCAATGGGTTCCACCATTTCTTCACCGCTCATCAAGGATTTAACCACAATCCCGTTATGGGTGCCGCAGTCTTCTTCCGTTACCACTACATTGTGGGCAACGTCCACCAAGCGGCGGGTTAAATAACCGGCGTCGGCCGTTTTCAAAGCCGTATCGGACAAACCTTTACGACCACCGTGCGTGGAAATAAAGTATTCCAACACGGACAAGCCTTCGCGGAAGTTGGCGGTAATCGGGTTTTCAATAATTTCGCCCTGACCACCGGTCAGTTTCTTCTGCGGTTTAGCCATCAAACCGCGCATACCGGCCAACTGGCGGACCTGCTGGCGGGAACCGCGGGCGCCGGAATCAGCCATCAAATAGACGGCGTTAAAGCGCTGTCCGCTGTGTTCCTTATTGGTCGGATCGTATTTGCCTTCTTCAAATTTCTTCATTTCTTTGAAGAGTTCGTTGGCTACATCGTCCGTAACGCGGGTCCAGATATCAATAACTTTGTTATAGCGTTCGCCTTCCGTGATGATACCGGCTTCGGCCTGGGCCTGAATTTCTTTGACCTTTTTCTTGGCTTCGTCAATGTATTTCTGCTTGGCGGACGGAATCGTCATATCCGCAATGGAGATGGACAAGCCGGACAAGGTGGCATAGTGATAACCCATCTTCATAATCTTATCCAAGAGTTGTACGGCTTCGTAGCGGCCATACTTTTTGCTCTTGTAGCACTCATCAACCAAGGCGGCCAATTCTTTTTTGCCGACCGTTTTGTTAATATATTCCCAACCTTTCGGCATAGCCTGGTTGAAAATAATGCGGCCCACGGAGGTAAAATCTTTCCATTTGGAGGCGTCTTTTTCGTCTTTGCCGTCCAAACCGGGTTCCGGGATAGCGTTAATACCGCGCACTTTGATTTTGGCGTGGTAAGAAAGTTTGCCGTATTCCAAAGCGACCAAGGCATCTTCCTTGCTGCCGAAGATAGAACCTTCGCCGATGTCGCCGTCTTTAATCTTGGTCAAGAAACTTACGCCCAAGACCATATCGTGGGACGGAGCGGCAATCGGTTTACCAGATGCCGGGGACAAAATGTTGTTAGAAGCCAACATCAAGGTTCTGGCTTCCATTTGCGCTTCCAAAGAAAGCGGCACGTGCACGGCCATCTGGTCACCGTCGAAGTCAGCGTTGAAGGCGGCGCAGGTAAGCGGGTGCAACTGGATGGCTTTACCTTCAATCAATACCGGTTCAAACGCCTGAATACCCAAGCGGTGCAAGGTAGGAGCACGGTTTAACATTACTGGGTGGCTCTTGGTTACCTTTTCCAAAATATCCCAAATTTCGGGGCGGACTCTTTCCAACATCTTTTTGGCGGATTTAAGCGTTACGCCTTCTTTTTTCATCAATTCGCCAATGATAAAAGGTTTGAAGAGTTCCAACGCCATCAATTTCGGCAAACCGCACTGGTGGATCTTCAAGTTCGGGCCGACGACAATAACGGAGCGGCCGGAATAGTCCACACGTTTACCAAGCAAGTTTTGGCGGAAGCGGCCGTGTTTACCTTTAATGCTGTCGGACAGAGATTTAAGAGGTCTGCCGCCGGGGCCGATAAACACTTTACCGCGGGCGCCGTTTTCAATTAACGCGTCCACCGCTTCCTGCAAGAGGCGCTTTTCGTTGTAAATCATTACTTCCGGCGCGCGCAGGGATTCAATATGTTTCAAGCGGTTGTTGCGGTTAATAATACGGCGATACAAATCGTTCAAGTCGGAAGCCGCAAAACGGCCGCCGTCAAGCGGAACGAGCGGGCGCAAATCCGGCGGGATGACGGGCAGTACGCTCAGAATCATCCACTCGGGGCGGTTGCCGCTTTCTTTAAACTCTTCCATCGTTTTAATGCGGCGGATGAGTTTGGTGCGTTCCATTTCGCTCTGCGTGTTCTTTAATTGTTCGTGCAAAGCGGGAATTTCTTTATCAAAATCAATGCCTTCCAGCAAGGTTTTAATAGCCGGGGCGCCGATATCCACTTTCAAGCGGGAACCGTGTTTTTTGCGGGCTTCGCGCACCTGTACGTCGGAAAGCAAGGTACCTTTTTTGAAGTCCACGCGGCCCGTTACGCTGTCAATGCAGTCTTCAATCACCACATACGCGGCGTAATAAACCACACGTTCCAAATCGCTCGTGCGCATATCCAGCATAATACCGATGCGGGAGGGGTTCTTTCTCAAAAACCAGACGTGCGCCACCGGTACGGCCAATTCAATATGGCCCATACGTTCGCGGCGGACTTTGCTTTCGGTAATTTCCACACCGCAGCGGTCGCACTTAATCCCTTTAAATTTTACCCAGCGGTACTTACCGCAGGCGCATTCGTAGTCCTTGGTGGGGCCGAAAATGCGTTCGCAGAACAGACCGTCGCGCTCCGGTTTCAAGGTGCGGTAGTTAATGGTTTCGGGTTTTTTGACTTCGCCGAAAGACCAAGCCAAAATCTGTTCCGGACTGGCGATACCGAGTTTAATGGCATCAAAGTCAAAGAAGTTCAGTTCGTTTAATTTTTTAACTTTTTTCGTTTGCATTGTTCAAATCCCCGGCTTATTTAGCGGCTCCTTCTTCTTGTGCAGGAGCGGCAGGGGCCTCTTCCTTTTTATCGGAAGAGGCGTCCGGCGTTTCGCCGTTTTCAACGTTTTTAAGAAGTTCTACACTTAACCCTAACGCTTGGAGTTCTTTAATTAATACCTTAAAGGATTCCGGCACGCCGGGCTGGGTGGGCGCTTCGCCTTTGACAATGGATTCATACATCTTCGTGCGGCCGACAAAGTCGTCGGATTTCACGGTTAAGAATTCTTGCAAAGTGTAAGTGGCGCCATAACCTTCCATAGCCCACACTTCCATTTCACCGAAGCGCTGACCGCCGAACTGGGCTTTACCGCCCAAGGGCTGACGCGTGATCAAACTGTACGGCCCGGTGGAGCGGGAGTGAACCTTGTCTTCCACCAAGTGGATCAGTTTCATCATATACATATAACCAATGGTTACTTTTTCTTCAAAAGGTTCGCCGGTTCTGCCGTCGTAGAGCGTAATACGGCAGTAATCGTCCGGCAGGTACTTGGCGGCGTATTCTTCGCGCGCCTTGCCGGTAAGACCTTTATCGTCCAAAATCTTTTCTTTGGCTTTGCGTACTTCGTTCACTACGTCCGCTTCGCTCGGGCCGTCAAAGACCGGGGTAGCGGCGTTGTAGTGCAGGTAGTGCGCGGCCCAGCCGAGCATCGTTTCCAGCAACTGGCCGACGTTCATACGGGAAGGAATACCCAACGGGGAAAGCACAATGTCAAGCGGGGTGCCATCCGGCAAGAACGGCATATCTTCTTCCGGCAAGATACGCGCCACCACACCTTTGTTACCGTGGCGGCCGGACATTTTATCACCCACGTGGAGTTTGCGTTTGGAAGCGATATACACTTTAACGGATTTGTTCACCGTAACGGCGAGTTCGTCGCCTTGTTTGGAGAACTCAATTTCGCGTTCGTAGTGTTCCACCGCTTTCTTTTCCATTAACTTGTACAACGCGTTAATGCGGGCTTCTTCCTCTTTCAGAGCGGCTTCCTTCTTAATGGTTTCTTTGGCATTGGCCAAAGCGCGTTTGCGTTGTTCCTTTAAGAGGGTCAGCGTAGCGTCTTTTTCGTTTTCCAGCGCGGTCAAGCGGGCTTTTTCTTCGGCTTTCGTCAGTTTTTCTTTGCGGACGAAAACGCGGGTGCCCAAAATTTTGCCGCTGGTGCCGGGCGGTACACGCAAGGAGGCGTCCACCACATCGTCGGCTTTTTTACCGAAGATTACTTTGAGCAAGCGTTCTTCGGGGGTTAATTGCTGTTCGCCTTTCGGGGTTACTTTACCGACCAAAATGTCGCCGGGTTCCACCACCGTAGCGGGCAATACAATACCGTCATTGTCCAAGTGGGACAAGGCTTCCGCACCAATGTTCGGGATATCGCGGGTGATTTCTTCCGCGCCCAATTTGGTATTGCGGGCATCCACCGTAAATTCGTGCAAGTGGATAGAGGTAAATACATCGTCCTTTACCAAGCGGGAAGATACCAAGATGGCGTCTTCGTAGTTATACCCTTCCCAGCACATAAAGCCTACGAGCATATTGCGGCCCAAGGCGAGGTAGCCGTTGTCCATAGACGGACCGTCGGCGATTACCTGGCGGGCTTTCACATTATCGCCCGATTTAACAATCGGATGCTGGTTAATGCAGGTATCTTGGTTGGAACGTTTGTATTTCAAAAGTTCATATACATCACAGGAGCCGTCTTTGGCCTCAATGATGATTTTGGAAGCGTCGGCGAACTGGACGCGGCCGTCGCGGCGGGCCACAACGGCGGTACCGGAGTCGCGGGCGACTTCGTGTTCAATACCGGTACCCACATACGGGGCTTCCGGCATAAGGAGCGGCACACCCTGGCGCTGCATATTACAACCCATCAAAGCACGGTTCGCGTCGTCGTGTTCCAAGAACGGAATAAGCGCGGCGGACACGCTGATGACTTGCAGCGGGGAAACGTCCATATAGTCCACCTGTTTCGGTTCCACATACGGATAATCCGCGCGGACACGGCAGGCGACTCTGTCGGTTTCAATTTTGCCGTCTTTGCCCAAGGGGGTATTGGCCTGGGCTACAAATTTATCGTCTTCGGCGTCAGCGGTTAATTCTTCCACCTGGTTGGTTACTTTACCGTTTACAACTTTGCGGTACGGGGTTTCAATCAAACCGTACTTGTTTACACGGGAGTAGCAGGCCAAAGAGGTAATCAAACCGATGTTCGGACCTTCCGGGGTTTCAATCGGGCAGACACGGCCATAGTGCGTATAGTGTACGTCGCGCACTTCAAAGCCGGCGCGTTTTCTGTTCAAACCACCGGGACCCAAAGCGGACAAACGGCGCTTGTGCGTCAATTCGCCCAGCGGGTTAATCTGGTCCATAAACTGGGAAAGTTGGGACGTACCGAAGAATTTGCGGACAATCGCCTGCACGGGCTGCGCGTTTACAAGCGCGCGGGGCGTGAAGGACGTAAGTTCGCGGTTCATACGGTCGCGGGCGGTCTTAGCCATTTGGGAAAGGCCGATGCGGATTTGGTTTTCCAACAATTCACCAATACCGCGCACGCGGCGGTTGCCCAAGTGGTCAATATCGTCAATCTTAAAGGAAAAGTCCGGGCCGTATTCTTTTTGCACGTCTTCGCCGGCGTTCAACGCGAGCAGATATTTAACCGTAACAATAATGTCTTCGGGAGACAAGGTGCGGCGGTTATCTTTCGGCGTGGTGAACTTTTTGAATTTGAATTTGCTAATCAAATCAAACATATTGGCAAACTTTTTGTTGATTTTATAGCGGCCGACAAAACTCAAATCATAGCGGCGGATGTTATCAAAAATTAAGTTGTTCAGGAAGGTTTCCGCCTGTTCTTTTACGACGAAATCCTGCCCGCGCATCTTTTTATAAATTTCAGCCTGCGCTTCGGCAGCCGTGCGGATAGAATCCTTGCGGTGCTCCAAGGTGGCCAAAATACCGGGGTCATCCTGGCGGGGTTTACCGCAGATGACTTTAATGGTTTTAACCTTCTTTTCAATTAAGGTTTTGAAAAGTTTATCGTCAATAGGCAAGGCGGCTTTATCGTCCAGGTTCCACAGCACTTCGCCGGTGGCCGGATCATAAATATCGTCCGCGGCGTAGCGGCCGATGACGCCTTCAATATTGGAAGCCTTGACCTCAATATCTTCGCATTTATAGAAAGTCTGGATGATTTGTGCGTTGGTTTCCAGGCCGCAAGCGCGAAGGAACGTGGAGGCCAGCACTTTTTTCTTTCTGTCAATGCGGACCCACAGCGCGTTCATAAGGTCAAACGAAAATTCAATCCACGCGCCGCGGTACGGGATAATGCGGGCCACGTACAAGCGTTTACCAAAGGTGGACTGTTTCTTTTCTTCGTCTTCTTCAAAAATAATACCCGGGGAGCGGTGCATCTGGCTGACAACCACGCGTTCGGCGCCGTTGAATACAAAGCAGCCGGCATCGGTCATTAAGGGCAAATCACAAAGGGTTACGTCCTGGTCGGACGCTTCTTTCATTTTTCCGTTTTTCTGCTTGACGTACAAGCGCATCATAGCCTTTAACGGAGCGGAATAGGTACTGTCGCGCACGGTGGCTTCTGCCGGAGTGGCATAGCGGGGCGAGCCCAGTTCGTACTTCAAAAATTCAAGTCTCATACTCCCATCGGGAGCTTCAATAGGGAAAACGTCTTCAAAAGCGGCTTGCAAGCCTTTCAATTCCCGCTTGGCGGGAGGGACATCTAATTGCAAAAAGTCCACAAAGGACTGTTTTTGCATGTCCAGCAAATCGGGTAAGGGAAGTTTGGTGGAAATTTTGCCGAAATTTGTTTGTTTTTCAATCATTTCTTTTCTTCCTGCTATTTGTTAGCGGACGGACGGGGCCGCAACGCACTCGGCTGTCGGTCCGCCGTTATACCCCGTATAGGGTACGTAATCCCACCCCCGCTAAATGCGAGGGGTGGGATTAATAATTCGTTGGTTGAACTATTTGAGTTCTACGGTGCCGCCGGCTTCGGTGATTTTCTTTTTGAGTTCTTCAGCTTCGGCTTTGGCAACGTTTTCTTTTACGGCTTTCGGGGCGCCTTCAACCAAGTCTTTGGCTTCTTTCAAGCCCAAGCCGGTGATTTCGCGCACTACTTTGATGACGGAGATTTTCTTAGCAGCGTCAACAGCGGTCAACACAACGTTGAATTCGTCTTTTTCTTCAGCGGCAGCAGCGGCAGCAGGAGCGGCAGCGGCAACAGCCACGGCCGGAGCAGCGGCTTTCACGCCGAATTTTTCTTCAATAGCTTTCACGAGTTCGGAGAGTTCCAGAACGGTGAGTTCAGCAATAGCGTTTACTAATTCTTCTTTGGTCAATTTAGCCATTTTATTTTTTCCTTGTTTCTTATAGAGTAGCTGCCTTCTGCCTAAACCGGGTTTAGGCCCGTGCATTTATCCTTTCGGGCTACTACCGCACTTGGCGGGTTTAGATTTTACCTTCTGAGAAAACAACTGGCGTAACGAACGGTTATTCCGCTCGCACCATTTCGTATTTTGGGGCGGATTTCCATTTTTTTGCTCCTTACATAATTTCCACTATGCTGCGTCGCAAAGAAAATGAAAATCACGCCTGCCAAAATCCAAAATCGCTTCTGTAACGCTTCCGCGCCCAAAAGCACCACCCGTTTTCCGCGCGCCAAACATCGGCGCGTACGTTACTATTTGCCTTGTTGTTTGTCTTCCAAGGCTTTGATAACGTAGGCAAAATCCCGTATCGGAGCTTGCAACACTTGCGCAGACTGGGCGACCGCGTTGTACAACGCACCGGCCAACTTGGACAGGTTTTCTTCTTTGGTACCAATGGTAGCCAATTGTTTAACCTGGTCTTCGTTGTACCAGACGCCATCAGAATAGCAAGCGCGAAGCTTCAAAGCCGTAAACTTTTTCTGAAAGTCCACCAACGTTTTGGCGACGGCGGCAATGTCTCCGCCTACCGCAATAGCCGTCGGGCCCTGAAAGAGTTTCTCATCAGCGCCTTCAATGTTGGCTTGGCGAATAGCGTGATCTACGATCGCGTTGCGTTCCACGCGGAATTTTGCTCCGGCGGGCGCTAATTGCTTGCGCAGTTCAGCCATATCCACGAACTTCAAGCCTTGGTAGGCCGTGAAGAACAGGGTGCCACTAGCGGTAATTTCAGAAGCTAAGTATTGCGACTTTTGTTTCTTTTGGTCTTTTGTCAGGTTCATTTTATTGCCTGTTTTAATAACGGAACCAGCCTTATTTTCCGTGCCTAAAAAGCAATTTTTTAGGCAGAGAAAACGACAGCCACAAACTCCCTTCCCTTCGCTTTACCGTCGGAGGAGTTATGGTTCTCGTTAAAAATCGGGTTAATTACTTCTATTATATTTTATCAATAAAAGCCGCCAAATGCAATCCTTTTTGCAAACGTTTTATCCGCGGCTCTTGTAATTATTATACCAAAAATTTAAGGAAATTTCTATGTTTTTCCGTTTCATTTTGGGGCACAGGATACTGGCTTTTTACGGCTCCGAATAATAATATTCCTCTTCCCCAGTTGCAGGGCACCACTTGGTGGCTTTCAGCGGGTTATCCGCCGGGTAAAAATCCGTTGGCTCACTAGCACATATTTTGGGGGCTCCGGTCAAACTCGTATCCCTTTCCTGTAATATTTCCTGCCATTTTGCCGGATTGCCCGTTTGAAAGACTTCGGCCCAATAGTAATTTAATGAAAGTTCATTAAAAAGCAAATATTCTGCATCTAGCCGAGTGTAGAATAAAAAGTTTACAAACTCCTTTATCTTCTCCGTCCGATAGTCGTTTCCATATTCCACCCCTGCTTTTTGCATAAAGTCAATCATCCCACTCCCTATTTTATCCCAATCGGCGTTTTCCACGCCTTTGCCAATTAAAGACAGTAAAGACATCACATAAGTATTCTTCCTTAAATACTTATCGTCCAAGTCATTACCCATTAATTTGATGACCGATTTTAAATAAGTATCGTATTCGGGGTATTCGGGGTTGCTTTCCCAAGATACAGTAGTTATATCATCTTGGGCACCTTTAACCACTACAAAAGCAGAGACTGGATCCCCATCCTCCAACTTACCAGCCTGCTCCCGGGATACAGCACCAAGCCCCAAAGTCGGCTCGTTATCATCCGGCTTCCACATCACAAGCAATTTGGAATCCCCCACTAAGGCGGATACTTTAATATCATTACTGTCTATAATGCTATACCAAGGGTCTTTCCAATATACATAGTTTCCGCTTGGCAGAAAAATCAGCGTGAATACACTAACAAACCCTTTGTCTTGGGGATCTTCCACCCAAGCGCTTACAGACATAGGTGTATAGTATAGATGCCCCTCTGTTCCACCGTCAGTAACCAGTAGCGTTCCGTCTGTCTGGGGAACTCCTTTATGCAGGTTTTCATAGTAAGGAATCCACGGCAAGGTAATCGGCGCATAAACTGCCATATCCTCTTTGCGGCTATACAATCTTTCCCCTTTTTCATTATAAAAATATACATAGGGCGGGACTACAAAGGGCGGGCGGTTTAACTGGCGGGAACTAGCGTATTGTATATTTTCCTGACGGCACAGGGTTTTCCAGCCTTTTTTGCCGCCACGGGAGTGAGCACTGACAAAATCCAGCAAATTAATCATCCCGTCTGCATCTGTACAAGAGAAATAGGCATAGTCCCGTGTATCCGCTCTATTTTGCATAATACTGGGCCAATAACCGGATAACCCGTATTCCAAACTATATTCTTCCTCCTCCGTGATAGGATATTGGTCCGCAAAGCCCAACAAATGCCCCATTTCGTGGAACAAGGAATCCGTAGACATTAATGGCACAAAAAGGGCGTTGATTGTTGTATCCGTATAAACAGCCGTAACATCGCCATCTATGGCTAATGACTGCCCCACCGCTTCCCAAGAAATATACCGCCCCGGCAAATTATGGGCTTCCTGCGCAATATTGATATAAGAGGAATAAAAACTGTCTTGCACTTGCTTTCTATAATTCTCCATATCCTCCCGTACCTCAGGCGAGCAATGCGCGGGGTACATTTCCACATACTGGGGCAAATTGGCCACCGCCACGGGCCGGGCCAGTTCCTGCCAAGGTTTTTTTTCAAAATCCGCACAGGACAAATAGGGCCTCATTTCAAACTTCCACGGCGTTTGAAGCGTTTTTACCACGTCCTTAAATTCTTTTTCGCGCTTGGCTTCGCCCAGTTCCTGCAAGGTATAGATACGCCAACTGTTAAAGGAGCGCACAAAAATATCGTCCAGTTGTTCCAAGTTCCACGGGCCCCGAATATGCACAAAATAAGGCAAGGTTTCCCCGCGCACCAGCCGGCTAACCAACGGAACTTTGCGCCCCTGTTGGGTACTCTTTGCAAAGCAATCGGTAAACCGCCAACTAAACCCCGGAACGGATAGCAATAACAGTCCAGCCAAAACAAGCATTTTTCGTAATAACATAAATTTCCCCTTTTGATAGTTTTATTATATCAAATAGCGCCAAAAAGGGCCCAGGCCTTTTATAGGTCTTTATGCCCTTGTGCGCCGAAGGAATAACAGGTATAGTATAGATATGCGGATTTGGTGTTTATTACTTATTTTTATTTTTTCCTTATGCGGGGGCACGGACGCACAGGCCCAGCGGCGGGCGCTTTTCCCTAAAAAGCCTATCCGGGTGCAAGTACACACCCCACAGGTAAAAGTTCACACAATTCGCCCGCTTAATGTGCAAGTGCCCCAGGTACAGTTGCCCGCGCCGCTTGCCCCGCAATACCGCGCCCACTTGGAACACCAATTAGTAACCCAAGCCTTACAAGCCCAACAACTCCGCGCGGCGAAAATCGTTTCCAACCCCGGCCTGCCAAATGCGTATCAGGTTTCTCCTTGGCTCTACCGCGGCGGCCAACCCACCCGCCAAGGATATGAGGAACTTGTCAAAATGGGCATAAAAACCGTCATCAATTTGCGCGTTACCCCGCAAAACAAGCAGTTAATAGCGGGCCTACCACTTACGGTGTATCAAGTGCCGATAAATCCCGTTATGCTAAATACCGAGAGCGTGGACGAAGTATTAAAACTCCTATCCAACCCCGCCAATTACCCTATTTACATCCATTGCCGCTACGGGTCCGACCGTACGGGCACAATGGTAGCCCTCTACCGTATGACGGTGGAAGACTGGCCGCGCGAGCACGCCATACAGGAAATGACTTCCCCGCATTTCGGGTTTCATAAAATATTTACCAATTTACTGCGCTATGTGAAGCAGGTCAAACTGAAAAAACCGTCGCTTCCGTTTAGTTTGCACCATCAAAAGAAGGAAAATGGACTGCAATAACCTATTAACCGCTAAAAACCGGGCTGAGTTCCGCGCGTGGCTACTGCAACATAGCGCGCGTGAAAAAGACTGCTGGGTATGCGTAAAACGCGGCCGCCCGACAGACGAAACAACCTTTTGGTATTTGGACGCGGTAGAGGAAGCGCTCTGCTTCGGCTGGATAGACAGCACCGTTAAAAAACTGCCGGACGGGCGCACAGCCCAACGCTTTGCCCCGCGCCGGAAAGGCAGTTTATGGTCCGAACTAAACAAAGCACGCGTCCGGCGGCTTGAAAAGTTAGGATTAATGACGGATGCCGGGCGCGCTGTCCTGCCCGATATGAGTGAGGCGGACTTTGTTATTCTGCCGGAAATTTTGGAAGCGTTGCAGGCAGACCCGGTCCTATGGGATAACTTCCAAAAGTTGCCGCCCCTATACAAACGGGTGCGGCTAGACACAATCCAAATAAAAAGAAACCAGCCCGCGCTTTTTAAAAGCAGGCTGGAAAAATTTTTGCAAAACACCAAGGCAGGCCTACTGTACGGAGATTGGAACGACAACGGTCGGCTACTAAATTAGCCGAGCAAAATCCACCCGGCAATACCCCAAAACAGAAGTGCCGTAATCCACGCAAACGGGCGGGACGCAGAATAACGCGCGATATGGAAGCGTTTATTAAGCCACCCGCCAAACACACTAACCAAGCCAAAAACTACCAAACTGACGAGGGCGAAACCAAGCCCCAATTCCACCAACTGCCAGCCAATGTGCTGGCTTCCCGCGGGCACGAAGCCCGGTAAAAACGAAAGGAAGAAGATTATCACCTTGGGATTTAACAAATTCATAATAATCCCGCGGCGGTAAAATTTACCAAAGGCAAAGGGGGCTTGGGCATTTTCAGGCTGGGGTCCTGCCACCGGGACAGGAGTGGCCCGCAGGGCACTGATTCCCAAAAACACCAAATAGAGTGCGCCCAGGATTTTAATCACTTTAAAAAGCACAGGCGAAGCGGCCACCAACGCCGCTACCCCCAGCGCCACCGCCGCCGTATGTACAAAAAGCCCGCTAAAAAGGCCCAAACTGACGGCAAACGCCGGACGGAAACCGCGCGTAACGCTCTGCGCCAATACAAACAAAATGTCCGGCCCCGGTAACAAGGCCAGACAAAACGAAACAAATAAAAACTCAATACTCATATTGATATTTTAACATTTCACGCAGGGCAAGGGGTTGCCCTCTATAAAGGCCCCGCTCTATGCGGCGGGGCCTGATATTAAAACAACTGACCGGGCAATTTTAGTTTTTCTTTGGGCGGAAAGTTTTTATCAAACCTTTCGGCCCTATCCGGATCAACTAAATACACAGCGGGGGAAGCGTATTCCCCCTTAATGCCTTGCAGATATCCCGGGCGCAGTTCCTTACACAAAAAGAAGGAATCGTCCGCCCCCGCAGGCAAGCCGTGGTAGCGAAGCCCAAACTCCCGGGCACAAGCAAACCCGCTCTTGCCGTAAAAGCCGATATTTCCTTCCAAACATATCGCACCATAACCCAAGTTTTTGGCTTTGTCCAGCGAGTAATCCAGCAATTTTTTGCCATAACCCTCGCCTTGGTAAGCAGGGGCAATGCAAATGGGCCCCATTGCCAGTAGCGGGATATTTGTCCCGTCATCGGCGTTAATCTGTGCGCGGACAAATATGTTTTGCCCGATAATCTGCCCGTTCTGCTCCAAAACAAAATTCAACTCGGGCACAAAGGCAGGTGCTGTGCGCAAGCAGTGCAAAACATAATGCTCCAAGCACCCCGGACGATAGACGTTCCAAAAGGCCTCTCTTACTAAATTTTCTACGGTATGTTGTTCCTCTTTTTCTTCTAAACGAATTAAATAATTCATAAATTCCTCCTGATAATTTTTTGCGCAATACCAAGAGGTTGTGCAACATAAGGTAACACTAACCTCCAGGTTAGGATACCCTTTCCAGCATATTTAAATGTTTCAAACAACCGCTCCTTATTTTGTATTGTTATTTCCTATATTATAGCAAATCGCCCCTAGCAACCTGCTGTGGCTCTGTGCCCCAATTTCAATAAAATCCGTTGTCATCATCCCGTAATACTGTCGGACCTGTATGTATTTTTCTAGGGGCGCACTGTGAACCCGCATTAGTCATACTTGGTTTTGTTTCAGGCTCTTGTTCCTTTGCTGGCATTTCTGACTTCTCGGGCGTGCCGGGCTGTGCGGACTTGTGGGCTTATCTTCCCCCTCTTTATACGCTTGCGAGATATGTTTCCCGGCAAACTTGATACCCATACCCGCTTTGATTTCGCCCGTTTCGCCGTCAATTTTCACGTGTCGCCCAGTGTTATTTTCGCCGTTAGGCTTTACCGTAATCCATTTGCCAGCGTCAAAGAAAGATACGATTTTTGCCGCCGCGTCTTAATCTTGGAAATATGCTTGATATTCTTCCAGTTTTGCAGTTTTTAGGGTGGGTTAAATTTGCAGAGTGAGGGCAGGGGCCTTTCTTTGTCTTCGTGATGTATGGATAGTTTTGTTTGGGAGTAGTGCCCAAAATGCCCCCTTATATTTCTTGGATAAATTCTTTAATGGTGGGTGGTAACTTATTTATGTAAAAGACATAAAGTCCATTGTTTAAGGTTGGCGCAGGCTTATGGGGCAAGGTTCTCTCGGGAGAAGTTTTTTAAAAGATAGACGTGCAGTTTCCTTAGTTTCCACCTAAAATAGCAGTTAGGCCAAATTCTAGCGAAGTATTGAGGGGTGATATCGGGATTTTGTCGCGTTAATCTGCCCTCTTTCCTATGGGGTCATTAGGTTTTCT
>CAVKWQ010000036.1:0-17783 GCA_963660385.1 Muribaculaceae bacterium
GTACCCGGATGTATCCGCTGTATAAAAACGCGTATAAAAGGCCGTTTTGCTCAAATATAAAGGCCTTAACAAGGAGAAAAAATGAAAGGATTTACCTCTATTTTGTCATCCCCGAAGGTTTCTGTCGGGGATCCGTTGTTGTCGTTGCTTTTTTTAAATAACGACAGATTCCCGACTACAACACTCGGGAATGACAACAATAATAACGACAGATCCCATATAAAAACACTACGGGATGACGACAAAACAACAGGTGGCCGTACGGCCAAAACTTTCCATACTGCGAGTACAGGTTTTACTTTAATTGAACTTTTAGTCGTCGTTCTTATAATCGGTATTTTGGCGGCGGTGGCAATGCCGCAGTACGAACGGGCCGTAATGAAGAGCCGTATGGTGGAGAGCCAAACCTTGGGACACGCGCTGGTACAGGCCGAACAGGTGTATTATATGGCAAACGGTGCTTATACCAGCCAAGTAGAGGACTTGGATATCGGCGTAAATTGTGAGTCCTTACCAAGCGGAAGCGGTTGGCAATGTAATAAATTGACTGTGAGTATTCAGGGACAAGGAGAGACTGGTATGCACTTTTGGATCCGCGGTGCGAGCAATGAGTGGTACTGGGATTATTATTTTAGCGGCGTTGCGCAATGTGTGGCCTTAAACACCAGTACCAATGCCCAAAGCGTATGCCAAAGTATAACGGGTGTTACAAACCCCACCTTGGGAAACAGCCAATGGCTCTATTACGGGCTCAAATAGCATCCTAACTTAAATCAATCAGGTGCCAGTTCTTTTGATAAAGTTCCGTCAGTTTTTGGCGGAACAAAAAGTGTTCCGGTTTTGTTAGAGCGGGGTCCTGTGCAAGCAGTTCGTCGCGGTCCTCAATGGCTTGGTATAAAATATCCCGGTCCTGAAAAATATCCCCGGCTTTAAATTCCAGTTCTCCGCTTTGGCGCGTGCCCAAAATTTCACCAGGCCCGCGCAATTGCATATCGCGTTCGCCGATTTTAAAGCCGTCGCGCGTGGCGCAAATAATGTCCACGCGTTCCTTGGCAATGCTTCCCGCGTGCTGGGGTACTAAAATACAAAAACTTTCGTGTTCGCCACGCCCCACGCGCCCGCGCAACTGGTGCAAACTGGCCAGCCCAAAGCGCTCTGCGTTTTCAATGACCATTACGGTAGCGTTTTTTACGTCAATGCCCACCTCAATTACCGGGGTAGCCACCAAAATATCGGTCTTGTGCGCGGCAAAATCGGCCATTACGCTTTCCTTTTCCGCTTGGGACATTTGTCCGTGCAAAATAGCCAGGCGGAAATCTGGGAACACCTTTTGTAATTTTTCAAATTCTTCCGTAACCGCCTTGGCGGAAACTTTTTCGCTTTCCTCAATCAGCGGGAAAACGATGTACGCCTGTCTCCCCTTTTCCACTTCCTCGCGCACGCGGTCGTAGGCCAGTTTAGAAGTAGCCGATTCCGTTTTAATCGGTTGGCGGCCGGGGGGGAGTTCGCTTAATGTGGAAACATCCAAATCACCGTAGAACGCAAGCGCCAGGGTGCGCGGGATAGGTGTAGCCGTCATTGTCAAAAGGTCCAACTTGGCGGTTTTTTCTTTTAATTTACTGCGTTGTTTCACGCCGAAGCGGTGCTGTTCGTCAATGACCGCGAGGCGCAAATTGTGGAATTTTACATCGTCTTGTATGACGGAGTGCGTGCCCACCAAAATATCAATTTTTCCTTCGGCCAGTTCCTTTAAAATTTTCTTTTTGGCCGCGGCTTTGGTGCTAGACGAGAGCACCGCCAAGTTTACCTTTAACCCCTTTAAAATGCGCTTAAAGGTTAAAAAATGCTGTTCGGCTAAAATCTCCGTCGGCGCCATTAGCGCGGCTTGGTAGCCGTTTTCCACGGCCAGTAACATCGCGCACAGGGCCACCACCGTTTTGCCGGAGCCCACATCGCCCTGCAACAGGCGGTTCATCGGGCGGGGGGAGCATAAATCTTTAAAAATTTCGTTGATAACCTTTTTTTGGCTGTTTGTAAAATCAAAGCCCAGTTGCTCGCGGAACGGCGTTAAAAGATTTTTTTTGATTTCGTAGGAATAATCTTTTGCTAAAATTTTGGTTTGTGTGCGCTTAATACCCCACGCCGTAGCCAGGAGCAAAAACTCCTCGTACGCCAAACGCGCGCGGGCGCTTTCCAACTCGGCAATAGAGTTGGGGAAATGGATGGCCTTTAAGGCTTGCGGCGCACTTAACAGTTTGCGCTTGGCGAGCAAGGTGGGCGGCAAGGCTTCGGGCTCGGCCGCCAAAGAGGGCGTTTGCAGGGCCTCATATACAAATTGCCTAAATTGCTTGTTGGTCAGCCCCTCGGTAAGCCCATAAATGGGTGTTAAGCGGCCCGCGTGCAATTTTGTCAAAACATCTTCCGCGGGATAATGTTCGTCCACGGTAACTTTATTGCCGAAGAAATTGTTTTTGTCCTCGCGCTTGCCGATAATCCACACTTCGCTGTTCATATGAAAATCTTTTTTAAGTGTGCCGAACGGGTCAAAGCGGAACGCCTTAAAGGTGCGCTTTTTAAACCAGGTGCACTCAATTTGCTGGCCCTTTTCATCCTCTAAAAACGCCTTAAAAATCAGCACGCTGCGGGCCGGAATTTGCTGGGTGCGCAACACGCGGCCTTTAAAAACCACGAGTGATTCGGAATTGTATTCGTTGGGGGTGGAGTTTAAACGGCGGTCCTGATATGTCCGCGGATAATAATGCAGTAAGTCCTCTACGGTTTGGATTTCCAACCGCTCAAACAGTTTTGCCTTGGCCGGGCCGATGCCCTTTAAATATTGGATTTGCGTGCTTGTCGTCATACCTATATACTTATTTTACAAATAATATATGCTACAATTTAAAAAAAGGAGGACATTTTATGGATTTGGAATTAATTTCCGCGCAAGTTAGCGAACATTTATTGCAGGTAGGGCAGAGCAGTTTGAAGGTATTGGGCGCGTTGGTGGGCGCTGTTTTGATTTTGGTGGTGGGGTTGTACATTTCCCGCTTTGTGGGCTCTTATGCCAAAAAGATTTTAAACAAAATTTCGTTTGATGACAAAACCTCTAAACTCGGGATTAACGAGTTGTGCGTGCGCTTTGGATTAGGCAAATCTCCGACGTACATCATTTCGTTTGTACTGGCTTGGGCGGTAATTTTTTACGCCATCGTATTGGCGGCGGATGTGCTCCACTTGGCGATTATCCGCAACTTGTTTACGCAATTTTTGGAATTTATCCCCACGCTCTTTGTGTCCGTGCTGATTTTGTTTGCGGGCTTGCTGTTTGGTAAATTGATGGGGAATATTATTGAAAACTCCGCTAAGGCAAACAACTTAAAGGGCGGGTTCTTTATCTCCCGCGCGGTCAATGCGTTTATTGTGTTTTTCTGCGCGCTCGTGGCGGTGGAAAACTTGGGCTTTGCCAACCAGTTGGTAAATAATGTGGTAATTATTGTGCTGGCTTCGTTAGGCTTGGCCTTTGGTATCGGCGTAGGGTTGGGCTCCAAGGAATTGGTGGCTGACTTTTTGCGCGACTTGTTTAAAAAAGAAGAAAAATAAATTTGTCTAAAAAAATCCCGGGGCGGTCAATGCGCTCCGGGATTTTTTTGTCTATGCAAGTTTAAAACATTGTGGCGAGTAACAAGATAAGCAGGCCCAAGAACACACAGCACAGCAAGAACTTGGTAAGCCCCAAATGCTTTTTAAGCCACTCGTTAAACGTGGCCGATTCTTTGCCGCACAGCGTAAGCACAAACACGAGCACCAGCGGCAAGATAAACATCAAGTTGTACAGGAGCAAAAACTCCGTGGCGCGCCAGAAATGCTGGTTTACTTCCTTTAAAATAACCACAATCGTCGGCAAATAAACCTGCCCGGTGCATACGGCTTCCACGCCGGAGACCACAAAGCCCACAATAAACGCCGCCAGCAGGAGCCGCCACATAGAACTGTGTTTGTCCTTTAAGAAGAAGCGCATTACCTTGTGAATATAAACCTTGTAATTAGCGGGCAGTTGCAGGAGCATTTTTTCGGACTTTTTGGTGCGCTGATAGACCACAAAGTCGTAAATGCTCAGCAGTAAAAACACGCCGCACAGCCCCACCATACCCCATTGTACCACCAAGGTTACATAGCGGAAGGCCTTCATTGCGTACAAAATGTGGAACGCGCCGAGCCCCATTAATACATAGGCCAAAAATACAGCCACGCAATAGGCCGAACCCACGACAATAATTTCTTTTTTGGTGTATTTATAGGCCGCCAAAAAGGACACAAAGAACACGATTACCGCGAACGCGCACGGGTTGACCCCGTCGGCCAGCCCCGCGCCGATAATGGCCCAGAGGGTGATTTGGCTAAACAGCGTTTCGTGCGTTTGCAGGGTATCTTCCTCTTTTTGCAAACCGGGCACGCGGGTTTCTTCTTCGTTTTCTATCGCTTTTTGCACGGCGGCATCCGCCCCGGGGCCGATTTGGGTGGGGTATCCTTGCAAAACGGTCTCACCCACAATTAGCATAGGGATCCCGGCATTATCTAGGTGATAGGCTTCTAACGTCTGCGAAAAAAGGACGTTGTTGGCGTCTTTGGTCAAGTCAAACTCGGTCAGGCGGACTTGGCCTTTGTATTTTTCCGCAAATTCCTGCGGGAAGCCGTCTTGCTTTAAGTGGCGGCAATGCGGACAGTAAGGCGAAGTGAACAATACGGCGTCCACCGGTTTGGCCCACGCGCCGGACGAAGCGGCAAAAAACGCGAGCATAAGTAATAACGGCTTAATGATACGGCTAATCATTTTTCACTCCTAACATTGGGTCTGGCACGCGGCCAGCCCGGCTGATTGAATTTTTGAATTTTCGTCCAACAAGGTTTTGGGGTCTTGTTGGTAGAAATCGAGTAATTTTAAGCGGCAGGTTTTGCTGTGTACGCACGGGGAATCGGTGCAGGTACAATCCGTCCACTTTTTGGTGCAAGAGCAATTTTTGCCGTCGCAGGTTATTTCGGCCGAGAGCAAAAATTGCGGGCCGGATTTTTTGCATTGGAGCATTTGCGGCTGCGTAGTGCTAGCCGGAGAGGAGTATTCCCTTGCGCTCCAATGTGCGCCCGTCAGGGCTCCTAACGCAAGCAATACGGCGGCGCAAATGCCCCACGCTACGGAGCGTTTCCAGGTGCGGACAGGCCGTTCCTGTAATCGGGCCCACACGCGCGCTTGGGCGCGGCCCTGCGGGTCAAAATCGGTTTGTGCGGCGCGTTCCTGCCAAGGTTGTTTAGTCATAGTTCTTCATCCATTTGCGCATTTTGGTTATGGCCCGGTTTATAATCGTGCCCACGTTGGATTCGCTTAATTGGGATAGTTGCGCAATTTGCCGGTTGTTTAGGCCGGAATAAAATTTAAGGGCCACTAAATCCCTCTCCCGGGCGGATAACTTGCCGAGGGCCTTTGTCAGGTCTTGGCGGAAGAAATCCTGTTCCAGTTCTTTTAACGGAGAGTTCCCCGCAGAAACGGGATGTTGCTCCTCCTCCGCTAGCGAAAACACGTTTTTTACCCAATACAACCGCCAATACATATTGGTTTGGTTACGCGCAATCGTAAAAATCCATTGGGTAAATTCGCCTTTTTGTTCGTCATACGAAGCCCAATGTTCGTAAGCGTTCTTCCACGAGGCGGCGCATAAGTCTTCGGCTATGGCGTGGTTCCGCACGCGTGAAAAAATATACGCGTACACCCGCTTAAAATAAGTATTGTAAAGGTCTTCAAATGACGTCATCTATATAGAATATGCCTGACTAACAAAAGTATCACACTAAATATTTTATCTTTTATGAAGGCAAAAAAATCCCGGCCTTCTTAAAAAGACCGGGAGCAAAACTATTTTAAACCGTTTAACCAAGAAATCAGTTTGTTGCTTTCGGCTTGGCGGTATTTATCGCCCACGTTATTAAAGGCTGCGCCCTCCAACACTTGGGCATTTTGGGCTTGCTTTTTAAAGTCCTCAAAATAGGAGCCGTAATTGCTGCCTTGGGTGGAAAAGGGAACTACTTTTTTGCCCTTAAAGTCGGCTTCCTGCCAGAACTGCCAAACGGGCGTAGCCGCCGTGTACCACCAAATGGGGGCCCCTACAAAAATTACGTCGTACGCACTCATATCGGGGGCGTTTTCGGCTAGGGCTGGATATTCGTGGGTTTTAAGTTGCTTTTTTACCTGGGTGTAAAAGGCCGGGCCCAACTTAAAGGTTTCCTGCGTTTGGATACGGTACAAATCTCCGCCCGTAAAATGCGCGATTTGTTCGGCGATGTTTTGTGTGTGCCCGGTAAGCGAATAATACACCACCAGCACCTTGCCCAATTTGCCCGTGTAAGGGATTTGTTCCCCTGCAAAGGCGGATAAATCCTTTTGGTTGTAGCGGGCCACCCGGTACTGATGAAAGCCCGCGATTGCGCCGCCAATGACGGCTAAAATTACCACGATATATAAGATTACTTTTAACATTTTTTCTCCTTTAAATTAATGTTGATGATGTAATGTGTCAGCAGGGCTATGGCGGCCAAAACGACGGCCAGCCGTGCAAATAGCCCCGGCAGGGTTATCTGTTCGGGTACGCTCAAAAAGAACGCTTGAAAGGCTAACCGCTCAAATAACCGGAACGAAATAAATTCGTATATCCCCGCCAGTATGATGCAGGCGGCGGCCCCGTGCATAAGCCCGCGCGCTTTGGCGGAAAATTTTAAGGTAATCGGGGCAAAAAGTTGCTTTAAGTGTAGCCCCAAGTGTACGGCTACCAAGATGAGCCCCCAGTAAGCAAAAAACGTATGATACTGTTTGGCGCTCCAACTGCCGGATAACCCCAAAAAGGCAAACACATCGCGCGAGAGCATTACCCCGCTGATACCTAACCCAACCATATCGGCCAGTAACAATAGATTAACGGCGGCCCAGCCGATGCGTTTAAGCGGCCACTCGCCGCGGAAGAGCGTTTTGTACCACTCCCGGTTTAACAGGTTGTGCCATATAAAAAGGGCAAATAAACTAGCGCCCAATATTTCGTGCACCCGGTTGCCCGTGCGCGGATAGCACAGACATAACAAAAAGAGAACGGTTATGCTGATGTCCACACTAATGCGAATAATCCGTTGCATAACCGTTCTCCTTGTTTTAGGGTAGTTTATTTTATTACACTATTGACCCATTTTTCAAGCGCTTCTTGGGGTGCGCCCGAAGAACGGCCGGAGAAGGTAATCCCCTTTACTACGGTAGTGCCCGCCAGTTGGCCGCGCATATCGCTTTCGCAATGCTGCATACCGCCGCCCCCGTGCGTAAAGAACGGAGCCACGGTTTTGCCTTTCAGGTCGGTTTGGGCGATAAACGAGCCTACCGCCGGGGCAAAGGTGCCCCACCAGTTGGGCGAACCGATAAAGACCACGTCATATTTGGAAATATCGGTTACTTTGTTTTTAAGTTCCGGCTTGTAGCCAGCATTAATTTCCTTTTTGGCCTGGTCAATCAGGTCGTTGTAGGAAGCGGGATAGGTTTGAACGGTTTGGATTTCAAACAAATCTCCGCCCGTTAATTGGGCAATTTGCTTGGCTACGGCCTGCGTGTTGCCCGAATAGGAATAATAGGCCACCAACACTTTATGTTCCTTTTGCGGGGCCGTTTTGGCGGCGGGGGCGGAAGAAGCCCCGGTGTCCGCCGTACCGTTGCCACAAGCGGCAACGGACAAAAACATCATCCCTGAAAATAAGATACTGCTTACTTTGTGCATATTTCCTCCTATTTCTTTAAGCAAGCGGCCGCATCTTTTACGATTAATTCCGGCGTTAAGTGGTAACGCGCATAGAGTTCATCCAAAGATACGCGGTCGGTAAATTCCTTCTTGGAGCCGAAGTTGAGCACCTTCATTTCGCTGTTTCCGTAGAAGGAGGCAATTTTCTCGCCAAAGCCGCCGTTGACTTCGCCGTCTTCCAGTGTGAGCACCAGTTCGTGGTCTTTTTTAAGGCCGTTGAGCACCGCTTCGTCCAGCCCGGTTAAATAGCGCGGGTTAATAAGCGTAGCGTTAATGCCCAGTTTGGCTTTGAGTTCGGCGCAGACCTTTTCGCCCAGTTGGAAGAAGGCCCCAGCCGCAATAACGGCCACGCGGGAACCTTTTTCCGCCACTTCGTAGCGGTTCAAGACGGAGTAGTCTTTTTCCACAGGGCGGGTGGCGTGCGAAATCGGCGCAAACGGCACGCGGATAGCCACCGGGTATTGCGTTTGGTTGACGGACCAATCCAACATTGCCAAATACTCTTCCTTGGACGTAGGCGCCAAGTAAACCATATTGGGAATATTGGAAATTAAGGGAATATCAAAGGTGCCCAAGTGCGTGGCATCCCCGGCGGAAATTCCGCCCCAATAAACCAAAATGGTGGCCGGGTTTTTGTTAAGCGCCAAATCTTGCGACAGTTGGTCGTAAGTGCGCTGGATAAAGGAACTCAACACGGCCAGCACCGGTTTGGCGCCACCCGCGGCCAAGGCAGACGAAGCGGCTACGGCGTGTTCCTCGGCAATGCCCAAATCGGCAAACCCTTTGCCCAGTTTCGCGCGCACATCGGGCGTTAAGGCTACGGCGCCGGGCGTGGCCGGGTTCAGCACGATGAAGGAAGAATCTTCCGCGCGCTTTTTAAGCATATAGTCCACGGTTACGGAATCGTATGTTTCCTGCGGGGCCGGAGCGGGTTTGTGGTCCAAGGTGCCAGGCATAATCCAGTGGAAGGCTTCTTTATTGGCCACGGCTTCCGCGCAACCCTTGCCCTTTAACGTGTGCAAGTGTACCACGGTGGGGCGGGTAGTATCTTTTACTTGTTTAAAAGCCGCAATCAAGGACGCCAAATCGTTCCCGTCGTCCACATATACATAATCAAAGCCCAAGGCTTTAAAATAGTTGCACTCGGCTTTGCCCTTGGTTTGGCGCAAGAGGGCCAAGTTGCCGTACAAGCCGCCGTGGTTGGGGGCGATAGACATTTCGTTATCGTTTACCACAATAATAATGTTGCTCTTTAAGGCTCCGGCGTTATCTAACCCTTCAAAGGCTTCACCGCCGCTTAAAGAACCGTCGCCAATGACGGCCACTATGTTGCTTTTTTCTCCCTTTAAATCACGCGCCATCGCTAATCCTACCGCCAAACTGGGGGCGGTGGAAGTGTGCCCCACCACAAAATGGTCGTGGGCGCTTTCCTGCGGGTTGGTGTAGCCGGAGATTTGGCCGTAGTGGGCCGGGTCCGTAAAATATTGTTTACGCCCGGTCAGCATTTTGTGCGGGTAGCATTGGTGCGATACGTCAAACACAAACTTATCTTCGGGCGAATTGAACACATAATGCATCGCAATCGTGGGTTCAATAAAGCCCAAGTTCGGGCCAAAGTGTCCGCCCGTGGCGTTTACTTTGACGAGTAAGGTTTGGCGGATTTCGTCCGCCAAGGCGGTCAGTTCCGCCAGAGAGAGATTTTTTAAATCCTTCGGTTCGTTAATTTTGTTTAATACGTTCATTGTTAAAAATTCCTTATTTATATTCTTCATCTGTTACCGGGTTCAACCAAGCGGTGGAACCGTTTTGGTGGGCGTTGGTTTCCACAGAAATATGTACAAACCAACTGTCCGGCGCCGCGCCGTGCCAATGGATAACGCCGGGCGCAATGCGCACAACGTCGCCTTTCTTTAATACACGGATTTCGCCGCCCTTTTCCTGGTAGCGGCCTTCCCCGTTTAACACGAGCAGGATTTGTCCGCCGTCGTGTTTGTGCCAGTTGGTGCGGGCGCCAGGTTCAAAGGTTACGTTGCCAATCGGCGCGTTAAAGGTATTATCCCGCCCGCTTAACATCGTTAAGTAGGTGGTACCCGTAAAATATTTACCGTAGGGGTTTACTTCCCCTTGTGCAAATACGGTATCAATCGGTGCTTTCTTCATACTTTCATCCCCCGGTTTGCCCGGTGTGCAGGCGGCCAATACAAGCAGCCCCAAGTACCCGGCAAACCTTAAATTTTTAAGTAAGTTCTTCATTTCTCTATAAAGTATATACCTTGGAGTTTGCTCCAAGTCAAGGACTATTTTCCGGCCCGTGCGGCGAGTACGTCGTTCATCGCCTTTAAACCGTACACCGCAATTTTTTTGCCGACGCTCTCTTTTACTACGGCCATAATCCCCGCCATTTCCTTGGGGGTAATGCCCACGTTAAGCGCCAAGTTCATATGTGCCTTTAACTGTGGGGTTACGTTGGCCAGCGCGGCCAAGGCGGCTACCGTGCCGACTTCGCGCTCTTGGTAGGTCAGTACGCCACGGGCAAAAATATCCGCGAACAAATGTTCCTTTAAAAAGGTATCCGTATCTTGGATGAAGGCGGCCGGGTGGCTGGGAAGCGGCCCCGCAGCCAATACTTCCAAGTTCTTTTTGCCGAGTTCGTATTTATCGGTTCCGGCGGGGATTTTTTGCGGTTCGGGCCCGGTTAAATCCTCTTTGCCGGCGGCTTGGCGGGCTTTAACCACTTTTTCCAAGGTGGCGGCTGCATTTAAACAGCGCGGAAAACCCGTGTAAGCGTACAGTTGTAAGACAAGTTCTTTGAGTTCATTTACGGCCAGGCCGTTATTAAGGGCGTTGTCAAAGGCTTTTTCCAACCCGTTCAAATCGCCCACCGCGCTAAACGCGGCCACAGCGGCCAAACTTTGGCGTTTGGCGGTTAAATTTTGACGGGCTTCGTTCCAGTCATACCCTTCGGCATTGGCGGCGCCTAACAAGGTGGCCGCGGCTACAATTCCTGTAAGATGTTTATTCATTTTATCCTCCTAGCAATTTTTTCCGGCTTCGTAGGCTTCTTTAAATACGGGCAGGTTTTTCACTTCGCCCTTCTGCCAAGCGCCGGTGCCGTAAATAATGCCCTTTTCGCGGGCGCCGTCCAGGCAGTCCTCGGTAAATCCGCGCAAGGCTTCCAAGGTGCGCTGCATATTTTTGTGGCTGGTGTCGGCGGCGGTAACAATAAAGTAGAAATCTTTATTGGAAATTTCGGTATAGCGCGGAACGGTGCGGTCAATAAATGTCTTTAACTGGCCGTCCATACTGTAAAAGTAAACAGGCGTAGCCAAAACGATTACGTCCGCTTCCACCATTTTGTTTAAGAGTCCGGATATATCGTCTTTTTGCACGCATTTGTGCGTGGTGTTGCAAACGCCACAGCCCAGGCAGTAGTTAATTTTGTGCTCGCGCAAGGCAATTTTTTCAGCGTGGTGCCCGGCATCCAGGGCTCCCTGTAAAAATTGGTCGCACAACAAGTCGGAGTTGCCGCCTTTTCTGGGGCTGGCGGAAATAATTAATACATTTTTAGACATAGTTCCCTCACTTTAAAAGTTTTTTCTCACAAGCGACAATTTTGTCCTCGTAAACAGAAATCTTATAGTTCAAGCGTTCCAGCGTTTTCTGCATTTCTTCAATGCGTTGTTTCAAGCGGTCGCGCTCGGCAATCAGCAGGTTCTTGCGTTTTTGCAAGGTGCGGTTGCCCTTGCGGTAGAGCGCCACATATTGCGTAAGCGTTTCTATGGATAGCCCGGCACTACGCATACATTTGATAAACTCCACCCAACCGCAATCCTGTTCGGTGTAATCGCGTACACCGCTTTCCTTGCGGTTGACCGGGGGGATAAGTCCAGCTTTTTCGTAATAGCGCAGGGTATCCACCGGCAGACCGTATTTTTCGCTCACTTCCGAAATGGTCATCTTCGCCTCCTTTTACAACTGTACATATATTGTAGTCATTGGAGTTGGCTCCAAGTCAAGGGGTAATTTTAAAATAAAAAAGGCTCCCGACGAAGGGAGCCTCTTTAAAAGCCGTTATTTTTAGGCCAGATTAGTGGCGGCAGTTTGAGTGGTGCGACCCTTTTGGGTGCCCAGCAGGCCGCATATTAAAGCGCCGAGCGCACAGACAACAAAGGTAATTCCGGCGGAGTGCATCATATTGCCAAGGCCCACCAGCGGGGAAACAATACTGCCGAATAAAAACCCCGCCGCGCCCAACACGGCCGAGCCTGTGCCCGCCTGTCCGCGTACGGCGTCCATCGCGAGCGTGGTGGACGAGGTAAACGACAACCCCGCCATAAACAGCAGTACAAAAAGCAGTCCTTCAAACAGGATAATGGAAGTGTCCGCAAACAAGGCCGCGCTCAATAAAATACTGCAAACCAGCATTCCTAAACAACTGGTTAAAATGCAGTTTTCTTGGCGTTTGAATTTGACCGACAGGCCCGCCCCTATGCCGATAGCCACCGCATTGGCCGCAAAAAACAGGCTGAACGCCAGCGGGCTAAATCCGTAATGCTCCTGTATGATAAACGGCGAGGCCGCAATATATGCAAACAAAATGCCCAGCGCAAAGGCCTGTTCCAAGACGCAAAAAATATATTTGCGGTTTTGGAAGACATTTTTAAAAAGCCCAAAGGTTTTGGAAAGTTTTTCCTTGGAGCGTTTGGCGTGGGATAAAGATTCGTTAAAGTGCACGCACGCCCCGGTTAGCAGAAGGCCGATGACCAAGAGCACCACAAATACGCCTTGCCACCCGGTTACCTTTAAAATGCCCCCGCCGATAACAGGCGCGGCTACGGGGGCAATGCCGTTAATCGCCCCGATAATTGCTAATGCCTTGGCTAAACTAGCGGATTTGAATTTATCCGTAGCAATGGAGCGGGAAATGACAATCCCGCCCGCGGCGGCCAAGCCCTGTATCAGGCGCAAGGATACAAAGACTTCTATGGTAGGTGCAAAAATGCAGGCCACCGTAGATAATAAGAACAGCCCCATAGAGACTAACAAAGGTTTTCTGCGCCCGTATTTATCGCTTAACGGGCCGAAGATAATTTGCCCGGCGGCCAGCCCCAGCATAGAAAACGTCAGCCCCAACTGCACCATAGAAGCATTGGTGTTAAAGAACGACGTCATCGCCGGAAGGCTGGGTAAGTACATATCGGTTACAAACGGGCCAAAGGCCGTCAGCATACCCAGAAAGACAAATAAAAAAAAGGCCGTATTGCGCCTTTTTGTGGAGTTTCCCTGCCAGGTTTTGTTGTGTTTCATACTTATATTGTAACTTTTTTGGAGCAAAAACAGAGGCGCTCAAACTAATCCTTTTTTGGGCTTGGCGGGGGGAGAATCGGCAGGTATAATAATAATTTGCAACCGGTAAACTCGGTTAGGAGGACTTATGCAGAAATCCGGCGATAAAAAGACGAATACTATGGAAAAAGAAATTTACCTTGTACAAAGTGCCCTTAGCGCCAAGCAAACCGTAGCGCGCGTGCGCTGCATTTTACGGGAAAAAAATATCCCCATTAGTTTAATTATAGACCACGCCCAAGAGGCCGCCTCCTGCGGCGTTAAACTCCGCCCCACCTATACCATTTTGGCGGGTTCCCCGGCTATGCGTGCCCAACTGCTTTTGTTGCAGCAGGCTTTATCCGTATTACTCCCACTGCGCATTAGCGTATGGGAGGATGAGGACGGCAAGGTGTGGCTTGCTTACCTGCGGGTGGAAAGTGTGATGAAGCGCTACGGCGTTAAAAAAACGGTGCCCTTGGTGTATTTAGAGCATATTATGGAAAATATTTCCCACCGTGCGTGTAAACCTGCCCCGCGCAAAAAGTAGCCGTTTTGGCTTGCCGGGGATTAACCGAAACAGGTACAATATATATATGAAGCGTACCTGCCAATATCTTGCGGTTTTTACCTTGCTGGCTTTCTGTGCCCCGTTTGCGGCGGCGCAGAAGCGTTTGCCGTCCGTGCGTGTGCCGGGCAGAGTGGCTACGGAAATGTTGCCCAAACCGTTCTGCGTTCCAGGGGTAAAAATCCCGTCTCTGCCGCCAATGCGGTTCCCGGTCGGTCCGCAAGTATCTTCTTTGCTCTTGCGCCCGGTGGAAGTTTCGGCTGTAACGGTGCAAACGGTACAAACGCCGTTTCGCCCGGTGGTTTTCCCCGGCAAGAAGGACATTGACGCCGTGATTTTTGATTTGGACGGAACGCTCTTGGATTCTTTATGGGCGTGGGAAAATTCCGGCGTGAACTTTTTGCGCACGCAAGGGATTAATCCTCCCGAAGGGTTTAACGACCAATTAGCGCAACTGTCGCTAATGGACGGGGCCAAACTCGTGAAAGAAAAATATAACCTGCCCCAATCGCCCGAGGAAATTTTGCGCCTGACGCTGGCCCCTATCCGCGAGCGGTATTTCCATACCATTATGCCCAAGCCCGGCGTGCCGGAACTCCTGCGCCGCTTGAAAGCCGAGGGCATAAAAATGTGCGTGGCGACCGCTTCGGATAAAGAATTAACCGTGGCCGCTTTAAAGCGCACGGGGCTGTTGCCTTATTTTGATTTTATCTTAACGTGCGACGAAGTGGGCGCAGGCAAAAGAACGCCTGTTATTTACGAAGCCGCCCTCAAAAAATTAGGCACGCAAAAAAAGCGTACCTTGGTGGCGGAAGATGCTCTCTACGCCTTAACTACGGCGCATAACGCGGGATTCCCTACGGCGGGCATTTTTGATACGCACTCCGCCAAGGACCAACCGTCGGTACAGAAACTTTCTACTTATTATATTCCGTCCTACACCGCCGTGCAGCCGTAACGCTAAAAAAGTATAATAAAGCATAACTTTATGAAAGGAGCCGCCTGTGCGCGCACAAGCCAAAAAATGGGTCGTTACCGGGGGAGCGGGGTTTATCGGTTCGCATATTATTAAGGAACTGGTCGCCCGCGGGCAACAAGTAGTGGCGGTGGACGATTTTTCAACAGGTTCCCTTTCCAATTTATCTTCCGTTCAGCAAAAAATTAAAATTGTTTCCGCCAATATTTGCGACTTTTCCGCCCTTTTAAAAGCCTTTCAGGGGGCCGATTATGTGCTCCACCACGCGGCGCTGGTTTCTGTTCCGCGCTCGGTGGAGGAACCGCAATTAACTTGGCAAATTAACGTGTCCGGCACGCTTAATGTGTTGGAAGCCGCCCGTCAAGCAGGCGTCAAACGCGTGGTGTTTGCTTCTTCCTGCTGTGTGTATGGAACCTCGTCTAAACCGTGCAAGGAAACCTCGCCCAAGCATCCCGGTTCGCCCTATGCGCTTTCCAAACAAATCGGCGAAGAATTATGCCGCTTTTATACGCAAATGTACGGGTTAGAAACGGTTTGCTTGTGCTATTTTAACGTATATGGCGCGGGACAAAACCCTAACGGCGCGTATGCGGCGGTCATTGCCCAATTTTTACAGCGCGCCCTAAACGGCGAGCCTGTGCGCATAGACGGTACCGGGCGGCAAAGCCGCGACTTTATCGCGGTGGAGGATGTGGCCCGCGCCAATATTTTGGCGGCCCGAAAAGGCGTGCCCGGCGAAACATATAATGTAGCGTGTGGAAAGAGTTATTCCCTGCTTGCGCTGCTGCGCCTGATAGAACAGACCACGCACCAAAAGTTGGCCCGTACCTTTGCCCCCAGCCGCGCGGGTGATGTGCGCACTTCGTCTGCCGATATTTCCAAAATTTCCCGCTTGGGCTTTACGCCGCGCGTAACGCTAAAAACGGGGATTGCCCGCCTGTGGCACAGCCTTAAAAAATAATCCTTTTGTACGCTTCCGCTCCGCCCCGAATTATGCTATATTATGGGGGAAGAAGTAACCATATTAAGGAGGGGAAAGTATGTGGGAAAAGGACATTAATATCAACGAAGTTCGCGAAATCCGCAGCCGTACGTTGGTTTATTTTGGCGTGGGTGCCATTGCCAAAATTGCCGATATCTGCAAAGATTTAAAAGCGCGCGGTATTAACAAAGTGTTAGTAATGACCGGGCGCGGCGCCTACAAAAAAACAGGCGCGTGGGACCACGTTACCAAAGCGTTTGAAGCCACGGGGATGCAGTATGTGCATTACGACCAGGTAACACCGAACCCGAATACCCACCACGTCAACGATGCCGTAAAAATGGCGCACGATTTCGGCGCGCAAGCGGTTATCGCCATTGGCGGCGGTTCCGCCATTGACGCGGGCAAGAGCGCGGCCATTTTGCTCAAATATCCGGGCAAAACCGCTGAAGACCTATACACCTTCCAATTTACACCAACCGAGGCCGCCCCGGTTATTGCAATTAACCTCACGCACGGTACCGGCTCCGAAGCCAACCGCTTTACCGTGGTCAGCATTGAAGAAAAGAACTTCAAACCGGCCATTGCGTACGATTGCATTTATCCGCTCTATTCTATTGACGACCCGGCCTTGATGACGGGCCTCGCCGAAAACCAGACCCGCTATGTGTCTATTGACGCGGTCAACCACGTGGTAGAAGCCGCCACCACGAAAGTGGCGTCCCCGTTTGCGATTGATTTGGCTATTTCCGTAGTCAAATTGGTGGCCGAATATCTGCCGGTAGCCTTGAAAGACCCCAAAAATTTGGAAGCGCGCTATTTCTTGGCCTATGCGGCGTTGGCGGCCGGTATTGCGTTTGATAACGGGATGTTGCACTATACGCACGCGTTGGAACACCCGCTTTCCGGCGTGAACCCGAACTTGACGCACGGTTTGGGCTTGGCGATGTTACTGCCTGCGGTGTTAAAGAATATTTATCCCGCCCGCCCGGCGACCTTGGCCGATGTGCTCGCGCCTATCGTGCCCGGTTTGAAGGGCTGTGGCTGTGAAGCCGAAAAAGTGGCCGAAGGTGTGGAAAAATGGCTCTTCTCCGTCGGCTCTACGCATAAACTGCTGGACGAAGGCTTTAAGGCCGAGGATGTGGATAAACTCGTGGAATTGGCGTTCAATACGCCGTCCTTGGACGGGCTGTTGGGCCTTGCGCCGACTGATGCCACCAAGGAAGCCGTCCGCGCGATTTACACCGAATCGCTTAAACCCTGCCACAAATAAGTTTTACTTGGCACCAAAAAGCCCCCGTTTCCCGGGGGCTTTTTTGATGCCTGATTTTGCTGTTGTTTGCTGTGGGTGTTATCCCATAGTGCTTGACGGTCTGCTAGGGTGCGGACCGCAGGGGTGGGGAAGTAGTTGTTATCAAAATAGGGGTCATTCTGAACTTGTTTCAGAATCTACCTTATGAGTAGTGCTTGTTTTTAACTACCCAATCGGTAGATCCTGAACTAAATTCAGGATGACTTTTATTTTATAATGGCTTTGTTGTATCGCTTTTCGTTGTCATCCCGGAAGGGTTTTGCGGCCCGCAGGGTGTCGTCATCCCGTAGTGTTTTTATACGGGATCTGTCGTTGTCTTTTCGTTCGTTTGCGGCATTGCAAAAGGGGGTGGCAAACAAAATAAAAAACGGGTCAAGCCAAGTTCCAAACTGCGCAACATTATTCCAAGAGTTTATAAAATAGCCAAAAAATCGTATCAATGTTGGCAGTCTTTGTCTAGGGGCTTGACCCGTTTTTTTTTGGTAAATTTTGATTAGCGGCAAGTTTATGAGGGGGGACGTATGCGGCAGTTAAAAGCCGCTAAAAAGGCCGTTTTTGCTGATTCTTTCTGTCCCTCCTCTAACAAGACAGAAAGCCACGGGACGTACGAATAATAGCCCGTACGTCCCCTAATTTTAAGGGGAGGGAAAAATGAAAAAAAACCGAAAGAAGAAAGCGTTTACGCTTACGGAACTTTTGGTAGTGGTCATCGTGATAGGCGTATTGTCTGCGGTGGTCTTACCGAAATTCAGTAAAGTGATAGAAACGCGCAAAACGACGGAAGCCGAAGAAATGATGGC
>CAVKWQ010000037.1:0-17138 GCA_963660385.1 Muribaculaceae bacterium
ATAAAAGGCTGTTTTGCTCAAATATAAAGGCCTTAACAAGGAGAAAAAATGAAAGGATTTACTTCTATTGTGTCATTCCCGAAAGTTGTAGTCGGGAATCTGTCGTCATTTAAAAAAGACAACTACAACAACGGATCCCCGAACCCTGCGGGCCGCCAATTCCTCGGGGATGACGACAACAGCATTGTTTGGGGTGGCCGCACGGCTTATTGCGTAACAAGTGTTGGTTTTACCCTAATAGAACTATTAGTAGTCGTTCTTATCATTGGCATACTGGCCGCGGCGGCGTTGCCGTCGTACCGGGTGGCGGTAGGCACCAGCCGCGCGGCTACGATGTACGCCTTTATGCGCGCGGTGGACCAAGCCCAACAGCATTTTTATATGCAAACTAACCGCTATGCCACCAATTTTGATTCGCTGGTTATCGCCCTGCCCGCCGGGTTTAAACGGGTCAGTCCTTCCCGTATTTCCAATAATGATATGTCTTGCTATATTATGACGACGTGGGGGCCAGCCAAGATTTCTATTAAATGTGAAGAACTTAAAAATTCTGTAAACCTGGAAAAATACCATAGAGACTCTTTTTATATATGTTGGGCTGCCCAAAATAATTCGTTGGCTAATAGAGTTTGTCAAAACTTGTCCGGGCGGGACTCGCCCAGCGGAACAGGTGTAGACGGAAAAACCAGTTACTCGTATTTTATAAACCACTAAAAAACCCCCGGTTTTTGCCGGGGGCTTTTTAGTGGTTATTTGCGGTTTTGGAAACTATTTGCCTTCAAAAAGGGCTTCGTCCTTTTGAATTTTGTTGCAGATTTTGTTGCATTTGCAGGTGCCCACGCAAACTTCGGGCAGTTTGAGCAAAATGCGCGTGTCGCAATCGTTAAAATCGTCCGCCATTTCGCTGATGATTTTAGCGTCTTTTTCGGCCATTTTTACAAATTCAATACCGATAGTATATACATTTTCGCGCTGTTTCACCCACGCCAAGCGGGCCTGCACTTCCATTTTGCCCGTGCCGGGCAGTTGCAAACTGATGGAAAATTTGTCGGCCAGCGGCGCGCCCAAAAAACTAATCATACGCATACCGGAAGCGGACAAGTCCGCCAAAATGGCGACCAAGGAAGTTTCCTTGCCGTCGGCAGTTTTGTAATGCAAGTTGACCGGTTCAATCAAATTGCTGATGACCGGCATACGCGGATGTCTGCGTTTTTCAGGAAAATGTTGTTTCATAAAATTAGTCCCTCGCAAATAATAAGGTTCCGTCGGCTTTTCCAATAGTAGTTTTTAAGACGGAGCCAACGGGGTAAGACTTATTGGTCTTTACCCAAAAGTTGCCGGAAGAGCGGCCTTTGTTTTTGCTTTCCAAAAGCACTTCCTGCACGGTACCGACCTGCGCTTGATACGCCGCGTCGGATAAACCTCTTACTTTATTTAACAAAATATCAAGCCGTTCTTCCAGTATATTTTGCGGTAAGAGTTTCATTTTGGCCGCCGGAGTGCCCAAGCGGGGGGAATATTTAAAGCAATAGGCCGCAAAAAATCCCGCCTCGTCCACGAGCGAGAGCGTCTCTTTGAAATCGTCTTCCGTCTCCGTCGGAAATCCTACAATAATGTCCGTAGAAATGTTAAACCCGCAAGCCTTTAAGGCGCGGACTTTTTCCAAAAATATTTCACGCGTGTAGCCGCGTTTCATTTCCTGCAAAACCTTGGTGGAACCGCTCTGCACGGGCAAATGGACGTGGCGGGCGATTTTGGGGTTATCCTTAATGGCGGCTAAAAATTCCGGCGTAAAATAAATGGGGTGCGGGCTCGTAAAGCGCACGCGCTCCACGCCGGGCAGACGGCTGACTTGGTTTAATAAATCCGCAAAGGAAGTATTTTCAAATTGATAGGCGTTGACCGTTTGCCCCAAGAGCATAATTTCCTTGGCGCCCGCCTTGGCTTTCTGGGCGGCGTCGGCCAAAATATCCGCTACGGGCAAGCATTTTACGGGCCCGCGCACGCTGGGTACAATGCAGTACGAGCAGGCAAAATTGCACCCGCGCATAATGGTTACATATCCCGTTAAGCCGGAAGCGAGCAAGTTATGCTCTTGCCCGGGTGCGTTAAAAAGGCCGCTTGCATCCAAGGTATCGGCGAAGTGTTCAATTTCTTTGGCGCCGGAAACAATGTCTAAAAAGGGATATTTCTTTTGAAGGGCTTTTCCCAAGCGTTGGGCGGCACAGCCCGCAAAAATAATCACGCGGCCCGGCTTTTCCCGTTTCCACGCGGCCAAACGGCCCAGGAACGATACGGCGCGGTGTTCGGCGTGGTCGCGCACGGTGCAGGTGTTGATAAGGGCGATGTCGGCCTCGTCCAACTGGTCGGTATATTGTGCGCCGCGCGCAGCCAAATGCGCAAACATTTCGTCGGAGTCGGCCACGTTCATTTGGCAGCCGTAGGTTTGAATAAATACTTTGGTCATAGATAAAAAAACAAGGCGGCCCTTAAAGGAACCGCCTTGCTGATAGGTTAATTAGAACAAGTCGCTGATTTTTTTGATGCTTTCCAACAGCGGCTGCGCCAAGTGAATTTTAATCACGCGGCGGCCTTTGGCCTGCAACGCCTGGAAATCGCCCAACGCCTGCGCATTGCAGAGTTGGCCGAAGGTGTAGTGCTGGCCCGGGATTTTGATATCGTTGGCCGGTTCGGCGGACAAAATCAAAAATACACCGTTGTTGCCGTCGCCTTTATGCAACTGGCCCGTAGAGTGCAGATAGCGCGGACCGTAGCCAAACAAGACGGCGCGTTTGGTGCGCAGCATAATTTTGTCGCGCAGACCGAGCAAGGCCTTGTCGGTTTCTTCGGACGGATAGACGTACGGGAGCAAGGCCACATAGTCGTTGCTTTCCAAGAGGGAATACAAGTCTTGGGCCAAGGTTTCCAGTTTTACTTCGCCGGCGATGTCGGAAGAGACCAAAATCGGCGCGGTTGTTTCGGGCGAAACATTGCCTTTTTCCAAGTCGGCCAAGAGGTTTTTCGTGCGGGTTTTGGCGTCTTGCACGTTGGGTTGGTCAAAGGGGTCAATGCCCAAAATGGCACCCGCGGCGGCGGTGGCAATTTCCCACAGCAGGAACATAGCGCCTAATTGATAGACGTCGTCCATTTTAATCGTGAACACGGGGTAACTGCGTTCGGCCAAGTCGGCGGCAATGGCGCTGACGCGTTTATCGTCTTCGCTGCCCGTGGACAAGTGCACAAAGAAGCGGTCTTCGCGGTAGTCAAAGTTTTGCGTGAGCGTTTCGCCCGCCACCGGAACTACGCCTTTGCCTTCTTTACCCGTGGATTCGGCTACCAACTGTTCGGCCCACAAGCCGAAGGTGGCGAAATCTTTGGGGGTTAAAAGGGTCATTTTGTCCTTGCTGTGGTTGACGTTGCAAGCACCCATATAAGCGCCCAACTGCACGGCGGCGTTGCCTTTTTCGGGGGCTTCGGGGCCGAAGGTTTCGGCTTGTTCTTTGGCAATGGTCAGCAAGCGTTTTACATCCACGCCCATAATGGCGGCGGGTACAATGCCGAAGAAGGACAAGGCGGAAAAGCGGCCGCCGATGTCGGAGGGGTTAATAAAGGTTTTGCGGAAGCCGTTCTTTTTGGCGAGCGCTTCCAACCCGGTACCCGAGTCGGTAATAGCGGCAAAGTTTTTACCGGGTTCTTTTACGCCGGCTTTCTTTACTTCGTCGTAGAAATAAGCGAATTGGGAGGAAGGTTCCACCGTGCCGCCGGATTTGCTGGCGAAGATGAACAAGGTTTCCGCCGGGTTAATGCGGGCGCGGGCGGCGCCGATCCAGTCGGGGTTGGTGGTATCCAATACGATAAGTTCCGGCCAGCCGTTTTGTTTACCGAATACGGTGCGGAATACTTCGGGCGCGAGCGAGGAACCGCCCATACCCATAATTACGCAATGTTTGAAGTTTTGTTTTACGTCTTCGGCAAAGGCGAGCACGTCGTCAATGCGTTCCAACGTCCAGTTATAGACTTTTTGCCAGCCTAAAAACTTGACGATAAAGTCCATACTTTCTTTATCTTGTTTCCAAAGAGTGGGATCCTTGGCCCAGAATTTAGTATTAAACTCTAATCCTTCCAGTTTAATTTCCCCTTCGCGGACAATTCCTTCGGCCATCGGGTTTGCTTGTGTATTCATACGTTCCATCCTTATTTTTTATTTAAAATTCGCGTTTTCAATCGCTTTTACTTTATTTAGCCTCATTTCGTGGCGGGTTCCCGTCAAAAAAGAGGCGTTTAAAAATCGTTCGGTCAGTTCCTCGGCCACGGCCGAGCCGATGATGCGTGCCCCCATACACAACACATTTAGCGCGTCGTGTTCTACGGCTTGTTTGGCGCTGTACGCATCGTGGCAGACGCACGCGCGCACGCCCTTTGTTTTGTTGGCCGTAATGCACACACCCACCCCGCTTCCGCACAGCAAAATGCCGCGGTCGGCTTGTTGGGAAGCCACCAATTTGGCCACTTTGTCGGCGTAGTCAGGGTAATCGGCGCGTTCGCAACTAAACGTGCCGCAATCAATTACTTCGTGCCCCAAGCGGCGTACAACAGCCGCTACGGTTTCTTTCAGCGGGAATCCCGCGTGATCACATCCTATTGCTATTTTCATAAATCAGTATGCCTGGTCCACTAAATCGCACATACAATGGCCCATAAAAATATGGCAGGCCTGAATATGCGGCGTATCCTTTACGTTTACTACAAGCGGCAAATCGCACATATCCTTAATGGTGCCGCCGTCCTTGCCCAAAAAAGCCGCCGTAAAGCAGCCCTTACGTTTGGCAAGGCCCAAGGCTAAATAAACATTTTTGCTGTTGCCGGAGGTGGAAATACCGATTACCACATCGCCCGGTTGGGCAAACCCGTCAATCTGGCGGGAAAAAACCACATCGTAAGAATAATCGTTACCAATAGCGGTAAGGGTAGAGGAGTTAGTGTTTAACGCAAGCGCCGGCAGGGACGGGCGTTCCTTTTTAAAGCGGCCCACAAATTCCGCCGCAATATGCTGTGCGTCGGAAGCGCTCCCGCCGTTGCCCATTAAAATTACTTTATGCCCGTTTTTAAAGGCTTTTACCACCTCGGCGGCCAAGGTTTCCACCTTGTCCGAAAGGTGTTCTTTTACATATTCTACGGCTTTAATTAATTCGTCGGCTTGTTGCTCTACAAACATTTTTAACTCCTTTAAATTTGTTCAATGGCGTTTTTATCCACCCAGCCTTTAATTCCTTGGGATTTTACAATAACCTCGTACCAGGAATCCTTTTCATCCTGCACGGTGAGTAGGTGCCCTTGGGCTACGCTTGCGCTGGCGGGGAAATTGGTTCCCGGCCCGCTGCGTATTTCTGCCACCGGGGCGGCTACTACGGCCAAGGGTTCCGTTTCGGCCTTATGGCGCATATAAAACCACCCGGCCGAAAGCAAAAGCAGTACGGCCACGGTTGCGGTAATTCTTCCGCCGCGGCGTTTTAAAACCCATACGCACGCGAGCAAACAGAACACCCACCATAAAACCATTGTCAGCCCTTTTAGTTCGCTGTAAGACAAACTGAAAAACGCCTTATGCAATACGGGCGGCACACCAGACGGAACCAAACTTTCGCCCCCGGCGGATAAAGCCAAGGCTAAATTATTGCGGATGTCCGTGTTGCGCGGGGCCAACTTAAAGGCGCGGTAATAATTCGCGGCGGCCAGGCCCATACTGCCCATTTTAAAATAGCAGTTACCTATATTGTAGTAAACATAAGGGTCGTTTGGGTGAGTTTTTAAATCATATTCATACAGGCCCAAGGCGGCGGAGAACTTGCCTTGGCGGTAAAATTCTTCCGCATTTTGCAGGGGCGTTTGGGCAAAAACGGAGGTAAACCCGAGTAAAGCAAATACTAAAATAAACAAGCGTTTCATTTGGTTTCTTCCTCCATTAGTTTTAATACGTCTAATCCCTGTGCGGACAGATTTTGCGGGTCCAGCGCATCGGGCGAACCGGGGGCAAAGCGGGCCGTTTCCAGCCGTTGCCAAAGTAAAGAAAACGCTTCTGCGGTGGCGGGAGTAACGCCGCTTTTTTGCAGAGCGGTTACAATCGCGCGCAGGGGCAGGCTGCCCGTACCGATGTTTAATTTCTGTTGCAAATAGCCGGATAATGCTTCGGCTACCTGTTCATCGGATACGGCCCGTTTAAGTAAATTTTTGGCGTGCGTATAGGCGCGTTTGCGGGCCATTGATTTCCGGCCAATAGATGCAAAAAATACGCTAAGGCCCAAAATTACCAGCGCCGCCCAGTTGGCGTTCTGCCACGCGCTTAACCGGGCCAGTACGGACGGTTCCGGCGCGTAAGAGGTTTTTAAATAGGCAATATCCTTGCCCAAGGTTTGAAAGCCGCTCCCCGTGTGGGCGGCAGAGCCGAAATCAAAGCCGCTTTCCTTTTTGGTGGAGGGGGAAACGGACAGCGTAATGGGCTCGGTTTGTAAGGTTTTGTATTGGCCGGAAGCCGGATTAAAATAAGACCATTTAACGCCCGGAACCACGTAAATGCCCGAAGCGGACGGCACCAGCACCGTCTTAAATTCCTTATATCCGCGGGCTTGGCCGGACGAGGATAAAGAACCGGCGGTGGCTGCGGCGGGGTACATTTTAAATCCGGGAATCTGCGGCCAGTTTAAATCGCCTGTGCCTTTTAAATTGCCCGGGCCCTTGACTGTAACGGTAACCGTAACGGCTTCCCCGGCTTCTACCTGTGTTCTGTCGGCCTCGGCGGAAAGGGTATAACCTTGGCCTACGGCGCCATAAAAAGAGTTCGGCTTTCCAGTGGCAGGAAGCGGGCGGATTTGGAGTGAAATTTCCTTAGAGGTGGCCGTTTTTTCCGCTCCTAGGGCCGAGCCGCCAAACAAGCGGTCCAGCGGCGAAAGCGACGCGGAACCGGTGCGGTATTGCACGACGGCTTCGCCAATAGAGGCCGCGCCGGGGGCCGCCCCCGTAACGGTGTAGCGTTGTTCGTTGTAGCGGTACAGCACGCCGTTAATGCTTTGGGTGCCTTCGGCAGAACCCGCATCTTCCATAAACAGGTTATACACGGCGGGTTTTTGGTAGGGCGCATCGTAAAATTCGCGGGAATAATAAAAGCGCACCGCCAAGGTAACGGCTTCGTTTACATAGGGTTTTTTATTGCTTACGGCGGAGACTAAAAAGTAATTTTCGTTTCCGCGGGCGTAGGCTTGGTTCATCAAATTTTGCGTAAGCGGGGGCAGGCTTTCGTCCGCCTTTTGCACTTGGCGCGAAATGGCCGCCGTATTAATGGAAGAGTCATACGTTCCGTTGGTTACGGCACGGCCTGTGCTGGTAGCAGGGCGGTTGTTTTGCACCCCTTGGGAATTGCGGTAAATGCTGATAGAAATCGGGTCTGTCTTATAGGTTTTTCCGTTATATTTAACGGTTACGGCGCCGATGTCCGCTTTGCCCACAAAGCGCGGCAGCATTACATAGCGGAAGACCGAGGTGCTTTTGCCGTTGATAGAGGTTTGGTCAATTTCGCGCGAATAGACGTTAAACGCAGGCAAACTGGGCAGTTGCGGCATTGTCAGCGGGCTGACGGCTCCCTGTACGGTTACAGTTAGGGTGATTTCATCATCCAACGTGAGTGAAGTTTTATCCACCGAAGCCGATACGGAAATTTGCGCCCAAGCAAGCCCGGTAAAAAACAGCAAACAAAGGGAAAAAAGGAGTTTTTTTAGCATATTACCAATCCTTCTCCACTGTGGGGTCTTGCGCCTCGCCCGGTTGGGTGGGCTTTTTATATTCGTTGTCGCGCGCCATTTGCATTACGCGGTCCGCATCATCTTTATTCATTGTATCTTGGGGGGTGGACGGTTGTTCCTCTTGGCCTTTGTCCTGCGGGGCTTGGCCCTTATTGTTTTGGTCCTGCTTGCTTTGGTTAGAGGAATTATTGTTGCTGTTTTGCTGATTTTGATTATTCTGGTTTTGCTCGCTCTGCTGTTGTTCTATAATCAGTTGCAAATTGTGCACGGCCTCTTTGTCCTTGGGGTTAGCGACAATGGCTTGGCGGTAGGCGGAAACGGCTTTTTCCTTATCACCCGCGCGGTAGTAGGCGTTGCCTAAGTTGAAGAGCGCGTCTTGGCGGAGTTTGCCGTTTTGCTCAGCCGTATTTTCAAAGGCTTTTTCGGCCGCTTGGTAATCCTTTAAATAGTACGAGGCCGCCCCTGCGCCGAAAGAGGCTTGCTCTTTATGGGGGGCTTTTTGTAAGGCCGTTTGGTATTTAGCCAAGGCTTGGCCGTATTTTTTATCTTGGTATAACTTGCCTGCTTCGCGCAAATCCCCGCGCACGCCCGCAAAGGCGGACGAAGCGGAGAGAATAAGTAAAAAGCAAGCAAGTTTCTTCATAAGACTATTTTACCTTTTTTGGACGGTATTTCGCTTATTGCCACGCGGCCACAGCAGAAACGCGGCCAAACACAAGATAGCCAGCGCCAGCGGCAGGGCATAGCGGTTCTTGTAAACCGCGCGCGACGCGGCCCGGGCAGAGGTTTTGTCTAACCCCTTTACCGAGGCTTCCACCTTGGCCGCCACTTGGGCAGGTGTGGTGTAGGCGATATACGCGCCGCCGGTGGCCTGCGCCAGCGCGAGGAGCGTTTTTTCGTCCAGTTTAGAAACAACGGTTTTGCCCGTTTTGTCCTTTTTATATTCTAAAATCTTGCCCGTTGCGTCCAGTTTGGCGGGGATTAACGTGCCGTCTTTGGTACCGATACCGATAGCAATCACGCGGATACCGTTTTTAAGGGCGGTTTCCTGTGCGGCTTTTAGTTCTTCGGGGGAGTGGTCCTCGCCGTCCGTCAGTAAAATAAGGGCTTTTTGCCCGGGATATTTGGCCAGCATACGGGCCGCCAAATTGACCGGGGCGGCTAACGAGGTGCCCGGCACAGGCAGCATATCGGGCTGTAAGGAATTAATAAAATAGGTCAGCGCATCCTCGTCCGTAGTGATAGGGCATTGTACATACGCCTGCGAAGTAAATGCCAAAATGCCGATACGCTCGTCCTTTAAATTGTTGACGAGCATTTTGAGTATTGTTTTGGCATTGTCCAAGCGGTCAGGCTTTAAATCGCGCGCGCGCATAGAGGTGGAAACGTCCACCGCGATAACCGTTTGCGCAAACGAGCCTTGCACCTCTATTACTTCCGTACCCCATTGGGGCCCGGCTAAGGCTACAAATAAAAAGAATAAAAATAGACCAAAGCACGCGCCGCGCTTCCAGGTAACGGGGCGTAAGTTGGCGGTTAATTTCCGGTACGCCTGTGGGCCGAAGAGGGCGGAAATCAGGCGGTTTTTTAGTTTTTTGCCCGACCACGCCACCAGCCACGCCAGCAGGGCCGCCGGGATAAAATAAACCAAAAACCAAGGATTTGCAAAAAGTTCCATATCAGGGCACCTTTATTAAAAATAGTTTTTCCAAGATAAACGCCGCCCCCGCCAGCAAAAGCGCCGCCAGCAAAAGCGGTTGGTAAAAATCGGTACGGTTGACAGTAGAACTGGGGGCGAATTGCGTTTTTTCCAGTTCGTTAATCATATCGTAAATTTTGGCGAGTTCCGCCTCGTTTTTGGCGCGGAAGAATTTTCCGCCCGTTGCGTCTGCTATTTCCAACATCAGCCCTTCGTTAATTTCGTCCTGTGCGCTGGAATACAAACTCTGCTGGGGCGCGCTGGCCGTACCAATGGTGTAAACGCGGATACCATACGAAGCCGCGGCCTTGGCGGCAAGCATCGGGTCAATGGTTCCGGCGTTGGAATCGCCGTCCGTCAGCAAGATAACGATTTTGCTTTTGGCCTTGCTGTCTTTTAAATGGTTGGAAGCCACCGCGAGCGCATCACCGATAGCCGTATAGTTGGGGTCCACCACGCCTAAATATAAAGTGCTTAAATATTCCAGCAGTGCTTCGTGGTCCAGGGTTAGTGGGGCTTGGAGCATTGCCTGCTTGGCAAAGGCCACCAGGCCGATACGGTCCGTCGGGCGTTTTTTAATAAAACGGGCGGCGGTTTCCTGTGCGGCTACAAAGCGGTTCGGGTAAAAGTCCTGCTTTTGCATAGAGGCGGATACGTCCATTAACAAAATGATATCCACACCCTCGGTGGGGGGAACGACGGTGCGGTCCACTTTCACGGGCCGGGCGAGGGCGGCCGTCATCAAAATAAGCGCGCCTGTATATAGCAAAATAGGCACCCAACGCGTAAACAGTACGCGCAAGGAGGTTTGTTCCACCATTAAATGCGCCAAGGGGTAGGAAATTTGGCGGCTGAACGCCCTCCTTAATACGGTATGCGTAATAAGCACGGCAAAGGGGATAATAAGCAGTAAAAACGCCCACGGGTGCATAAATTCCGCCCGCCCATCGGATAAGCGTGCAAACAGCAGGCCCCCCAGCGATACCGCGCATAAAGCCGTGGCCGCCGCTGTGCAAACTGCCTGCGCTTTGGGCGCGCGGCGGGTGATAAGCCCGGCTGACAAAGCGGCCAGCAAGAGCAAAACGCTGGTTAAAAAGAAATAAATCATTTTTTAACCTCCTGCGCGGGGGCCAGTTCCTTGGGTGAGGTTTCCACAATAATTTCACGCAAGAGTTGGATATCGCGGTTGCGCGTATCCAAACTGGGTACGGCCTTAGCAAATTTTACGAGGTCTCCCGAACTTAAAAATTGGCGCAACTGCGTGCGCAGGGGGGCCAACTTGGGCATTGTTTTAATGCGGGCCAAAATCTCGGCAGATGTATCGGCGGATGCGTCTATTTTTAATTGCCGCCATAAATATTCGCGCAAAATGTCGGTAAGAGTGTTGTAAAACACCTTGTATTGGGCATTTTCCCACAGTCCGCTGTCTAACAACGCGTCAATTTGCGAGAGGGCAATTTCGTTGCCGGGGCGCGGGTCCTCGGGTGCGGCGGCGACGGAGAGTTTTTTCTCGTGCAGTTTTTTGTACCACGCATACAATACATAAATAAGCGCGCCTAACAAAAGCGCGGCCACCAGCCACCCGGCGGGGATGGACGGATTGCGGATTTCCCGCAGGTTCTTGTCGTTAAAGGTTTTGGCGGGGGTAATGTCTATATACGCTTCGGTCTTTGTCTGGGCGGCGGTGCGGCCGTTTTGCACGAGGTTAAATGTAACCGTAAAGGTGGATTTGCCCAAGGTAAAGGGGAGCGCCGTAAAATCGTATGTCAGCGTGCCGGGGGAATTTTGCTTAGCGGACATTTGAGTAATTTCAAAATCCTTAGAAAGAGAATTTTCGTCCACAGTTACTTCGTAGCCCGGCGTGTGGCTTAAACTAAATTGCAGGGCAAAGGGCGAGGCAAAGGGAACTTTATCCGCGGCTTTCTGCTCAATTAAGTGTATTTCCTGCGCCCCGCAAAGAGCAAAGGAAAACAAAAGGGAAAATAAGGTAAAAAGTTTTTTCATATTATTTTCTTATTTTTTTGGCGCGCTGCTTAAAAAACGCAATTACCGGGTCCGCCGGCGCTTGGTCGGTGCGGACAAAAATAGGCTCAATCTTATACGGATTAAAAAGGGCGCGCAGGTTGATGTTTTGATGTTCCGCGTGCTCGGCCAGCGCCGCGTTCAGTTCGCCAGAAGACAGACACAAAAAATCCTCTTCCCCGGTTTCCGGGTCCGTTACGTCTATGCACGCGGGCACGGGGGGGATAAACTTTTCCAGTTTGTCTTGGATAACTACCGGGATTAAATCAAACTTTTTGGCCGCCAGTTTAAAGGGTTTGGAAAACGAGGAAACGGGTGCCAAAAAATCGGAAATTAAAATCAAAATGCCTTGGCGTTTAATTACCTTGGATAACGTTTCCAGGCACAGTCCAATGTCCGTACCGCGCCCGGCGGGCTCAAAGGCCACCAGTTCGCGGATGAGGCGCAAGACGTGCTTTTTGCCTTTTTTGGGGGGGACAAAGAGTTCTATTTTGTCCGAAAACAGCATTAGGCCCACTTTGTCGCTGTTTTTGATAGCGGAAAAGGCAAACAGCGCGGAGAGTTCCGCCGCCAGTTCCTGCTTTAATTTGTCGGTAGAGCCGAAACGCTGGGACGCGGACACATCGCACGCAATCATCAGTGTCAGTTCGCGCTCCTCGTTGTACTTTTTAATATAGGGGATGCCCGTGCGGGCGGTTACGTTCCAGTCAATGGAGCGGATATCGTCGCCCGGGGTATATTCGCGTACTTCGGCAAATTCAATGCCTTGGCCTTTAAACGCGCTTAAATACTCCCCGGCGAACGTTTCCGACACCAGTTTGTTCGTCTGGATTTCTATTTGGCGTACTTTTTTTAAAATTTCCGCGGTATCCATTTTATCCCCCAAGCCAAGAACTACGGTACGTCCACCGCGTCAAAAATTTGTTTGACGATTTGGTCTGACGTGATGTTTTCGGCTTCCGCTTCGTAGGATAACAGTACGCGGTGGCGCAATACGTCTAACCCAATGGCTTTAATATCTTCGGGCGTTACAAAGCCGCGCCCGTTTAAGAACGCATAGGCCTTGGCCGCCTGCGTAAGGAAAATGGTCGCGCGCGGGCTGGCGCCGTAGGCGATGAACGAAGCCAAATTATCCAACTTGGCCGATTTGGGGTCGCGGGTGGCAAAGACGAGGTCCACAATGTAGTTTTTGATTTTTTCATCTACATAAATGGAATCGGTTACTTGGCGCGCCTTTAAAATCATTTCCGGCGTAACGTTGGTATTTACAGTAATGGTTTGGTGGGAGGACATCCGCTCCAAAATCAGTTTTTCTTCTTCCTTGGTGGGATAAGTTACCATTACTTTAAGCATAAAGCGGTCCACCTGCGCTTCCGGCAAGGGGTAAGTGCCCTCTTGCTCCACGGGGTTTTGCGTGGCCAGTACCATAAAGGGGGACGGTAATTTATAGGTTTGTTCGCCGATAGTTACCTGCCGCTCCTGCATCGCTTCCAAGAGGGCGCTTTGCACCTTGGCAGGGGAACGGTTGATTTCGTCGGCCAGTACAAAGTTGGAAAACACAGGCCCGCGTTTGGGGTAAAAGAGCCCATCCTTGGGGTTAAAAATAAGCGTACCCGTGATATCGGCGGGCAATAAATCAGGCGTAAATTGAATACGCTGGAACTGGGCGTGGATGGCTTGCGCCAAAGTCTTTACGGCCAAGGTTTTGGCAAGGCCCGGCACGCCTTCAATCAAAATGTGTCCGTCGGCCAGTAAGGCTACGAGCATTTTTTCAAGCAGTGCTTCCTGTCCGACAATTACCTTGCCGACTTCGCGTTTTAAATCTTGTAAGAATATACTTTCCTGCTGGACTTGTTTATTAAGTGTGGTGATATCCATACGTCCCCCTTATGACGGGCTAAACCGTCTGGTTTATTTCCTATATTATAAATAAATTGTGTTTGCTGTAAAAGCCTAAAATGGATTATTTGGCTTGCTTTTTGCGGCGTTCCAGTTCTTTGGCCTGTTTTATGGCTTTAACGGTTTTGCAAATCATCCATACGCCCATAAAGGGCGGCACGCAGGCAATCAGCAGAACCGGCCAGAAAGCAAATGGCACTTTGAACCAGAAAAAAGAAAGGGGAAAGCCGATAAGCAGAAGGCAAAATATTCCCGTAGCGAGAAAAACATATCTCGCTTCCTTATTATAGGGGCATAAAATGCCGTAGTCTATGTAATCTTGAAAGAGCGTACGGATTTTAGTGGCGGCTTCCTTATCGCGCGGGCTGTAAGAACTCTTGGGGTTGACGAAAAAAGTGAACGATGCAAAGCGGTGCCGCTCGTCCAACAATTTGGGGATAAATACAAGCGGACGGGCGGAAAAATGCTCGCAGGCGAAGTTTTTATCACCTTGTGTAAACGAAATTTTGCACGAACCCACCGCCGGGCGGTGCCCATTTTTAGTAGGCATATCAAAGGCGGTAAGTGTGAGGAAGAAATGCGTTTCCTTGTACGGCAGAAAAACAGGCAGCGTTCCTTTATTATATTCCAGTTTTACGCCCTCGGGCAGAAATTCCACCACGCGGATAGACGGGGCGCCCTTGTTAGACGGCAGAAAGCGCTTTATAAGGCGGTAGAGGATACCCGCTACAAAAAATAATACGAGAAAGGGCAGTACCTTGAAAAGAAGAATCGCCACCACATCCCCTTCGCTCATTTCCGCCACAAGGGCATTATAAGATTGCCAAGAAACCTGCCCGCCCAACATAAAAAAGAAACTCGTGCCCAAGGCTATAAACATCATTACGACGAGGACTTCCTGCAACGAAATATAAGTGCTTGGGTCTTTTATTTTAATGCGCATTAGGGTCTCCGGCGAAAAAGGGAGTATAAACGGGCCAGCAAAAAGCGCTTGCCGTCCAATAGTTTGTCCGCCGTGGGGCGTAGTGCCAAATTTTTATAAAGTTCAGAGGTCATTTCTTCTCCTTAATATAACCTTATATATTATGGTAGAATTTGCGGCAAATTACAAGAAGAAAATAAAAAAGCCCCCGCTTGCGTGCGGAGGCTTTTACCAGCAGGGCAAACTATTTGGTGGCTTCGTCGTAAATGGCCATACCCGTTTTGCCGATGACCATTACCTTATTTACCTTGGGCATATGGCAGATTTCGGGCAAGTGTTCGCTTCCAAAATCCAAGTACACCAGTTTTTCGGTGGCGGATGCGTTGCGGATGACGTGCGCGCCTTCCGGCCCAGTGGGGAACGTAATCGCGTCGCCCGCCTTTAAGGTTACTTCCTTGTCGTGCAGTTGGACGGCGGCGGTGCCGGAAATGACATAGAAAACTTCTTCGTTCATTTCGTGCCAATGGTAGCCGTAGGCAAAGTGCCCGGGTTCCACTTCCACAAAATTTGCGTGCAGGGTGGAAACCTCGCTCTGCGGGATGATTTCCTTTACGGTAAATTCCGCCCCGTTAGCAGCCATAAATTGACCCTTTTCGTTCTGGTAATTTTTAATTTCAACTTTCTTCATATTCTTCTCCTTTATATATAGGGGGGACTTTTGCCCCCGGATGACACTAGATATTTTGCCTTTATTGGTTTATTTTGTAAAGTAGGCACTTTTTTGTATGCTAGTAGCCAAAAAGTAACTAATACGGTATAATAAAGATATGCTTACTAAAAAGAATTTGCCGCCTTGCCCGGTGGCGGTGCTATTAAAATTAATAGGTAATAAGTGGAAGATACTTATTATAAGGGATTTACTGACAGGTACGAAGCGTTTTGGCGAACTGAAAAAGAGCGTGGGGTGCTCCCAAAAGGTGCTTACAAGCAACCTAAAAGAAATGGAAGAAAACAAATTGCTCACGCGCAAAGTGTTTGCCGAGGTGCCCCCACGGGTGGAATATACGCTTACCAAAACGGGTTTATCCCTGGACCCTGTGCTAAAAGAAATGGCCGCGTGGGGGGAGAAATACCGACGGAGTTTAAAGAAATAGTTGCAAAATATTTTTGATATGTTATATAATAAATATACGCAAACGGGATATGTTTGCAAAGCAGTAAAAAAAGATTTGACAAGTTCTTAAAAAATTGTTTTAATATATAAGTACTCAGTAAAGAGCGTTTTAAAAGTTTGCAACTTAACTTAAAAAAAGATTTGACAAACCTAATAAAAAAATGCTTAAATAAAAGAGTAGTAAGGGTTAAGCGTTTTAAACGAGAGTTTAAAAAGGCTTGACAGATTGAAACAGATTTGCTAGAATATCTTTGTAGCCAAAGAGGGCTCAAAGAAGAAAAATAAATTTCCGATTGCTTTTTCCGAAGCAGGAAAAGAGCAACGAGGAAATTTCGTTCTGTGAAAATTTGACAGCAATGTGCGAATGGGCGATTTGAAATGGGAAGGTTCAAACCTAACATTTTAAATGCTCAAAGAAAGTCAGTCATAGACTATAATATGACACCAAGTTAATTCAAGTAAGAAGAGTCAAAAGTCAGCAACTCTTGTTAGCGATTAGTTGCCTTTGAACCGCTTGCGATTTAAAGGTAACAAATTCTAATGGAGAGTTTGATCCTGGCTCAGAGTTAACGCTGGCATCGTGCATAACACATGCAAGTCGAACGGGACTTTGATTTGTAGCAATACAGATTAAAGTTTAGTGGCAGACGGGTGAGTAATGTATAAGTAACCTACCTTTGAGTGGGGAATAACAATCCGAAAGGGTTGCTAATACCCCATAACATCTTTTACCGGCATCGGTGAAAGATTAAAGATTTATCGCTTGAAGACGGACTTATATTCTATCAGCTAGTTGGCAGTGTAACGGACTACCAAGGCGACGACGGATAGCCGGCCTGAAAGGGCGACCGGCCACAAGGGCACTGAGACACGGGCCCTACTCCTACGGGAGGCAGCAGTGGGGAATTTTGGACAATGGGCGGAAGCCTGATCCAGCAACGATGCGTGGAGGATGAAGGTTCTCGGATTGTAAACTCCTTTTGAGAGGGAAGAAAAAAATGACGGTACCTCTCGAATAAGCCACGGCTAACTACGTGCCAGCAGCCGCGGTAAGACGTAGGTGGCAAGCGTTACTCGGAATTACTAGGCGTAAAGCGCGCGTAGGCGGAATGTTAAGTCTGTTGTGTAATCTCTGGGCTCAACCCAGAAACTGCAACAGAAACTGGCGTTCTTGAGTGAGGCAGAGGAAATCGGAATTCCTAGTGTAGCAGTGAAATGCGTAGATATTAGGAGGAACACCGGTGGCGAAGGCGGATTTCTGGGCCTTTACTGACGCTAAAGTGCGAAAGCTAGGGGAGCAAACGGGATTAGATACCCCGGTAGTCCTAGCCGTAAACGATGATAACTAGGTGTGGGAGGTATCGACCCCTTCCGTGCCGCCGCTAACGCATTAAGTTATCCGCCTGGGGAGTACGGCCGCAAGGTTAAAACTCAAAGGAATTGACGGGGACCCGCACAAGAGGTGGAGTATGTGGTTTAATTCGACGCTACGCGAAAAACCTTACCTGGGCTCGAACGACTGGTGGTAAGACTTATGAAAGTAGGTCTGACCCGTAAGGGAGCCAGCCGAGGTGCTGCATGGTTGTCGTCAGCTCGTGTCGTGAGATGTTGGGTTAAGTCCCGCAACGA
>CAVKWQ010000038.1:0-16705 GCA_963660385.1 Muribaculaceae bacterium
GCCACGCAAAAACGCCCTCTAAAAAGAGGGCGTTTTGCACTTAAACTACTAAATTATTTCTTGTCTTCGGTTTGGGCCGGAGTGTCCGTATTTACGGGCATCGGCACAAAGCCGGACGGCGTACCGTAAGGCGCACCCGCTTGGGGGGTAAGCCAATTATAGGTCTGCCCGAAAGACTGCCCATAGGAGCCGAATAAACCTTTCGTTAAGCCAAAGGTACCAATCGGAATCTGTTTGGGGAGCAGCCCAATGCTGGGCGCGGCCAAACTCATACTAAGCCCAATAGAGGTAAGCGGCATCCACAGCGAGGTTCTGGGCACATCCTTGCGGTCCTCAATGCCCGCCTTAATATGTCCGTCCGTGTAGTGGCTGACCATTAACGGCACAGCGGCCAACCCCGTTTGGGACAAGGAAAAAACCGTCATTGCCGTAGTAGCGGCTTTATCGCGCACCACAGCGGCTTCGGCGGCGGCAAGGCCTTTGGTGCGGGCCGCCACATATCCGCCGCGCACGACGTTCATATTCGCCAATTTCTGCAAGGACTGCGTTACGTTAGCCGTACCCATACCCACAAGGGCGATACCCAAGAATCCGGGGCTTGTAAAACCGTCAAAGCCGAAGTGCATCATCGTGGCGCCGCCCGCAATGTTCATCAAGTAGGAAAGTTTCAGCATCCGCTGGTATTCCAAACCGGGGCGGAGCGGGTCCTTTAACGCCCCCAAGAGCGATTTAGCGCGCAAGCGCACCAAGAGCGGGAACGCCACCACTGTACCGCTGGTAACCAAGGCAATCCAGTTTTTGCGGTTATCCTTGTGGATGTTATTGTTAATCCAATCAAAATCTGTTACCGACGGGCGGATTAACTGGTTAGCCGCCTTGTTAAAGGTAGCGGCTTCAAAGCCCGTAAAGGTAAAGGCGGCAGCCGTCAGCGGCAGGAGTTCCTTGCTGGCCAAAATCCGCAGGGAGCCCCACGTTTCGCCCCAACCGTCGCGCATTATGGTACGGGTGTTCTGCCACGCATTGGACATAGCCGGATACAGCCCGCCGCGCAAGGCCAAGGGTTTTAACTTCATAAACCCGGCCACCTTGCCGATGTTGGGGTCAATGCGGGAGAAATACAAACTGCCCAAGGACAGCGCGGAAATCGTGCCCAGCACCGGGAACGCGAGCGAAAAGTCCGTCTTGCCCGGGAAAAAGGCGTTGGCTACAACAGGGGGCACCAACATTGCCATAGAACCCATATTTTTAAACGCCATACTGGTAAGCAGCGAACCGCCGCCGCCAATGCGGTCAATTAACAGGTTGAGCCCGGAGCGGTTTAACGCGGAGGACAAACCAATCGCCGCGCCGGATACAAACAGCGGCCAAATGGGGGGCAATTTATCCTCGTTTACCTTACCGCCAAAGCCGGACATCCCCGCAAACACCAAGCCGCCAAAGGCCGTACCCAAGGCCATTTTAACGGTCTTCAAGGCGCCGATTTTCATCACCAACGGCGAGAAAACCGGGGTCAATAAGGAGGGAATATACGGCAGGGCGAGGGAAATCATCGTCTTGTCCGTTTCGGTAATTTGGTCGCCGTAAATGTTTTCCAGCGGCGCGATTAAACTGGACGAAGCGGAACTCAAACTAAGCCCGGTGGCGATATAGAGCGGCACCAACTTGCTGGGCGTGCCCTTTACCATCAAATCAAAGCGCATCCCCGCAGGGGCTTGGCGCAAAATGTCCATAAACGGTTTTAACTGCGTTTTGCGCACACCGTACGAGAACGGGGCCACATTGCTAAGCAACTGTCCGCCGCGGTAGAAATTGACCGAGCCGGACGGGCCCAACACCATTTGCGCATCTTTTAAGCCCAAATAGGTGTCGGCTTTCAAGGTAAGCGGCACGGAAACAAGTTCGCCCGCTTCCGTTTGGCGGAAGACCGGGATATCGTGCGCATACATATTTTCTTTACTGCGGGTTAAAATGTTTTTAAACGACCACTTGCCCGTTTCGGCCTTTTGCGCCTGGAACAAATTCCAGCGGTTGGCAAAGGAACTGCGCAAGGAACCGAAGAACCCGGGCTGGCTAAGAGCCGTCAGTTTCAGTTCAAAGGGCTTCGCCAAATCCGCACGTTCGGCAGCCGCCGCAAAGGCGGGGATTTGGGAACCCGACAACGTGAGTTTAAAATTGGTGGGTTGTTTAACGCCCGCTAAATCCGTACCGAAGCCAAACTTCACGCCGGATGTGCCTTGCGTAAATACGACGCGCTGGTAGCCCGCATTTTTTAGTCCGCCAAAGCCGGAAACCGCATACACGTTAAGCGGCAATTCCGTCGCAGTCGTTCCATCACCTGTTAATATGGCAGAGCCCAAGGGGGTAACCTTTTGCTTTTTGGCCGGGGCGGAGTTTTCCGCCACAATACCCACCAAAGAAGCGGGGGCTTTAAGGGAAGCATCCCCGGTCAGCGCGTGCATTAACGCCTGGCCGATTTTACCGTAGGCTTCTTCGGTTAAAAAGCGTTTGTCCGCGTCCATTGCCTGCGCCAAATTGCTCATAAAGGCCTTTTTATAGGAACCGCGCGAGAACGTCCGCTTAAACCAACCCTTGGCGGCATACTGGGCATTCGTTTTTTGGAGCGTTTGTTCCAGCAGGCTCGTCGCGTACGCGGTTTGCTCCGCCGTCGGGGCCACGCCTAAGGTAGCAGACAACAAACTGTTTAAAGCCGAGCCGTCGGGCTTGCCATCGGAAAAGAGCGGGCGGCATTCAAAGGCGGCGATATTTTCAGGCACCTTTACCGTTTTTAAATCGCGTACTTCCGCCGCCAAAGCGGCCGTTTCGCCCGGTTTATAGCCCGGCAAAGCGCCTAATTGGGAAATTTCTTTGGCCAACATTTGGCGGTAGGCGCCGTCCGCGCTGAAAGTGGTTAATTTGGCTATTGTGCCGCGGTTGGCAAACGCGGTATTGGCCCGCTGGGTAGCCGCCGCCAAAGAGGTATTAAGGCTGGCGACTTCGCCCTCGTTTAATACCGTCGGATGCATCGCCGCCGGCGCGCCGACGGACAGCACGCCCGCTTCGGCGGAAAACTTCAAATTGGAAGCCACCATTTTGCTGGCCGCCGGGATAAATCCGCCCGGAACTTGTAAGAGTTCCGCCGTGGTGGGAACGGTGGCAAACTGCGGCAACTGCGCTAGGACGGCAGGCTCTAACCCTTTGCGCAAACGCACCGGGATATTGCGCATTGTGCGCAGGGGTTTAACCACATTTAAGCGGCGCAACATCATCGCGCGCTGGGTTACCGTCGCGCCCGAGCGGGCCATATTCATCGCCTTGTACATCGCCCGGCCTAAGTTGGCGCCCTTTAAGGCGAGTTTGGAAATATCCACCAAACACCATACCAAAATCGCGATATCGGCATATTGCGCGGCCTTTAACCACCAGTTGGTGCGGTCCTGGCGGACGCGCTTGGCGTTATAAGCGGCGCTTCCGCGGCCATAAGCGGAAATGGAGTAGCCCGGCTTCGGCGCCTGTTTTTTGGCGGAAGCGGCATATACCTTATATAGTTTTTGGTCCAAAAGCAGTTCGCTTTCCGCGCTCAAATCACCCATACTTTGGTTAAACAGGTAGCGCGCAATGGCGGCGGAAGCGGAAAGTCCCGTCATTGTAACATATTGGTTAAAAAGGTCCCGGCGGGAGGCTTGTTTCTGGCGGTTTTGGGCGGCCTGTTGGGGGGTAATACGCACACTGCGGCCAAAGGAATCCAGGTACGCGCCCGGCTGTAAATAATTTACTTGCGGGGTATAATTTTCTGCCCCGCTCTTGCCGCTGTGCAGGGCGCCCGCCAAGAACGGCACAATGCCCGTGCAAGTCATTTTGTATTCGTTTTTAAGCGTTACACTTTTGGAAACATACACGCCGCAGCGGTCCACGCCGAACTCTTTAAGCATTGCCAAACTTTCTTTGCTTCCCTCGGCGGCTAACAGCAAGGCCAAATCCTCCCACGCATTGCCAAAAGCGGCGGTATTGGACGTCTTCTTGGTAAGCGGATAAACGGCGTATTTGGAAACTTCGCCCAAATACTGTCCGTTAATATTTTTAAGCACATCCACGGCGGTAGTTACGCTGAATAAATCCAAATTGGAAATATCGCGCTCTTTATCGGTGGCGGAATAAATAAACCCGCGCAACACGCCGTACTGCTTCATCGCCAAAAGCGCGCTCGCACCAGTAAGCAAGGACGGCACGGAATAGGCACCCGTGCGCGTTTTTTCCATAAAGTTTTCCACTAATTGGGCGTCTTGCGCGGACGAACCCACCATACCCAGCCCCACTACCGCCGTCAGCGGGAAGGCACACTCCGTTTCGCACTTGGCGGTTTTTAAGGTATCGCTGTACATCTGGCGCAAGGTTTGCTTTTGTTGGGGGGTAAAAAAGGATTTTCCGTCCCGCGTGCGCAAGGGCAGAACGCGCACGGCGAGGCTCATTAATTTACGTTTGGCAAAGGGGGCTTTATCCTTTAAAATAAATAAGTCCTTTACGGCTTGGAAAATTTGCTTTTCCACCTGTGCCAAGGATTCCGACTGCGCCTGGTTAAAAATTTCCTTGGCTTGGGCGTTGCGTTGTTTGCTCCAAGCGTTTAACTGGGCCAACGAGTCCTTCTGCCACTTATCAATACGGTCTTCGTTTTCTTTGCGCCACGCTTCTACCTGGACAGTATCATATTTGCCGGAGTCAATCATTTGGTTGGCTTGGGCTCTTAACTCCGCCTTGGCCCCAGCGGCGCGGTCGTTTACTTGGGCAATTTGCTGTTTCTTTTGGGCGGCGGTATCTTTGGTGAGTTCCGCTTTAAATACGGTAAAAGCGTCCTTGGTTTCTTTTACGGAAAAAACATTGTTCGGATTTAATAAGCCGTCTATCTGCGTTAAGCGGGCTTTGTCTTTATCGGTCAGGCGGCCTTGGTCAATTTTAAAGAGTTGCTGGTTTAGACGTTTTTCTTGTTCTATGCGGGGGATAGCGGTGCTTTCGCGGGTGGAAACGGCTTCAAAATACTGGTGGTTCAGGGAACTTTCCAAATCTTCCTTCTGCTTTTTGCTTAACTTAAAACCCGTCCTTGCCGTTTGGGCCATTGCCGGAGAAGCAATATTAATAAAAAAACTAAATGCAACAAACAAACAGGTCAAGCGTTTTAACAAATCAGCCAAGGCAGATAGATTATTCATAGTTAGAAGTGTCCCTTTATTATAAAGTAAAAAACTCTACATCCTTATTATATTTTCCTACAAAACATCTTTTTGCGCAAGGGTCAAAGGGCCCAAAATCAGGATAGTTATTTTATATTATTTGATTTTTCCCAATACACCCCGGGGGAATTTTGTATAATAAAGGTAAAGATTTTATCTTAACAGGAGAAGAGTAATGCCTACTAAACATACCGCTAAAAGCGTTTGTTCTCATCTTCAAAAGCACCGCTGCAAATACCAGCCCGTGCTTCCCAACATCCTTAAAAAAGGCCCCGCGGCCGTAAAACCCAAATTGGGCAAAGCGACCAAAAGCGTAGCCGACCAAGCCGCCGTAAAACGGATTTTCCCCAATACCTACGGCTTGCCTGAAATTACCTTTGTAAAAGGCTCCAACGCCGCCGCCTGCAAAAAGGCCGTGCGCGTGGGCGTGGTGCTCTCCGGCGGCCAGGCCCCGGGCGGCCACAACGTAATCGGTGGTCTGTTGGACGGCCTTAAAAAAGCCAACGCCAAGAATAAACTTTTCGGTTTCTTGGGCGGGCCTAGCGGCATCGTAGAAAACAAATTTATTGAAATCACCCCGGCCTTGATGAAGGACTACCGCAACACCGGCGGTTTTGACCTTATCCAATCCGGCCGCACCAAAATTGAAACGGACGAACAATTAAAAGCCGCCAAAGATAACCTCTTGGCCAACAAAATGGACGCGCTCGTAGTAGTAGGGGGCGACGACTCCAACACCAACGCCTGCGTAATTGCCGAATATTTAAAACAGCAGGGCGTGGATATTTCCGTTATCGGCGTGCCGAAGACGATTGACGGCGACCTGAAAAACAAACAAATTGAAACCTCCTTTGGTTTTGATACCGCTACCAAAATTTACGCCGAACTCGTGGGCAATATTGAACGCGACGTCAATTCCGCGCGCAAATATTGGCACTTTGTCCGCCTGATGGGCAGAAGCGCCTCCCACATCACCTTGGAAGTGGCGTTTAAAACGCACCCCAACGCCGTACTCATTGGCGAAGAAGTATTAGCCAAAAAGATGACGCTCGGTCAAATCGTGGACGATTTGGCTAAACTCATTGCCAAACGCGCCAAAGCGGGCAAAAACTACGGTGTGGTGTTGGTGCCGGAAGGCTTAATTGAATTTATCCCGGAAATGAAGGAACTCATCAGCGCGCTTAACGACTCGCTGGCCGAAAACGAAGCCGCCTTGTCCAAGATGAACACCGTGGCCGAAAAGAAAGAGTTCATTATTTCCAAACTCCCGGCCAAACTCGCCGACCTGATGAAATCTCTGCCGGCCGGTATCGCCAGCCAGTTGATGTTGGACCGCGATCCGCACGGCAACGTGCAGGTTTCCTTGATTGAAACCGAAAAACTGTTGGTGGAAATGCTCCGCACGAAACTGGCCGAAATGAAGAAGGAAGGCAAATACGACGGTAAATTCGCCGCTATTACGCACTTCTTCGGTTACGAAGGCCGCTGCGGCATTCCGTCCACCTTTGACGCGAACTACACCTATGCCTTGGGCTACAACGCCGCCGTTTTGGCGCTTAACAAATGCTCGGGCTACCTCTCTTCCGTGCGCAAACTGACCAAAAAGGCGCAAGATTGGGAATGCGGTGGTATTCCGTTGACGATGATGATGAACATTGAACGCCGCAAAGGTAAAGAAAAACCGGTTATCAAAAAGGCCCTCGTGGAACTCAAAGGCGAACCCTTTAAGCACTTGCTTAAAAACCGCGCCGATTGGGCGGAGTTGGACCTTTACACCTTCCCCGGCCCGATTCAGTTCTTCGGCCCCGAAGAGGTAACGAATATGACCACGTTCACCTTGCTCTTGGAACAAGGCAAAAAGGTCAAATAAGCATTTTAATATGCACCAAGGCGGGCTAATGTAAAAGGCCCGCCTTCTTATTTTTATATTCTGTGCTAAAATAAAGTAACGGATTTTTTATATATGGCTTCGCGCACACTTGCAAAACTGATACGTCTTTGCCGCCGGGAAAATTTTTCATTGGGCGGCCTATATGATGCCTTGGCGCACCAATTAGCGGGGGATAAAGCCCCGGCGTGGAGCGAATTTTTGCCTAAAAAGCCCCTCGTGCCGCCCGCCGTGGCGCGCGAATTAGAGCAAGCGGACGTGAAACCCGAAGATTTAGGTTTTTTGCAGGCCCTGCTCCAAGCGGACGGGCGCGAAAAAGGCGTTTTTTACACGCCGGATACAGTGGCAGAGCACCTAGCCGGGCAAACGCTATTTTACGTTTTATGCCGCCAAGGTGCCCTGTCGCCAGAAGCGGCCCGCGCCCTATTAAATGGCACCCAGACGGCGGACTTAAAAACGCTTACATTTTTAAAAAATCTTACCGTGTGCGACCCGGCCTGCGGCACAGGCAATTTATTAATCCCTTTCGCGCAAAAACTGGCAAATATCATCCAAAGGGCCGAGCCCCAAACTCCCTACGGGCAAATTTTAGCGCAAGTCGTCCGTCAAAATCTGTACGCGGGGGATATTTCGCCGCAAGCGATTAGTACCTTTAAATTGCGCCTGGCACTTTTGCCGGGGGTGGAAAATCCCTTTAATTTCCCCAATTTGCGGGTATTGGACGCTCTTTCGGCCCCCAACGGGCAGACCTGCTGGCAGGCGGAATTTCCCACCGTATTTTCTAAAAAGGGCGGGTTTGATGTGGTGCTTTCCAATCCGCCGTATATCGGGCAAAAAAACCACCGGGAAATTTTTGAACCCCTGCGGCAAAACCCGCTCTGGCAAGATAAAATTACGCCCAAAAGCGATTTACTCTACCTGTTTTTTTATTTAACGCTTCAAATTTTGCGCCCGTCCGGCACCGCGGGCTTTTTGACTACGCCCTACTTTGCTACCGCCCAAGGGGCCGCCCTCTTGCGCCAGGATTTAAAACAAAATGCCACCTTTTTATACTTACAGGACTTTGGCGAACAGCGGCTCTTTGCCGAGGCGGACGGGCACCATAGTTTAATAAGTATTTTTGAAAAGGGCCACACCAAAGCCCCCTGCACCATAAACGGCACGCCCGTTGAGCAAGAAACACTTTTTAACGGGGAAAACGATTATTTACTTATCCAAACAGGGGGAAATTTAAAGGCGGTACTTGCTAAAATGGCAAGCGTTCCGCGCACGTTAAAGGACGTCGCCACCGTAACCAACGGGCTAATGACGGGGTGCGATAAAATTTCCGCCGCCCACTTAAAAAAATTTGCGCTTCCCGGCGTGGAAAAAGGCGACGGCGTGTTTGTGCTGTCAGCACGCGAAAAAAACGCGTTAAACCTATCCGACACCGAACAAGGCAGATTAAAGCCGTTTTTTAAAAATTCCGATATTTTTCCTTATGCGGCGCGCCAAATTCCAAACCGTTGGCTGATTGATTTCTTCTACCCCGGGGATAAAGATACCGATTTTTCCAACTATCCCGTTCTGCGCGCACACCTCAAAAAATTCGCCCCGGTTTTGCTCGCCCGCAAGCAAAACAACAATGGCATAGACAAAGCCTTAAAGCGGGGGGAATATTGGTTCGGCTCCGTGCGGCGGAAAATGGATTTTGACGCGCCCAAACTGGCCGTGCCCCAGCGTGCCGTAAAAAATATATTCGCCTATACGCCCGGTCCGTGGTACGCCAGTTCAGACGTATATTTCATATCAGCCCCGAAAGGCGTTTCCCTGTGGTATTTGCTGGCCCTTTTTAATTCCGCGCCGTATTACACGTGGCTTTTTTACAAGGGCAAACGCAAGGGCAATTTGCTGGAACTTTACTCCGCCCCGCTGAACGATTTGCCCGTACCCGCCGCCGCACCGGATGATGAAGCCGCGCTGGAAGCGTTAGCCAAGCAAATTTACGATTTAAAAACCAAGCACCCGCAGGCGGATACGGCACCGTTGGAAGCGCAAATAAACAGCCTAGTGGGTAAGGTTTTGGCCTTAACCGGGGACGAAACGGCGCAATGCGTATCGTTTTTACGCCGTCAGACGGCCCCCAAAAAAGATATAATTTAACAAACCCCTGCAAGGAATTTTTATGAAGATTAGAAACCTCTCTCTTTTTGCGCTTATTAACTGGCTTTTGTGGTGTATTTTATCCCTTTTTTACTTTAAAACGGGCGGTTTTGCGGGCGACTTTTACGGCAACCTCTTTACCGCGTTTTTTATCCCGGGGCATATTTTGCTTTTTGCCTTGGGCCTTTTTATATTATCGCTCCCGTTCCGCCTGATTGGCCCGCGCGCCCTGCAAGCGGCGGCTACCGTGTGGGGGGGCGTTTTCTCGCTGTTTTTTGTGCTGGACATTATCGTCTATTCCCAGTACCGCTTCCACATTAGCCCGGCAATGTTGGAACTGTTTTTCGGCCCGGCCGGGCGGGAAATTTTTATGTTCCCGGCGGCGACTTGGGTGATGGCCTTTACGGGCCTGGCGGCCCTGTTTGCGGCCGAGTGGGGGCTAACGGTCCTCAGCAAAAAATTTACGCTTTCCAATAAGTTTCTTATTTGGACGGGCGTATTTTTTGTGCTTATTTCGCTTGGATATAATGGTTTATTTGCGTGGGCCAAGTTTATGATGGTTCCGTCCATTACCGCCCAGCGCGACAGGCTCCCGTTTTCAAATCCGCTTTCCGTCAACCGCCGCCTGCGCAAAATGGGTTTTGAGCCCAAGCGCGAACCGTACGCGCTTCCCGCCCGTGGGGATTTAAATTATCCCTTGCATACGCTTTCCTGCACGCCGGACAAAAAGCCCAATGTGCTTATTATTTTGGTGGAATCGTGGCGGTCTGACAGTTTTACGCCCGAAGTGATGCCCCGCTTAACCCAATGGAGCCAGCGCGCGGGGGCCCACTATTTTGCCAACCATTTAAGCGGCGGGAACGCCACCGAAGCGGGGGTATTTTCGCTGTTTTATTCTATGCCCTATGCGTATTGGAACGATTTTACCAGCAGCCACCTGCCGCCCGTTTTGGTGAGCGAAGCGCAAGCCCTAGGCTACACGCCCGCCGTATATAGCAGCGGCAAGTTAAACAGCCCCGCCTTCCACCAAAATGCGTTTGCCTCTATCCCCAATTTGCGCCTGGAATCCAAGGGCCAAACAAAATGGGAGCGGGATATAGACGCCGTGCAAGATTTTGAAGCGTTTTTGGACAAGCACAACCCCAAGGAACCGTTCTTCGGCTTTGTGTTTTTGGACGCTCCGCACGGGAGTGATTCACCCAAGGAGGACCAAATTTTCAAACCCGCAGGCGAAGCGATGAACTACCTGCTTTTAACCAAAAACACGGACCCGACCCCGTATATGAACCGCTACAAAAATTCCCTGCATTTTACCGATAAAATGATAGACCGCCTGCTGACGGATTTACAAAAGCGCGGACTTTTAAAAAACACCTGGGTTGTTTTGACAGGAGACCACGGGCAGGAAATTAACGACACGCGCCACAATTTTTGGGGCCATAACAGCAATTTTGCCAAGTACCAAACGCACGTTCCGCTTTTTGTGTGGAGCCCGTCCGATGCGGCCGCCCAAACACTTACCTACCGCACGAACCACTACGACGTTGCACCCACTATTTTAACGCACGTTTATAACTGCACAAACGCCCCCGCGGATTATTCCATCGGCGCGGATTTGTTTGACGATACGCCGCGCCCGTTCAGCCTTATTTCCAGTTACACCAAAAAGGCCGTGCGCACCGGGGATAAAATAACGGTAATGGACGCTTACGGCAATTTGGAATTTTACGACGAAAACTTTACCCCAATTTCGGACGGCGCCGACGCGGCCCAAGTGGGGGAAGCGTTTAAGACGTTTGCCAAGTTTTACAAATAACTTGAAACACGGCTAAAATTTGTGCTATAAATTAAGTAGTTGTTAAAGGAGAAAGTATGAACGTAATTAACACATATTTTTTGGATGTTTTAAAAAAGCACTATGTAGATTTTAAGGGCCGCGCCACCCGCAAACAATACTGGATGTATGTATTGTTTACCGTGGTTGCGTTATTAATTTTGGCCGCAGTGCTTAGTTTCTTTGGCAAAGTAGGCCAAATTATTTTTAACTTGTGCCAGTTGGCTATTTTGTTGCCGTCTTTGGCTATTTTGGGCCGTCGCTTGCACGATACCAACAAAAGCGCTTGGTGGCTTCTTTTGAACCTGGTGCCGGGTTTCGGCAGCATTGTGCTTTTTGTCTTTGCCGTGCTTCCCAGTAGCGAAGGCGAAAACCGCTTCGGCCCCGCCAACAACTAATTTGTAAAAATACCGCTCCCGCAGTGGGGGCGGTATTTTTTTGTCCGCGTTACTATGAGAACTTACCGCCTGATTTTAGCGCTTGTTTTGCTGGTTCTGGTTTCGGCCGGGGCCTACACGGCCTTTATGTATGTATATACCGAGCAAAAATTCATTTTGCCGCAACTCTTAACCGAGCCGTCTGATTTCGCCCTCGCCGCGCCCGCCAAACAGATTTTATTTTTGCACCAAGTAAACACCCCGCGCCGCGCCCAGAAAAAAGAGGACAAATACCCCGGTTTTGAACTGGATTTAACCGCCGTAACCGAAGAAAACGGCGAGCGGTTGTATGTGGCGCACGACGAAAAACAACTCAAAAACCGCGTAAAACTGGCCGATATTTTTTCTGCTCTGCGTGCCCCGGCGGAAAAATACTGGTGGTTTGACATCAAAACGGACCTCACGCAGGCGGATATAGACTATATTTTAAATACATCCAAGGCCTTTCATATTCCGCAGGACCATTTGTATTTGGAGGCCAACCCCGGCCCCACGGCAAGGCTGATTAAAAAGAATAACCTAAATTTACTTTTGCAACTGATGGACGGCTTTGAAGAGGACGGGCAAAACGAAAAAACCCGCACCACTATCAACGAAGCGGCCCTAAAAGAGTGGCAGGAATACAAGCCCGCCGCGGTATCGGCCAGTTTCGGCAAATATACCTATTTAAAGGCGTATTTCCCGCACCTGCCCAAGGCCATTTATTACACGGCCACCGTGCGCCCGAGCCTTAAAAAAACCTTTTTAAAACGCCGTATGGCCGAGGACCCCTCGGTACAGATTTTTATGGTAGATGAATATACTTTCTAGGAGTTTTTTACAGTTATGCACACACATATCACGCGCGAACAAGCGCTAACCTTGCTTAAAAAATACAACCAAGAGCCCTTCCACCTCTTGCACGCGCTTACGGTAGAAGCCGTAATGCGCCAACTGGCCGAGCAACTAGGCTATAAATCCGACGCCGGTTTTTGGGGCTTGTGCGGGCTGTTGCACGATATAGACTTTGAAAAATTCCCGCAGGAACATTGCAAAAAGGCCCCTGAACTATTAGGCGAAATTAATGCGGAGCCCGAACTGGTGCACGCGGTTTGCAGCCACGGCTACGGCATTACCGTGGACGTCAAGCCGGAGCACGAAATGGAAAAGGTGCTCTTTGCGGTAGACGAACTGACCGGGCTTATCGGCGCGGCGGCCAAAATGCGCCCGTCCAAAAGTACGCAAGATATGGAAGTTTCCAGCCTGAAAAAGAAATTTAAGGATAAAAAGTTTGCCGCCGGCTGTTCGCGCGACATTATCAAACAAGGGGCCGAAATGCTGGGCTGGCCGTTAGAAGACTTGTTTGAAAAGACCTTGTCCGCTATGCGCGCAACGGAAAAAGCCGTCCAAACCGAAGCGGAGGAACTTGCTAAATGAAATATTTAATTAACCCGCTAAAACGGCTGTTTGACTTTACGGGCCGCGCCAACCGCAAGGAATTTTGGCTCTTTATGTGTTGGTATATTGTATTGATGGTGGCTTCGTGGTTCCCAATAATGTTTCTTTGTATGATTATCGGCACTATGTTGTATAGCGACCTGGGGAGCCAGCAAGGCGTAGGCTGGATTGGCGCAATCATTTGTATTGTCGGGTCCTATCTGGGGGCGATTTTGCTTCCGCTTTCCCTGCGCACGCGCCGCTTGCACGATATCGGGATGAGCGGCTGGTGGCAACTTTTGCTGTTTGTGCCCTACTTGGGCGGGCTTGCGCTGTTTATTTGTATGTTGCTCCCCGGCACAGAGGGAGAAAACCGCTTTGGGGAACAACCCCGCTAAAAAAAGGGCGGCTTACAAGCCGCCTTTTTTAATGTTTTATAAACGTAAAAATAATCGTTCCTAATAGTAAAGCGGTAAGCGTAGTCCACACATACCGCCAATAATGGTAAGACAGCCAAACTAATCCCGCCACCACTGCGCCCGCCACAACAAAAGCCACTACGACGGCCCACGGAAAGGAACTTGGGGTGGTTTCGGAATTCAGCGCACCCGCTACCAAAAACACCAAACCAACTAATAGGCCTGCCACGATACCGCTCCCCAAAGCGGAAATCTTAAAAGGGACCTGCCAATAATGTAGCCCCCTAAAAAATCCGCACAGCGCCAATACGCCGACCCAAAGCACAATCCAAGGGTTTGCTTCCAACCATTCTAAAAAATCATCAAATTTTGTCATAACTTCATTTCCTTTTCTAACTCAGTAAAAAATTCGGTGGCCTTCATCGGGTAGTACAAATCTGTAATGCTCCCGGTAAAGGCAGAGGCCTGCGGGTTGACCTCTATAATCTGCGCGCCAAATTGCTTGGCCGTAAGCGGCAGGCTGCAAGCGGGCATTACCTGCCCCGCCGTGCCCACAATTACCATTACATCGGCATTTTGGGCCATTTCCAAGGAGTTTTGGTAAGCCTTAACGGGGATACCCTCGCCGTAAAACACAAAATCGGGTTTTAACACCCCACCGCAAAAGCACCGCGGGGGGACATCGTCCAAGTTTACATTCTCTAACTCATATTTCCGCCCGCAAGAGCGGCAGGAAAGCGTTTTAATCGTGCCGTGAAATTCCTGCACGTTTTTGGAGCCCGCCTTTTGGTGCAGGCCGTCTATATTTTGCGTAATGACACCCTTTAAAAGGCCCTTTTGCTCCAATTTAGCCAGCACTTTATGCGCCGCGTTGGGGTCGGCCTCGTCCATATCGGTAAAAAAGATTTTCTTCATTTCTTCCCAGGACTCTTTGGGGTATCTTTCAAAAAAATTGATTTCAATAAATTTCGGGTCATACTGGTTCCACAAACCGCCCACCCCTGTAAAGGGCGCAATGCCACTCTCTACGCTAATGCCCGCCCCGGTAAAGGCTACCGCGTAACGGGCGTTTTTTAATAAATTTGCTGCTTCTTTGATAGTTGCCATAGAAATATTGTACTTATTTATCCACGGAAAGGGGGGATTTTTCGGCGGTTTTCATTTCGGCAAAATATTTGGCCGCCTGTGTGGGCGTTACCTGTACCAAACGCACTTGGGCCACCCGGCCCGAAGCGTTATATTGCACGCGGGCCGCCTTATATTTTTTGCCTTGGCGCGCAATAAATAACCAAGAGCCGTGCCGAATTTCGCCCGCTTTCATAAAGCCGCGGGAATAAATTTCATCCGCCGTACCCAAGGAAGCAGCGGCCGTGCGGGTATGGTCGTCCAATGCGTCCGCTTGGCGGACACTTTCGTAAAGCATTGCCTTGGTCGTGGGGGAAGCGGGCGTAAGGCTCCACCGCTCCAACACACCCGGGCGAACGCGCAATTTGGTGGGGGTATTTTTCGCCACCTTTTGCACGCCGGACACAAAGGTTACGCCGTCCCCGCAAAAACTGGTAAAGGTGCGCGCGGTGTGCGTGTAACGGTCTAACAGGGTAATCATCCCGTCCACCTCACTGCACCCCAAGGGGTCATAGAGGCGCTTCATTATGCCGGAAGCGGGCGCGGCAGTTTTGTACAAGGGGTCCACACTAATCCCCGTGTATTCGTCCGCCAAGCCGAAGGCGTGGCCCATTTCGTGCGTAACCGCCGCCAAATAGGTTGGCCCGTCATACGAGTACAAGCGGTTTAATATCCACAGGCGGCGCTGGTCGTCGGCTGAATAATCGGGCGCGGCGGTGCGGGAAAGCACTTTGTTGGCATTAGTCAAAATATCTTTTTGCTCGTCCGAAAGCCCGGTTTGAGACAAATTTTCCTTATCGCTTGGGATACTTGCATAGCGGGTTTGCAGACAAATAAAAGGTTTCGCCAGGGACATTTGCTCGGTGTAAAAAGAAGAAGTTCTATGAAAATGCCCCTCGCAATAGGCCGAAGAGGCCAAAACCGTAATATCGGCCTCTTGCGCGTTTTTGCGCGCAATAAAGAACGCCCCTGCCGCGGGGTGCTTGGATAAATCGCACGGCACTTCGGTAAATTTAGCCCCCTTTAAGAGGGGAATTATATCGGCAAATTCCTTACTGCGCCCCGCCGCTTCTATATGCAGGGCAACGCCGTGGGTCCACTCATTAAGGGCGGCCTCGGTTTGGAGCGTAAGGTCCGCCAGCGACGCGGTAACGGTTTCAAAATCACCCTTTTGCACGCAATACGTAATCGGTTGTTTTTGGACTAATTTGTCCGCCAAAAATACCGACCGTTGGGTGGATACATTTTCCAAATGCCCAAACGGCGCCGCCGCGGCCACCGCGGACGCAAACAAAAAGGATAGCGCACAAAGAAATTTCATACTTATAGTATATCCGCCAATGCTATCCCGTGCAAGGGCCCAAAGGCCTATGTGTATTTAGGCCCTGTTACTGGAAAACCCACTCGCCGTCTGCATTTTTGATTGCCCCGGCCTGCTGGCAAGGAGCGTCCTCGTTATATTCCTGCCAACAATAGAAAACACCAGGCTCACCCCCGCCGTCATACCCTTTACCCACAACACGGACAGAATAATTTTTACCGATTCTGTCGGCGTAAAAATCCGTAGCAACACCACCTTGATAGTTGGTCGTGTCATAAGTGCACTCGTCCCCGTAAAATTCAAAATTTTTGGTTACTATATGAGGGTTGCCTGAAACTTTTTTAAGTGTTCCGGGTAAAGTGATATCCAAATCCTCTAAATTCCAAGTACCGCAAGGCTCGCCCGTGGCTAACACATACGCCTCTTCCGCATCCAAAAGGGCCTTTAAAAGTACTTTTGCCTCGCTAACGCGTGCCTTTTCCACTGCTTTTGTATATTGCGGTACCGCCACCGCCGCTAAAATACCGATGATGAGTACGACAACTAAAAGTTCTATGAGGGTAAAGCCCGCGCCTTGCAGGCGGCAGATTGGCTGCGCTCTTTTGATTAATGGAGCCACACTGTTTTTGTAATGTCGCAACCCACCGAAACGGCAACAAGAATTTTCGCCGTCATCCCGTAGTGTTTGGCGGCCCGCAGGGTTACGGAATCCGTTGTTGCAGTTATAGTGGTTGTTGCTGTCATTTCCGAGTGTTGTAGTCGGAAATCTGTCGTTATTTAACAACAACAGATCCCCGACTAAATTCCTCGGGGATGACGGCAACAAACGCCCAATTTTGATAAATTCTTTCATTTTTTCTCCTTGTTTAGGCCTTTATATTTGAGCAAAACGGCCTTTTAT
>CAVKWQ010000039.1:0-16546 GCA_963660385.1 Muribaculaceae bacterium
TGATTGACTCGGCTCAGTCCACCGGTCGCCTTTTCTAATATAAGGAGGTGTTTCGCTGTCAAAAAGTTTTCTGTTTATAATTGGTTGGTAAAAACTTTAAAGAAGTTTGCTAATTTAAAAGATCAATTCTGACTACTTATATAGTCTAACAAAAAAAGACAGAAAAGTCAAGACCCATTTTTCTAATTTTTCAAAAACTTGAAAAAGGGTTCTTGAAAACTTCTCTGGAAACAAATCCGTTTTTGTTTCCTTATGTATTAAGTATAACTAATCCAGAGCGCCTTGTCAAGCAGTCTTTTCTTTGCGCCTGGTTTGCTATCCTTATATATAGGATACTAAAAAGCCTGCATTCCCCGCAACCCACAAAAAAGAAGGCCGCGCTTATAAACGCAAGCCTTCTTTATTTTGTTGTACCCGTTTTATTTTTTTCCCGGCCGAAGCCGGAAACCGTTAAAATAAAAACCCCGCCTATTTCATTAATAAGCGGGGTTCTATTAAAAATAAAAAATCAAATTACATTAAACGCCCGCATAAACAACTTCTTCCTTTAGCCAATTAATCGGGTTAAAGGAATAGTGGTTAATGCAGTAATTTACGTTTAACATTTGCATAAATATATTATGCTTTTTTTGCTGCGGGGTGTCAATTATTTTTTGCCCCTTAAATTTGCTATCCTTATATATATGGATATTGAGACGCTTTTAAAAAACACTTCCCGCAGTTTGTATTTAAGCGTCCAGGCGCTCCCCGGCAGGATGCGCCCGGCGTTTGGCATTGCCTATTTGCTTTGCCGCTACGCCGACACCATCGCTGATACGTCTATCTTGCCCGCCCAGCGGCGCCTATATTGGATAGAGCGTTTTCCGCACCTGTTGCAAGAGCAGAATTTGCAAGAAGCCGCGCAACTGGCGGGCGAAATCTGCGGCGGGAGCGAAAATCCTTACGAAAAGGAACTCATCAAAAACTTGCCGCCCTGTTTGCAAGTTTTGAACCAAGTACCAGCCCAGCAACTGCCTATTATTATGGATGCGGTACAAGCGGTTTGCGACGGGATGAAGATTGATTTAAGCACATTTCCCGAGGAGCACTCCGCCCGACTGCGCGCCTTTCAAACGCCCGCGGACTTGCAGCACTATTGCCGCTTAATGGGCGGAAAGCCGGGGCTGTTTTGGAGCCGCCTCATCTGCGCTACCGCCAAAATTAAAATGCCGGAAACGGACTTCTACGAACTGGGCCAGCACATTGGGGACGCATTGCAAATCGTCAATATTTTGCGCGACCTGCCCAAGGATTTGCGCATTGGGCGGTGCTATTTTCCGCAACAGGACTTAACCGAAGCCGGCCTTACAGCCGCCGATTTATTAGACCCCGCAAATTCCGCCCGTTTTGAACCAATCAAACGCAAATGGATTTTATGGGGTGTAAATAATCTAAAAAGCGCCGTGCGCTACTTTGCCCAACTGCCCAAAACACAGCCGGGCGGACGCGCCGCCGTAGCGTGGCCCGTATTATGGACGGCAGACACGTTGCTAAAAGTGTGGCAAACACCCGATTTATTAAACCCGCAAAAGCGCGTGAAAATTCCGCGCTCGGTTATCTACTCCACAATGCTTCTCACCCCGCCGATACTGGTTAGCAACGGGCTTTTTAACAAGTGGCTTACCGCCAAGTTGCGCAAATTCAATTAAAAAATTGTTTCGCTTTCCCTCAAAATGCGCTATACTATAAAATGTGTTTTTTGAAGGACTCCCGTTTTGTTATTGTACCCGCAATACCCATAAATAAGGAGTTTTAATGACTGAATTATTGACGCACGCCATATCCCTTATCAACGATTGTTTTTTGGGATATGTGCTTATGGCCGCACTTATTTTTGCCGGTCTCTACTTTACGATTGCCACCCGCTTCGTACAGTTCGTCCGCCCCAAAGAAATGCTTAAACTGATGATAAGCGGCGGCGAAGAAACCCGCGGTACGGGGCACATTTCCCCCTTCCAGGCCTTTGCTATCAGCACCGCCGCACGCGTGGGAACCGGCAACATCGCCGGCGTCGCCATTGCCATTACCGTAGGCGGGCCCGGGGCTATCTTTTGGATGTGGCTCATTGCCGTCATCGGCTCCGCTTCTGCATTTGCCGAAAGCACCCTTGCCCAAATCCATAAGGTCAAAACGGGCACACATTTTCGCGGCGGACCTGCTTATTATATGAAGAACGCCCTGCACAGCCCCAAACTGGGTTTGGCGTTTTCCGTCATCATCACGCTGACGTTTGCTTTTGTGTTTAACTCCGTCCAGTCCAACACCATTGCCCAATCGCTAAACACCACCTTCCATTTGGATACGTCCGTTTGCGGCATTGTGCTGGCCGCGCTGACCGCCGTCATTATCTTTGGCGGGCTGAAACGCATTGCGCGCTTTTCGGCGGTGATTGTGCCTATCTTTGCCGGGGCGTATATTATTTTAACACTCGTGGTAATGGTGTTAAACTTGGATAAACTGCCCCACATTTTCGGGCTTATCTTTTCCGATGCGTTTAGTTGGCACAACATTGCAGGCGGGACTTTGGGCGCTACCATTATGACGGGTGCCCGCCGCGGCCTGTTTTCCAACGAAGCCGGTATGGGCAGTGCGCCTAACGCCGCCGCCACCGCGCACACCTCGCACCCGGTCAAACAAGGCTATGTACAGGCGTTTAGCGTATTTATTGATACATTGGTTATTTGCAGTTGCACGGCTTTTATTGTGTTGCTTTCCGATTACCAACAATTCCCGGGGCTGGAAGGTATTGCCCTTACGCAAAAGGCGTTATCCTCGCAACTGGGCGGCTTTGGCAATTACTTTTTATCGGCCAGTGTACTGCTGTTTGCCTTTACGTCTATTATCGGCAACTATTACTACGGGCAAGCCAATGTGGAATTTATCTCCCGCAAAAAAAGCGTAATGCTTATTTTCCGCACGGGCGTAACGCTGATGGTGCTGTCCGGCGCGGTATTGCAATTAAAACTGGTATGGAACTTGGCAGATTTGTTTATGGCGGCTATGGCGCTGATGAACATTTACGCTATTTTGCGCTTACGCAAGCAAGTAATTGACACACTCGCCGACTACCGCAAACAAAAAGGAAAAGGGCTGGACCCGCACTTTTACCCGGCGGAAATCCCGTCTATCGGGCACGCCGAAGCGTGGGAAAAGTAATTTAAACCGGGGCTTTTAAAAGGCTCCGGTTTTTTAATAAAAAGGGCCCATATAAAAATAGGCCTTGAAAAATGGGGAAATAGGCTTATAGTAATAGTACAAAGTACTTGGGAACAGCCCGATATCCTTGGTTGCAGTTGTGAGAGCACGGTGTGTTTTCCTATTGCATAAGACCCGGAGACGGAGCCTCCCTAGGAAAGAGGAACATAGTAATGACACTAATGAGCTAAACCCCCGAAATAATATGCGGGGGTTTTTTTAGGCCCTCCGGGCCAAGGAACTCTATACGCGCCCTAATGATTACTTGGGCAACACTCTTTCTGTAAAGTCGCGTAGTTTTGTTTCGCGCGCGTTTCCGCCTTTCTTCCTCACTCGCGCCTAGTCCTGCATATAATTTAGTTAGTAAAAGGCCCTCCGGGCCGCACGCTGCGCGCCGCGACTCTATGTGCTCTCTACTGATTACTTGGGCAACACTCTTTCTGCAAAGTCGCGTAGTTTTGTTTCACGCGCGTTTCCGACAGTATTCCTCCCTCACTCGCGCCTAGTCCTGCATATAATTTAGTTAGTAAAAGGCCCTCCGGGCCGGGGAACTCTATGTGCTCTCTACTGATTAGTTGAGCCACACTCTTTCTGCAAAACCGCAAACACCAGCCGTTACCCTTATTTCCCTTCGCGTTCTTTGCGTTTGGCTTCCTTCCACAGGGCAAGGGCCTCCTCGGCACTTGCGGCGTGGGCGTGGTCGCCAAACACGTGCGGGTGGCGGCGGTGGAGTTTATCATATAAACCTTGGATAACGTCGTCAATGGTAAATTTACCCTCTTCGGCCGCAATCTGGCTGTGCATTAACACCTGCAACAGCACATCGCCCAACTCTTCCTTCATATTTTCGTCGTCTTTCTTGTTAATGGCGTCAATCAGTTCCTGCGATTCGTTTTGCAAACATTTAATCAAACTTTCGTGAGTTTGCTTTTTATCCCACGGGCAGCCGTTGGGGCCGCGCAAAATAGCAAAGGTTTCTACTAAATCGGCAAAGTTATTTTTTTTCATTGTTCACTCCGGGCAAAAATGCTATACCATTATTATATGAAAAATAAATTTTTATTTATGCTCACCGCTTTTCTTTTGTTCCCCGCCTTTTTACAGGCGCAAGTAATGGTCGTCCGCGTGGACGGTAATAAAGTGTATTTGGACACATCCGCTTTAAACCGTACGGTGCAAAAAGACGACTTGTTTAAAGTTATTCTCTCTTCCGAAAAATTAACCAATCCCAAAACCGGGAAAGACTTGGGCCTGCTTTATAATTATTCCCAAGAGGGAAAAATCGTGGAAGTCCAGCCGCTCTATGCCGTTGGCGAAACGGAAGCGGACAAACGCATTGCCGTCGGGCAGGAAGTTGTTTTAACCGCCACGGCACCCGCCCAGCAGGCACTCCCCGCCGCCACGCAAGAAGCCGACAAAACCTCCACGCACCGCAAAACCGTATATGAACCTGTGGAGCAGGAAGTTATCGGCGTAACCGAAGCCAACGTAACGGGCGAAAATAATTTTGTTACCCTTTCCAACAAAGGCCAAGTAACCGTATGGACGCGCGGCGACAAGGGCACCTTAAAAGAAGAAATGGCTTTTACCTTGCCCAATGGCAAACGCGCCTTAGCCGTATCGGCCGCCCCGGTAAAGGACAACAAAGCCCAAATTTTTGTTTCATACTTTGACGAGAAACGCCAATCTATTTCTACCACCGTACTGGAAAACCAAGACGGGGCCTTAAAGGAAATTGCCAACTTATCCTATTTTGCCAAGGAACTGGGCTGCGGAAAAAGCAAGCAAATTTGGCTCCAAAAGCCGTTTGTGTCGGGAATCTATCCGGGCAACGCCCGCTTGCTTGCCTATACGGACGGCAAATTTGCCCCCACCCAAGAAACAATAAGCACCTACCGCAACTGGCTGACGGGGCTCAACCATTACGCGGTGGAAACCGCCACCGCCCAAAACACGGTTTACACCTCGTCCAATGGGCGTTTGCGCTTGGTAATGGCTAACGGGAAACGGGCCGAAAGCAAAGATTTGTTCGCCGGGGCTCCAAATCGTGTAAAATATAAGCAAGAGATTTTGAAATTTTATCCGTCCGTCCAAGTCTTTGGACCGGAGGGGAACGCCGCCTTTGCAGCGGTGGAAAATGTATCCAAATTAGGCATTTTGTCTGACACTTTTGGCCAATACCAAAACAGCAAAATACATTTTTTGACCTTTGAAAAGGGCCGCCTGTCCGTTACCGACACGGTAGAATTGGACGGCGTGGTATATGACACCGCCTGCACGGACAGCGCCGTTTTGGCCGCCGAAGTGCTGCCGGACGGGAACAGTTCCGTCGTGGAAATTTTTAAATAATCAGGAGAAATACTCGTGCCACAATCTAGTGAAAAAATCAACGTGTTGGACAAGGGCTTTGTGCGCTTGGTAGATTTTATGGGGGGCGACGACCGCGCCGTACAGGCGGCCCGCGTATCGTTCGGGGCTGTATCCAAAGGCCCGGAGCAGGACAAACGCCTCATTAAATATTTAATGGAGCACGCCCACCACACGCCGTTTGAACATTGTTATTTCCAATTTCATATCTGCTGCCCGATTTACGTCGCGCGCCAATGGATGCGCCACCGCTGGGGCTCTTACAACGAAGTCAGCGCCCGCTATACCGAAGTAAAGGATGAATTTTATATTCCGTCTAAATTCCGCGGTCAGGACACCAAAAACAAACAAGGCTCCGTGGCCGATTCCCAATTAGACAACGAAGCCCTGCGCAAAATTTACGAGGCCAGCGTAGAAGCCTCTTACGCCGCTTACCATAAACTCTTGGAAGCCGGCGTCGCGCGCGAAATGGCCCGCGGCGTATTGCCCGTGTGCCAATATACCCAATTTTATTGGAGCGTAAACGCCCGCAGTTTGTTTAACTTTTTATGCTTGCGTACCGACAAACACGCCCAGAAGGAAATCCGCGTGTATGCGGATGAAATCGCCAAAATCGTGGCGGAAAAAATGCCGTGGTCGTGGGAAGCGTTTGAATCGTTAAACAAACAACTGCCGTTAGGCTCCGAATAATTAAGTCTAACTAAAAGGGAAACATTTATGAGAATACTCGGTATGATTATGGCCGGGGGCAAGGGCGAGCGCCTTTATCCGCTGACAAAGGACCGCTCCAAACCTTCCGTCCCGTTCGGGGGCAAATACAGAATCGTGGATTTTGTATTGTCCAACTTCGTCAACTCGGGGATTTTTTCCTCCTATGTGTTGGTGCAATATTTATCGCAAAGTTTAATTGAATACCTGCGCACCACTTGGCGGAGCGAAGGTATCATCCCGGACCATTTTTTAACCTGCGTGCCGCCGCAAATGCGCTTGGGCGAAATTTGGTACCGCGGTACGGCGGACTCCGTGCGCCAAAACATCAACTTGGTAAAGGACTTCGCTCCCGACTTGGTAGCCATCTTCGGCGCGGACCACATTTACCGTATGGACGTGCGGCAAATGGTGGATTATCACTTAAAGAACAAGGCGGATGTTACCGTCGCCGCCAACACCGTGCCGCTGGAACAGGCCTCGGCCTTTGGCGTATTGGGTACGGACGAAACGGGCCGCATTGTGCAGTTTGACGAAAAGCCCGCCCACCCCAAGTGTATTCCGGGTAACCCCAAAGCGGCCTATGCCTCTATGGGCAACTATATTTTTAACACGGATGTATTGTTGCAGGTCTTGCAAAAACGCTTCTGCGACGTGCCCGCCTTGGACTTTGGCAAACATATTTTGCCCAAAATCTTGGCGGACCACCGCACCTTTGCCTACAACTTCCAGAGCCAAACGCTTCCCGGTGCAAAACCGTACGAAGAGCAAGGCTATTGGCGCGATGTGGGAACGATTGAATCGTTTTGGCAGACCAATATGGACCTTTTGGGCCCCAAGCCCAAACTGGACTTAAACAACCCCCAATGGCCGATCAGCACCACGCTCAACCGTGTGCCGGCCACCAAATATTTGGGCGGAACCGTGGTCAACTCTATGATTGGGGCCGGGTGCATTATTCACCCCAAGGCCAAAATTAAAAACTGCGTAATCAGCGACAGCGTAACCATTGGCGAAGGCGCCGAACTGGAAGGCTGTGTGATTATGGATAATTGCGAAATTAAGGCGGGAGCAAAACTCAAAAAGGTAATTATGGACCGCTTTAACACCATCGCCCCCAAGCAAACCATTGGGCACGATACGGAAGCCGACTCGCAAAAATACTACATTGACCCTTCGGGCATTGTGGTTATCCCGCGCGGCAAGAGCAAATTCTAACCGAAAGCGCGGCTTACAGGCCGCGCTTTTTTGTATATGATTAAAACCCTAAAACTAAAAAACCAAGAAGAAATTTTAATTGCGCTCGGCATCCAGGACCGCAAACTCCGCGCGCTTGAAAAAAACTTCAAAGTAACCGTTTTTGTAAAGTACGACGAGGACGGCGCAGGGGCTGAACTGTCCGTAAAGGGCACCAATTCCCGCGTGGATAAGGCCTTAGCCAAACTGCAAAAGGACCTGGCGCTAAACGCCGAAAAGAAACCGCTTGATTTGGTGAAGGACAACCGCCCGTTCGTGGATAACATCGTCTTCCGCCCCGAACACGCCAAACCCGTGGAAGCCCGCAGCGAAAACCAAAAGAAATACATTGAAGCCGTCTTTGCCAACGACCTCGTCATTTCCTCCGGTCCTGCCGGCACGGGCAAAACCTTTCTGGCTTGTGCGTGTGCGTTGCGCGCGCTGGAACTGGGGATGACGGAGCGCATTGTGGTTACGCGCCCGATTGTGGAAGCGGGCGAAAAACTGGGCTTTTTGCCGGGCGACATAGAAGAAAAGGTGGACCCGTATTTGCGGCCCATTTACGATTCGTTTTATTCTATGCTGGGTATGGAAAAATTTAACTCGCTTAAATACAACAATATTTTGGAAATCGTCCCGCTGGCCTATATGCGCGGACGCACCTTGGAACGTGCGTTTATTATCTTGGACGAGGCCCAAAACACCTTACCCGCACAAATGAAAATGTTTTTAACGCGTATGGGCATTGGCTCTAAAATGATTGTAAACGGCGACCTCTCACAAATTGACCTGCCCAACAAAAAGGAAAGCGGGCTCTTGCAGGCAGCCGAAGTATTAGCCAAGGTAAAGGGTGTTGCGTTTGTGGAGTTCACGGGCGAGGACGTCGTACGCCACCCGCTGGTAAAAGACATTGTTTCCGCTTACGACAAGTGGGACAAAAAACATACAGGAAAAACGAAATGATTTCGCATATTTTTTACAATACCGATATTCCCAAATACCTGCGCAAAACAGGGCTTTTTAAAGCCTGTTTGGAGCGCGGGCTCAAACAATTCGCCAAACAAAACATTGAGGTAAACGTGATTTTTGTGGACGAGAAGGAAATTCTGCGCGTAAACGAGGAATTTTTAGACCACCACTATGTAACAGATGTAATTTCATTTAATAACGAGCGCCCCCCGTTTGATACAGGCGAGCCGTGGGAGTTCGGCGATATTTTTGTATGTTACCAAGTGGCTCGTAAAAACGCCAAGACCTTTGGGCATACCTATTTGCAGGAAATGATGATGTACGTTACGCACGGGGCCTTACACTTGTCGGGTATGGACGACCACGCCCCCGAGGACCGCGCGGAAATGGACCGCCAAGCCGAAAAAATTATTTCTGCCGTCCTAACCAAATAAACTTTTAGCACACAAAAAACAGCGGACGCTTTAAAACGTCCGCTGTTTTTTTATTTAATCCTCTGCCGGGCGGTCATCGGGCACGTCCACTATTTGGGGTACGCCCTTTTCGTCCAGCGTTAAATATTGCAGTTTGCGGTGCAGCCCCACATCCACCGGGATAATCCGCGCCGTCTTATCCACCACGATATGCACCACCTGCGTATGGCCCACAATCTGCCACACCGGGCTGACGGGATAGGATGACACCAAATCATCCAAATCCTCCCAAAAAATCCCGCCAAAACGGTCCACCCCTTTGCGGTGGATGCTGATGTTAAAAATAGGGTGCTTAAAAAATTCGTGCTTAATGGATTCTTTAAAAATCAGGTTAATCAGTACCGCCAAATTGTTGGAACTGGGCTCGTCCAACTGCATTTGAAAAATACGGTACAGTTTGCGTGTTACGCCCGCGTGCGTGAACAGATACCCTTTATAGGCATACGCCGCGCGCAAATCGCCGCAGAGCACTTGGCGGGTCATTTTTTCGCGCATAAATTGGGCTTCCTCTTTGCTAAACCCGGAAATGACAAAGTTGGACAAAAGCGGCTCCAACTCGTGGTTGCCCACAAGTCTTACCACTTCTCCGCCCGCCGCCTTGGCCTGCTGCTGGATAGTATCCAACAAGTCATCCACCTTGCGGGAAAAAGGCCCTCTGTCAAAAATATCCCCCATTTGCACCAAACGGTCGTGTCCGCCGCACCAGTTGTTTTGGCCGTCTATCAATTTTGCGTGGCGCAAAATTTTGACAAACGGGTCAAACTGGCCGTGTACGTCGCCCACTACCACTACGCGCTTAGGGTTCTTTTGGGTTTGCATTGGTTTTGTCCCTTACACAAATAATATAATAATAATATACAAAAAGTTTACGCTTGTCCGTGTAAAATTTGCATTACTTTATGAAAATACCGTCCGCCGCTTTTGCTGAACTAACCCAACTGGTGGGTAAAGAAAACTTGCTCACTGATGAGGTTTCCCTTTCTGTTTACGCGTATGATTGTTCCTTATCCCGCACGCGGCCGGACGCGCTCATCCATTTACGCCGGGCGGACGTCATCGCCCCGGTATTAAAGGTGTTATACCAGTATCATATCCCTTTTGTGCCGCGCGCAAGCGCCACCAACCACGCGGGCAGTTGCGCCGCCTTAAACGGGGGCGTTATTCTAAATGTGGCCCCGTTAAACAAAATTTTGCAAATAAACACCCAAGCGGGTTTTGCTTTGGTAGAGCCCGGCGTTACCGGGGGCGACTTACAGGACGCCCTTGCACCGCTTGGCTTTTTTTACGCGCCGGACCCGGCCAGCGAGCGCGTTTGCTCGTTGAGCGGCAACTTAGCCCAAAACGCAAGCGGCGCGCGCTGTATGAAATACGGCGGCACGATTGACCACGTTTTGGAAGTGGATTTTGTTATGTCCAACGGTACGGAAATTCACTTATCCCGCCAAGACAGCGGCCCCGATTTTATCGGGCTTATTGCGGGGAGTGAGGGGACGCTCGGCGTAATTAAACAATTAAAGGTAAAAATCCTGCCCGCGGCCAAGCATATTAAAACCTTTTTAGTAACTTTCCCGTCGCTGGCGGACAGCGTACAAACCGTCAGCGATTTGGCCGCCGAAGGTATTATTCCGCGGTGTGTGGAAGCAATGGACGACATCACCACCCGCGCCGTGGAGGAATTTGCCCACGCGGGCTACCCGCTGGATGCTAAGGCCCTGCTTATTTTGGAATTGGACGGCACGCCCGCCGAAATTGCCGAGCAGGAAAAACAGTTAGAAGAAATTTGCCTCAAAAACCACTCGCTTAAATTTTTGCCCGCCAAGACGGAAGCCGAACGCCAACGATTATGGTTCGGCAGACGGGCGGCTTATGCGGCAATGGCGCGGCTGGCCCCCAACGTAATGGTGGGCGACGGTACCGTGCCAAGGAGCGAACTGCCCCGCGCGCTTGCCAAAGTGCGGCGCATTTTGGACGAACAGCACATTTACGCGAGCCTGCTTTTCCACGCGGGGGACGGCAATTTTCACCCGCAGATTATTTTTGACGAGCGCAACCGCCCCGATACCGTCCGCGTAACCCGCGCGCTAAAAGAAATTTTGCAGGCGTGCGTAGATTGCGGCGGCACCGTATCGGGCGAGCACGGCATAGGCGTAGAAAAACGCGCCGTAATGGCCTACCAATACGATAAGCCGACCTTGGACCTTTTCACGCAAATTAAAAGCGCCTTAGACCCGAAAAATTTAGCCAACCCGCTTAAATTAATCCCGGTAAATTACGATGAAAAAGCCCGCGGGCAAGTTGCCTTATCCCCCGCCATAAAGCAACTGGCGGACAAGATTTTAACGCGCAAAGACGCGCACGCGCCTTGCCTAATTACCGGGGAAAATTCCCGCTTAAAAACCAAGGCCGCCAATATAATATCCACCCAAACGCTTAACCGCATTTTGGAAATTGATAAAACCAATTACACCGTAACCGCCGAGGCAGGCGTTAGCCTAAAAACCTTGGCACGCGCCTTAAAACAAGCGGGCGTTTACAGCGTACTGCCGGACAGCAAAGGTACGCTGGGCGGGGCGTTTTGCTCGGGTTGTTTGCCGTCTTTTTATGCGCAAGTTTTGGGTATGGAGGCCCTGTTACCGAACGGGTCGTATGTCCGCTATGGCGGCAAATTAATGAAGAACGCCGCAGGCTACCACCTTACCCGCCTGTTTGCAGGCTCACAGGGCACATTAGGCATAGTAACCCAACTGACCTTTAAAATTTACGCCAAGCCCGTACCCGCCGCGCCGGAAAAACCGTTCGTGCGCGCAAGTGGCAATTTGCCTTGGGCGGCTATTAAAAAGCAGTTAGACCCCGGGGATTTATTTCCCGTTTTAGCAGGAGAAAAAAATGTTTGATTTTATTCCCCCGCAGTTAGACCCCTTACACCCCAAACGCCACTTAACGCTGTTAGACACACCGTTTGGCGAGCGGAGCGTGTACGATTCCCTTTGCTTTTGCAACCGCTGCGGCAGTTGCCAGCAGACCTGCCCGACCTATTGGCTGACAGGCGAAGAAACCTTTTCCCCCCGCGGGCGCAACCAACTGGCGCGCCTGATTGCCGAAAAGAAACTGGACGTAAAAAAGAACCGAGAATTGCTCGCAAGGGCCGTCAACTCCTGTTTGCTGTGTGGGCGTTGCACGCAGGCCTGCGCGGGCAAAATTCCAACCGCCGAGCATATGCTGGAACTGCGCCGCACCCTGCAACTAAATACGCTGCCTAAAACGCTGTTTACGCTTCTTTCTTGGCGCACCACGCACCCGCGCTTATTTAGCCGAGTGGTACGGCTGGGGGCTTTTCTGCGCGCGTGCGGACTTATCTTTTTGGCGCGCAAGACGGGTATCTCCCGCTTATTTGGGTTTGGCTGGGTAAATTATGTTACCCAACTGCTCCCGCACCGCACCCCGGCCTTACAAAAAGTGCTTAAAGAACAAGGGCTTTCTACTGCGCCCGAAAAGCCCACGCTTATTTATTTGCCGTCCTTGGAAGCGGAATTTTGCACACCCGATTTGGCCGCAAGCGTTTTAAAAGCCGCCAACCAAAAGTACCGTACTACGCTGTGGGCAAATACGCCCAGCGGACTCTTTGATTATGTATATGGGGATGTTCGCCAAAGCCGCCGCGCGGTCAAACGCTTAATTGTCCGCTGGCAAAAGTCCGGCAAACTCCCCCTTTTAACAGACAGCATAGACGTATATTTATTTCTCTTGCGTGCCCCGCAACTCTTTGCTGCGTGGCCCAAGCACCGCCGCCAAGCGCAGGAGTTTGCCAAGCAACTTAAATTTGTTACGGATATTCTGCCCCGTAATCCGGCGGGTGCGGAAGCCTTTAAAAACGCCCCCGTCCGGTTAGACAAAGGGGCCCTTTTTCTGCGCGAGGGCAAAGCGTTTGATAAAGCACAGTCAATTTTAAAGACACTTTTTAAAAAAAATTTTGTAGAGTGTTTGTATAAGGATGCGGATGCTCCCGCGTTCGGTTACAGTTTTGTACGGTTTAACCGCGCCCCCGAAATTTGGCTCCGCGCCGTGCAAAGCGCCGCCCGGACACAGACAGGGACTGTGTTTACATTGTCAGGGCTGTCCGCCTTGGAACTAAATTTTTATTTGAAGAAATTTTATCCATCAGCCAAGGCAGACCACTTCGTACGTTTGAACGGGTGAGAAGCATATGGAATCATTTAGGCCGGAAAACGGCAAACTTTCCGCCGAGGAAAAGTTAAACTTACTGGTGGAATTTGGCGCACGCATCTCCTGCGAACTCCGCCTTGATAAACTGCTGGACATCATCGCACAACAAATTACCAAAATGTTGGATGTCGGGCGGTGCACCATTTACATAAAAGACGTAGAAAAAAACGAACTTTGGTCCAAAATCGCCCAAGGGCGCGGCTTGGAACATACCGAAATCCGCGTGCCGCTTAACGGCAACGGGGTAATTTCCTTGGTGGCCCGCACGGGTGAAACCATCAACCTGCCTAACGCTTACGAAGACCCGCGGTTTTCTATGGACGTGGATATGGTAACCGATTTCCGCACGCACTCTATGCTGGCTATCCCGCTTAAAAACAACTCCGGCAAGGTACTGGGCGTTTTTCAGGTAGCCAACAAGTCCGACGGAACCCCCTTTGATAAAAAAGACGAGGGCATTTTGCTTCTGCTTGCCACCTTGGCGGGCAGCGCGATTGAAATTGCCAAACTGTACCAAGACGTCCACGTGGCCCAGTTGGAAACCATTTACCGCCTGGCCGTTACCGCCGAATACCGCGACCAGCAGGACACCCGCGCCCACTTAAAAAACATCAGCATTATTTCCTACTTGCTGGCCTTGGCGCTGGGGCTTAATAAGCACGATGCCGAACTTATCAAAAACGCCAGCCCCTTGCACGATATCGGCAAGGTAGCCTTAGCGGACAACATTTTGCTAAAACCCGGCAAACTGACCCCCGAAGAGTTTGAAATTATGAAATCGCACACCATTTACGGCGGGCGCATTTTGGAAGGGGCGCACTCCCAAGTGCTTAAAATTGCGCACAAAATGAGCCTTTATCACCACGAAAAGTGGAACGGCTCGGGCTACCCCAAAGGCTTAAAGGGCGAGGAAATACCGATAGAGGCCCGCATTGTAACGGTGGCCGACGTGTTTGACGCGCTGTGTATGTTCCGCGTGTATAAAAAAGCGTGGAAGACGGACGACGCCTACGCGTACATTTTGGAGGAATCCGGCAAATCATTTGACCCGCATATTGTGGCGGCGTTCAAAAAGATTTATCCCTCCGTGCGCAAATTGTATAACAACAATCCCGCCAACCACGAGGTTTCAGCCCCCGTTTCCGCGGCGGAGCAAAACCAAAATAACTGATTTAATACCCGGCCGCCCGCCGGGTATTTTTTATGGAAGGTAGCACTTGCACAAGGGGAAATACTATAATATAGTGTCCTTTTGGCTTTCAACCTAAAGTACAATTTAACATAAAGAGGGAATTGATGGAAAAAGAGACAATCCTAATCGGCCTCTCCGGCGGGGTAGATTCCGCCGCTTCGGCCGTTATTTTAAAAGACAAGGGTTACCACGTCATCGGCGCTACGATGATTGTATGGGACCCGTCGCTCCCGGTACCCGAGGGGCCGTATCACAAAAACGCCTGCTTGGCGCCGGAAAAAGAAGACCTGGAAGAGGTGGAAAAAATCGCCAAGCACCTGGGCATTGACTTTGTAAAAGTGGACTGCCGGGACCCGTACCGCCGCGCCGTGCTGGATAATTTCCGCCTGGAATATTCCTGCGGCCGCACGCCGAACCCGTGCGTACTATGCAACAGTTTGATTAAATTCGGCGTCCTGCCCAGCGCTGCCGAAAAGCAAGGCATTAAATTTGATAAATTTGCCACCGGACACTACGCCCGCGTGGAATTTGACGAAAAAACGGGCAAATATTTGCTCAAAAAAGCCAAAGATTTATCGCGCGACCAAAGTTACTTTTTACACCGCTTAACCCAGCGGCAACTTTCCCGCGTGCTGTTCCCGTTGGGCGAAATGACCAAACCCGCTATCCGCGAAATTGCGCGCAAGGCCGGGCTGGAAGTGGCCGACAAAGAGGACAGCCAGGACTTTTACTGCGGGGATTACAACGATTTGTTAAACTTTCCCAGCAAGCCGGGCGATATCGTTACGCTGGACGGCCAAGTAGTCGCCCGCCACGAAGGCTTGTGGCACTACACCATTGGCAAACGCAAAGGTTTGGGCATTAGCGGCTTTAAAACGCCGATGTATGTCGTCCGCTTAGACGCGGCCAAAAACCAAGTGGTTATCGGCCCCAAAGAAGCGTTATATTCCCAAAAACTGACGGCACAGCGCGTGAGTTGGGTGGCCGGAGAAGCCCCGGCACAGGAATTTACCTGCGAAATTAAAATCCGCAACTTGCACACCCCGGCCAAAGCCACCGTGCGCGTATTGGAAAATGGGCGCATAGAAGCCGAATTTGCGGAGCCGCAAATGTCCATTACCGCAGGCCAATCCGCCGTAATGTACGACGGGGACATTGTCCTCGGCGGCGGAATAATTGAGTAAAAATATAGTTTCAGACAAAACACTCTGGGCTCCAACCCAGAGTGTTTTTATTTAAGGCAAATCATAACTGGTAACAGCGCCTTGTAAGCCCGTAGCAGCAAAAGTATGTGTAAGCCCCGTAGAAGGAATTCCCCCTAAACTTTTGCAAACTTGATTTGCCACATTGTCCGCCGTTACAGCGACACACTGCCGCACCCCCGGCTGGGCGGAATGTTCCAACCAGATAGTATAACCAACTTTGGCTTTCCGACTTCCGCCAAATACAGAAGGAGCCCCATAGTTAAGCAAATCATAAACATCTCCGTTTTGGCAAACGGTTCCTACGGTGGTAGTAACCGTCGTGCAAGAACTGGGTAACTGAATATCAAAACCAAAATCTTGGGAACCATCAGGGGGATAGGCTCCGTTCGCTAAATAATAAAGTTCCAAAGCATCCGCCATCCCTTTTACGGTAGGGATAATAGTAGATAAACGGCTTTTGGTTACTGCCACTTGGTATTGCGGCACCGCCACCGCCGCCAAAATACCGATAATGAGAACAACGACTAAAAGTTCAATCAAGGTAAAACCACAGCTAACAACCCAAGCGGTAGATCCTGAAACAAGTTCAGGATGACTTTCTTTTTTCATAAAGTCGTCATCCCGTAGTGTCTTTATACGGGATCTGTTGTTGTAGTTGTCATCCCGGACGTGGATCCGGGATCCAGTCTGTTTATTAGAAAAACTCCTCATTTTATTTCTGGATTCCAGGTTCCCGCTCGTATGCGGGCCCTGGAATGACAATAATGTATTCCTAAATCCTTTCATTATTTTCTCCTTGTTCTGCCTTTGGAGAAAATGCCCATAAAAAACGGCTGTTACTACCGGGCTAGTTAGGATAACCCAAATAATAACAGCCGTGGCTTTCTGCCATATAAAAATATGGCAGAAAGCACTCGGCACAGCGCACGCGAGGGATC
>CAVKWQ010000040.1:0-15930 GCA_963660385.1 Muribaculaceae bacterium
GCTGCGGTTGGGGCGCGCGGCGGGAATAAATTTTATTCACAATCACCGCAATAGAACCGTCCCCGGTTACATTGCAGGCCGTGCCGAAAGAGTCCATTGCAATATAAAGCGCAATCATCAGGCCGAGTTCCGCTTCGCCAAAGCCCAGCATACTTTGCAAAATACCCAACGCCGCCATAATGGCCCCGCCCGGCACCCCGGGAGCCGCCACCATTGTTACGCCCAGCATACAAATAAATCCGGCAAATTGTTCAAAGGGCATATTCATCCCGCTCATAAACACAATCGCCAGCGCACAGGCCACAATCTTCATCGTACTGCCGGAAAGGTGAATCGTTGCGCACAGCGGCACCACAAAGCCGGCCACCTCTTCGCGCACGCCGATTTTGATGGTCTGTTTGAGCGTTACGGGAATCGTAGCCGCGGAGGACTGCGTGCCGAGCGCCGTCATATACGCTACCAACATTGTTTTAAGCATTTTAAACGGATTCTGGCGCGCAATCAAACCCGCCAAGGTAAATTGCAACACTAACATCACGGCCGTAATCGCAAAAATAAGCACGATGATTTTGGCAAATACGCCCAGCACCGAAACAACCTGCCCGGCGACTGTCATATTTAAGAAAATGCCGAAAATGTAATACGGAAGCAGCGGAATAATCACGCGCGCAATCACGCGGTCAATAATATCACGCAAATCCAGCATTACGCCCTTTAAGCGGCTGCCCTGAATAACCGCCATACCGAGCCCCAGCGTAAACGCCAGCACCAGCGCGGTCATTACGTCCATTAAAGGCGGCATAGCCACCGTGAAATACGGCTTTAATTCCGCACTGGCGGCAAACTGTGTGGTTTTAGCCGTTGCGTCCAAGAGATAAGGGAAAGTTAATTCGGAAATGCCGTAACTGAAAAAGCCCGAAGCCAACGTAAACCCATAGGCAAGCGCGGCGGTAATAAACAAAAGTTTCCCCGCACTGCGGCCCAGTTCCGCAATGCCCGGGGCCACCAGCCCCACAATTAACAGCGGGATAATAAAGCCCAAAAAATTGCCAAACAAACCGTTAAAGGTTAGCGACACGCGCACCAGCCACTCCGGGAAGAAGAGTCCGCACGCAATACCCGCCGCAATGGCGCAAATCACGCCCGGCAGTAAACCCCATTTCAATTTGAGGTGTAATTTTCTTTTTCTGAATTTAATCATATATACCCTTTTGGCACAACATTTCTATTATACGAATTTGAACCCACTAGCGGTACTATTTTATCCGTACGTGCCCATTTGGTAAAATGTGGATATGCAAGTAAAAATCAATATTGACGGCGGCAGCCGCGGAAACCCTGGGCCGGGAGCCTCAGCCTATGTGATTTGCGCAATGGACGGCAAAATTTTAGCGCAAGAAGGGCATTTTATGCCCCATTGTACCAATAACCAAGCGGAATACACCGCTTTGAAACTCGCGCTTATAAAAGCCGCGGAACTGGGCGCCACGGAACTTTTTATCATTTCGGACTCGTTACTTTTAGTAAAGCAATACTTGGGAGAATACAAGATTAAAAACCCCGATTTGGCCGCCCGTATGCTGGTCATCCGCCGCCTGGCCGCGCGGTTTACCGTGCATATCAAGCACGTTTTGCGCCATTTAAATAAAGCGCCCGACGCGCTGGCCAACAAGGCAATGGACGCCAAGCAATCGGTGGGCTATAACCCCATTAAACAGTTGCCCTCGGACGACGAAATCTTTGCCACCCCGCAAGCCAAAGACAATGTGGTAAACGGCGTAGAGGTAACCCCGGTCGTGCGGGAAGAAAAAAAGCCCGCCGCCAAAAAGGTTAAAAAACCGGCCCCCGAGCAAATGGATTTATTCGGCGGATTTTGATTAATTTTGCTACAATATTTTGGGCAACCCAGATAACCGCTCCCGGCCAATTTCGGTTTGGGGGAGGAACTTCCGGACTCCATAGGGCAGTGCGCCGCTTGAAAAGGCGGGACGGCGGGGCTATATCACCCCGTTGGACGGAAAGTACAGCAGAAAACAAACCGCCCGCAAGGGTAAGGGTGAAATGGTGCGGTAAGAGCGCACCGCGCGTTTAGCAATAAACGCGGCACGGCAAACCCCGCACGGAGCAAGGCCAAACCGGTCCACACGCGGCCCGCGTTCGTGACCAAGTAGGCCGCCAAGAGTAATGGTTATCACAGCCTGCAAAGGCTGACAGAATCCGGGGTATCGGTTGCTTATCCGCGTTTTCAACCAGGAAGCGCGGATTTTTTATGTATAGGTCCCAGACAAAATATAGGCCCTTTGGCTCTGTTATTTCCGTTAAAAAACTATTATACTGGAAGTATCAAAGGAGAATTTATGCTAAATACCAAACAACTTTTTTCTTTTGTACTCGTTGCCGCTGCCGCTTGGCCCGCGCAAAACGCCGTCGCGCAAGTAAAGCCCGGCGCCGTAGTAAAAGTAAACACAGCCGTTGCCAAAGGGCTTGATAAAGCGGCAAGCCAAGCCGTAAAATCAACGGTAAAAGGGATAACGCTGCCCCCCGGGGTTACCACAAGAGCCGCCCACTCGGTGTATCCCTCCCAAGCGCTTAATTTTGTACCGTCCCCTATGGCGCCCAAGGCCACCGTGCTAAACCCTACAATTCCCGTTATGCCCAGTTTGGATACCGTACTCATCTACGGCAAGGAACGGGACCGTTACCGGCTGGTACGCGAAGAACTGCAAAATATGTCCGTCAAAATGCCCAAGGAGCAATCGGCTAATATTTCTGCCTATTTGCGCCACTCAGTGCCGGACGAAACAATGCGCTATGTGCAGGAACGTTACAAAAATGTTCTTAATTTAATTAATAAGAACAAACAGGAAGTTACCGCTTTCTTTACCTATGCCTCTCTGCCCGGGGAAGGGCGCGTGCCCAATATGCAAGAACGAAACGCTTTAAGCAGCGCAATGTTTAACACGTTAATGGCTATCCGCAATTTAAAGGCGGACTTGCCGGACGACCCGTTCCTCGCGATGCAGGATGAATATTGGGCCACGGCTTATGAAGGCTTTAACCCCCTGCTTGCGGGCCACATCCGCACGCAAGCCGTAATGCCGCGCGGGGATTTCCGCAAGTTTGACAATAAAGAATTTGACTTAATGAACCCCGACGGCACGGATTATGTATTGCCGCAAGCCGACACCTTGATTTTGGACCCGGATGAAATGGAAGAAATGGATTCCTACGCTTATGTGCGTATGCGCCAGAAAAACCCGCCCATCACGCAAGAAAATGCCGCCATTGAGCGCACCGAACTCTTAAAGCACATCCCGGCGGGTATGCACATCGCCATTATCAACGACGACACCTTGCCGCTGGTCAACTTTAAGGGCTGGGCCGAAAAAGGCTACCTTGGCGAAGGCGCCACGGTAGATACCTTTAAAAACGGTTTTGATTTCTTAAACTCAATGAAATACGTTAAATACGACTTAATCATTACGGACTTGCTGGTACCCAATGGTGGTATAGCAATGATGAAGGACCTGCGCCTGAAAGACGACCGCGTGCCCGTGATTGCAATGAGTAAATACGACCGCGGCGAAGCGGGCGAAAAAGATTTGTTCCAATCCGGTATGGACGGCTACTTGTGGTACAATAACAACGTAAACGAAGGCGCTTACGGATACATTGAAGTCTTACGCGCCCTTAAAAACTACTATCACTACAAGGGCCTGTATAATTGGATAAGATAATTTAGCGGTACATAAAAAATCCCCCGGCCGAAAACCGGGGGATTTTTATGTCCTATTTTTTATCAAAGTCAGTTAGCGGTCTTTTTACTGTCCCCGGCCGGAGCAATCTCTTTTTTAGGCGCATTGGCCAAGGTTTGCGGAATTGTAAACCAAAAGGTGGAGCCTTGCCCCAAGCCCGCGCTTTCCACGCCAATTTCACCGCCGTGCGCGTTTACAATTTCCTGCGCAATGGATAAGCCTAATCCCCAGCCCTGTTTTTTAAGCGTGCGGTCGTTTTCGGACTGGTGGAACTTTTGGAAGATTTTGCTCTTTTCACTGTGCAAAATACCGGGGCCGTTATCAATTACTTTAAACGTCATCCACCCGTTGGATACATAATAGCGCGCTTCCACCCGCCCGCCCTGGGGCGAAAATTTAAGCGCGTTGCCGATTAAATTATTAATCACCTGTGAAATGCGGAAGCGGTCCGCCTCTACGGTTACCTCGGCGGGATATTCACACTTTTGCAGAAAGATACCCCGCTTTTGGGCATTTACTAATTGCAAGGTAATGACGTCGTTCAAAAGTGCGTTGAAGTTAAACGGGCGCATATCCATTTTAAACCGCCCGGACTCAATCATAGAAATATCCATTAAGTCCGCCATAAGCATATTCATATTGTCCGTGGCTTTTAAAATGTTGTTCAGGGCAATTTGCTCGTTCGTCCCGCCAGTGCCCTGCGGGCTGTCCATCATCAGCACGGAGGTAAAGCCCTGAATAGAGGAAAGCGGCTGGCGCAGGTCGTGCGCCACGATAGACATAAATTTGGCGCGGATTTCGTTCAAGCGGTTCAGTTCCTGGTTGGAAAGGCGCAACTTTTCCACCATATGTTCCAGCACATTTACCTTGCCGGATAGTTGCATTTGCAAGGTAGCAATTTGCTGCTGGTAGTTGTGCTCGGCCTTCATAATGGTACGTTTCATTTTTTTGAGCACAAACTTGCGCGTCAGCCAATAAGTAAGCAGCGACAACAGCGATGCCACCAACAACGAATACGAAGCAATAATCTGCCAAAAAGTCATCTTGTTCTCCTATTTTACCGTAAAGGGTTGGCCCAAGGTTTTTTCCAAATCGGCGCGGGATACCCCCCCCTCGCGCAACAGCAGGGGCTTTTCCGTCAAATCCACCACGCTGGAAGCCGTGGGCGACAACTGTCCGCCCAAGAAAATATAGTCCGCCTTACCGTCAAACGTCTTTAAAATGGTTTCTTCGTCCGTGAGTACGGGCTGTCCGTGCAGGTTAGCGCTGGTGCAGGCCATCGGGTGCGCCATACGGGATAATACTTCCACCAAAAACGGATTGCCCGGCACGCGCAAACCAAGTCCCTTAAAACCGCGCGTAAGGCTTTTGCCCTTGGCGGTTGGCGGCAAAATAATGGTAATCGCCCCCGGCCAATAGGCTTGTGCCAAGTGTTCGGCACCAGTAGAAAATTCCGCCACCGCCTTGGCCTGTGCCACGGAACCCGTCAAAATTTGAAGCGGACTTGTTGCGGGGCGTTCTTTGATTTGGTAAATGCGCAAAATGGAATCTTCGCAAAATACGCCCGTGCCAATACCATAAACCGTATCAGTCGGAACCACGGCAACGGCACCTTCGTCCAGCGCGTGCGCGGCGGACAAAATATCGGTTTCCGTCATTTCGTTTACTTTAAAAATACGGGTCTTGCTCATCGGGTTCCTCCTCCGCTTCGGCCGGGCGGTCCAAAATCATTACAAACTCGCCTTGTACCTTGCTCTTTTTGGCCAATTCCGCCGCCAATGAGGCCGCCGTGCCTCTTATCCACTCTTCATACACCTTGGATAGTTCCCGCGCTAAAATAACGGGCGTTTCTCCCCCCAAGGTCTTGGCAATCAGTTCCAGCATTTTTACCACGCGGTACGGGGATTCATACAGCACCACCGGGTGGTTTTGGCTATACGCCGCCGCAATGAGTTTAGCGGCCTTGCCCGGTTTGCGCGGCAAAAAGCCCAAAAAGGTAAATGCTCCTCCCGTAATGCCCGCCCCGGCCAAGGCGCACGCCACCGCGCTGGGCCCCGGCAAGGAAGAAACCTTTATGTTGTTCTTTACGGCTTCTTTGACGAGTTTCCACCCCGGGTCAGAGATGCACGGCGTGCCACAGTCGGACACCAAGGCGCACGTTTTGCCGCTTTTTAACGCTTCCAAACAACGCGCGACGGAGCGGTCGTCATTTTCGTTATAGCGGTAAAGCGGCTTAGAAATACCAAAATGGGAAAGCAAAATTTGGGTGCGGCGCGTGTCCTCGCACAAAACGGCGTCGGCGGTTTTGAGCGTTTCCAATGCGCGCAGGGTAATATCCTGCAAATTGCCAATAGGCGTAGGAACGATATAGAGCATATAGTAAAAGTATATAAAAAAGAAGGGGCAAGCGGAAAATTACAAAAATAAATGTACCACTCATAAAGCGTATTTAGTAAAATATATCTTTGTTATTTAATTCACATAAACAGAGGAAAAACGGAAGGAAATGTCTAAAATTCTGTCCAAAATTAAACTCAACACCTTCGCTATTATTTTATCTATCGTAGCGGTGGTGGCCGCGCTGACCTGGATTGTACCCAGCGGCGCCTATGACAAAATGGACGTGGACGGCCGCCAGGTCGTCGTAGCCGGAACGTATCACGCGGTGCCGGCCAACCCGCAAGGTTTGTTTGATGTGTTAAAGGCCCCCATTAAAGGTTTCTCCAACACGGCGGAAGTAATTGTATTTCTGCTTGTTATCGGCGGGGTACTTTCCGTGGTGGAAAAAACGGGCGCGATTGCCGCCGGTATTCAGGCCGCCAGCGGATTTTTCCAACGCAAACCCAAATTGCGCTTTTTGTTTATTCCGCTTGGGATTATTGTATTCTCGCTGTGCGGGGCGACGTTTGGTATGTGTGAAGAAGCCCTTATCTTTATCCCGATTTTTATCCCCTTGGCACTTTCCCTGGGCTACGACTCCGCCCTCGGTACCGCAATTCCGTTTATCGGCGCTGGCGTAGGCTTTGCGGCCGCGTTTACCAACCCGTTTACCGTGGGTATCGCGCAGGGGATTGCCCAAGTGCCGTTGTATTCCGGCATTGGGTACCGCTTTACGATTTGGATTATCTGCACCACGGTAGTTATCAGTTGGTTAAGCGTGTATGCGCGCAAAATCCGCAAGGACCCGACCAAAAGTTTAACCTACGAGTTTGATATTGAAAAACGCAAAGAATTAAAACTCAATAAAGAAGAAACCAAAATGACCCGCCGCCAAAAATGGGTACTCTTAGCCTTTGGCTTGGGGATGGTAGGGCTGGTTATCGGTGTGTTAAAACCCCAAATCTGCGAAATGATTAAAGGGATGTGGGGCATAGATTTAATGGAAATCCTGCACTTGGAAGCCGAAGGCTGGTACATTACCGAAATTGCCGCCTTGTTCTTGGGCGTGGGCTTTTTGTGCGGATTTTTAGGCAAAATGAATATGCAGAAATTTACCGACGCATTCTTTGACGGCGTGCGCGGTATGGCAGAAATTGCAATGCTTTTGTGCTTTGCACAAGCGATTGTGATTATCGCCAACAATGGGCATATTTTGGACACAATGCTTAACTGGATGTCCGCCGCTATCAAACACTTGCACCCGGTATGCGCCTCGTGGGCGGCAATGATGCTGCAAACGGTGATTGACTTCTTTATCCCCTCGGGCAGCGGCAAAGCCGTACTGACAATGCCGATTTTGGCCCCGTTGGCCGACCTCATTGGCATTACGCGCCAAACGATGGTGCTGGCCTTCCAGTTGGGCGGCAGTTGGATGAATATGGTCATCCCGACTGACCCCGTAACCATTGCGGCTATCGGTTTTGCGCGCATTGCGTACCCGAAATGGCTGAAATGGATGCTGCCTTTGTTAATTGTAATGTATTTGCTGTCGTTCTTGCTGTTAGTGCCGCCGTATTTTATGAAGTGGCAATAATTTTTTACGTCCCGCCGCAATTTTTGGATTTTAATATAAAAATCCTTGTTTGAGCCGGCGGGGCGTTTTTTATTAAAAAAATGCCGTACCTAAAAAGAGGAAAACAAAAGTAAATGAAAAAAATGCTGTGTAACACCTATTTTTTGGTGTTCTCCATTATGCTGTTCGTGGCCGCGCTGACTTGGATTGTCCCCTCCGGCCAATATGACCGCTTGGAACAGGACGGCCGCACCTATGCGGTGGCCGGCTCCTATCACCAAGTGGCCCGCAACCCCCAAGGCGTAGGCGACGTGTTAGCCGCCCCGGTGGAAGGGTTCACCCAATGCGCGGAAATCATCGCGTTTATTTTGGTAGTAGGTGCGTTGTTCACGATTATTGAACGCACGGGCGCTATCAATACGATGATTAAAAAGGTCAGTCTGTTCTTTTCCAACAAGCCCCGTTACAAGAAACTATTCATACCCGTATGTATGTTCCTGTTTTCGCTGTGCGGAGCCTTGTTCGGTATGGAAGAAGAAACGCTTATTTTTATCCCTATCTTTATTCCGCTCGCGCTATCGCTGGGGTACGACACCGTAGTCGGTATGTCTATCCCGTTTATCGGCGCGTTTACCGGGTTTTCGTCGGCTTTTGTAAACCCGTTCACCGTCGGTATCGCGCAAACGATTGCCCAACTGCCGATGTATTCCGGCTGGCAATACCGCCTGCTGATTTGGTTTATCTTCACGTCCGTGGTGGCGGGGTTCTTTACCTGGTACGGCGAACGCGTACGCAAAAACCCCACCAAGAGTTTAACCTATAAAATGGACTTGGAAAAACGCGCCGAACTGAAAATCATCAATGACGTGGTGGTGGACGAATCCTTCCGCTTAACCCGCGCGCACAAACTGGTAATTGCTTCGTTTATTATCGGTATGGGCATTTTGTTCTACGGCGTTATCCGCTACCAATGGTATATGATTGAAATCGCCGCGGTGTTTTTGGGCGTGTCCATCGCCAGCGCGTATTTTGGCAAACTGACGCTGGACCAAACGACCGACGCTATTATTGACGGTGCCAAATCTATGATGGGCGTATGTATTTTAATGGCGCTGGCTCGCTCTATCGTAATTGTAGCCACGAACGGACACATTTTGGATACGTTCCTGCATATTATGACCCAAAGCGTGGGCAGTTTGCACCCGATTATGGCCTCGCAAGCAATGTTTATCATCCAAACGGTGCTGAACTTCTTTATCGCTTCCGGCTCCGGCCAAGCGGTACTGACAATGCCGATTATGGTGCCGCTGGGCGACTTGGTAAATGTATCGCGCCAAACGGTCATTTTGGCCTATCAGTTTGGGGAAGGCTGGGGCAACCCGATTATTCCCACCGCTCCCGTTACAATGGGGGCCTTGGCCTTGGCCGGGATATCCTATCCGGCGTGGGTAAAGTGGTTTATGAAATTAGAGATTATTTTAATTGTACTCTCTATGCTGCTGCTGATACCCGCCTACTATATTTGGTAAAATGACAATAAGCCCCTTGGCCCGCCAAGGGGCTTTTTAAAATATGTTAAACGAACTAAAAACCATTTCTTATTTCCATTGGCTGGACTGGACGGTCTTTTTTGCCGTGCTGGCCGCCACCGTAGCCGCCGCCGTATATGGCATCCACCGGCTAAATAAAAAGCAAGCGGACAAACCCGCCGGAGCGCTGGACTATTTGTTAATGGGGCGGCAACTTACGCTCCCGCTGTTTGTGGCTACCTTGGTTGCCACTTGGTACGGCGGCATCTTCGGCGTGAACGAAATTACGTTTAACTACGGCATTTATAACTTTGTTACGCAAGGGGCGTTTTGGTACATTTCCTACTTAATCTTCGCCTTTTTTATTACCGATAAAATTGCCCGCTTTAAATCTGTTACCTTGCCCGATTTAACGGGCCAAATGTTCGGCCCAAAGTCCGCCAAAGTGGCCGCTGTATTTACCTTTTTTTACATTACCCCGGTGGCATATGTACTTAGTTTAGGGATGTTTTTGCATATGGTGTTTGGCATTGGCGTACTGCCCGGTATGGTGCTGGGGACGCTTTTTACAGGGCTTTACAGCGCGTGGGGCGGGTTCCGCTCGGTGGTGTTTTCCGACTTGGTGCAATTTTTTGTAATGTGTAGTGCGGTGCTGCTGGTGGTGCTGTTTTCCGTAGGGACCTTTGGTGGACTTCCGTTTTTAAAGGCCAACTTGCCCGCCTCGCACTTTACCCTTACCGGGGGCAATTCGTGGCTAAATACGCTTATTTGGGGCTTTATTGCGCTCTCTACGCTCATTGACCCCAGTTTTTACCAACGGTGCTTTGCCGCCAAAAGTCCGGCCGTTGTTAAAAAGGGTATTTTAATTTCCACCTTTATTTGGTTCTGCTTTGACTTATGCACCACGGCGGGTTCTTTATATGCGCGGGCCGTTTTGCCGCAGGCCGAACCGGGGCAGGCGTATTTCTTTTACGCCATCCAATTACTGCCCGTGGGCTTAAAGGGCTTTTTTGTGGCCGGTATTTTGTCTATCATCCTTTCCACGTTAAACTCTTTTTTATTCATCGCGTCCAATACGTTAAGTTTTGACCTGCTGCGCTTCCGCGTTAAAAACATTGTGCTATCCAACCGCGTGGCTATTTTTTTGGTGGGAGCCTTGGCTATTTTTATGGCACATATTTTCCACGGTAGTTTTAAGGAAATTTGGCTTGTGCTGGGCTCGTATTTTTCTGCCTGTTTATTAGTACCGATTTTAATGGGATATTTGTATCCGGGCCGGATTAGCGACCGTTTGTTTGTGGCGTCCTCACTTACCAGCGCGGCCACGATGACGGCTTGGCGTTTTATCCCCAAGCACGAAATGCTGGAAGTTTTGGATCCGTTTTACATTGGAATTTTGACGGGGCTTATCATCCTGCTGATTTTCCGCCAAAGAGGAGGAACGCCCCTTGCGCGCATTACTTATCGGTAACGGGGAAACCCAAGAAGCCGCCTTTTTACAACACCTAGCCAAACAGGCCGATTTGATTTTGGCCGCTGACGGCGGGGCCGACCGGGCCTTGTCCGCCGGGGTCCACCCGGACGTGATTATCGGAGACCTAGATTCCGTTTCCCCCCAAGCCAAAAGTTTGGTTCCGGCTGAGAAATTAATTTTTGTAAACAACCAGAACAACACAGATTTGGAAAAAGCGCTTGATTATCTGTCCGCGCACGGATGCACGCAATGCACGCTGACGGGGTTTGTCGGCGGGCGGTGGGATTTTACGTTCGGGAATTTTTTATCGGTTTATCCGTATTTGGACAAAATGGATATTTGCGTGGCAGGCAAGGGCTGGAAGATTTGGCCGCTGACGCACTCCGTTAAAAAGGCAGTCCGCCCGGGGGCACGCGTGAGCCTTATCCCGGCCGCAGACTGCCAAAACGTTACTTTGAAAGGGCTGACTTATCCATTAGAACACGCCAATTTATCCTTAGGGCGGACGGGCCAAACATTAAGCAATGTGGCCAATCAGCCGGAAATAGAAATAACCTTTGATAAGGGCTTTTTATTGCTCTACATAGAGGATTAAAAAACGCGCTCACGAGAGCGCGTTTTTTACTTTATTCTTTTGTATAACTTATCTGCGGCCTTTATTTCGCTTCGGGCCATTTCCAAATATTTTTTTGCTTCGCCCGTTTGCCCCAGCGCGGCTAAAACCGCCCCATAATGATAGGCAATTTCCGCATTGGCGGCCATTGTTTCCCCATCAATAGAAGCAAGCAAACTGCGCGCTTGGTCCAATTTATTTTGCTTGAAATAAATCCAAGCCATCGTGTCCATAAACGAAGCGTCCTGCGGGCTAACCACCAGCGCACGCGCCGCATAGGCGGAAGCCTCGTCCAAACGCACGCCGCGCTCGGCCAGCGAATACGCATACAAATTAAGCGCGGGCGCATTTTGCGGGTTTTCCCCTACCAGCATTTCCAACTGTTCTTCCAACAGTTTGTACTTTTTAAGTCCGTCCAACGCGTAGGCGTATTGCAAACGCGCTTCGGCGTACGAAGGATTACTAGACAGCACCTGCGCCAGTACGCGCGCAGCTTTTTTATATTGGGCATTATCGTTTAAGGCCACGCCGTAAAAATAACCGACCTCTACATTGCCCGGAAATTTTTTGTAGGCCTGCGCCAAGGTGTTTAAACTTTCCTGCGGTTGGTTCAAGCGTTGCAAGTAAAAACTGACCTGAACCCATTTGGAAGCGTTTTCGTTATAGTCCGCCGCATCCCGCACATACGAAGCGGCACGGGCATAATCGCCCTTTTGCTCGGCAAGCAACGCCAAAAAATACGAGGTGGGCACGTCCCCGTTATCGTCGGCCTTGGCCTTTAAAAAGTACGCTTCGGCCTTGGGCAAATCCTTTACCAGCAAAAAGACGGAGCCCATCCGGGAGTATGTGGCCGCCGAACCGTAGCCGATTTTTTCCAACTCTTCCAGTTCGTGCAGCATTAAAAAATATTGGGAGGTTTTTTCGTACACTTCTGCCCGGCCCAACATTGCCGCCGGGTCCTTGGGCGACACGGCAAGGGCCTTATCGTAATATGCCAAGGCCTGCTGGTACTGCTTACTGCGCCCGTAAATGTTTCCGGCCGTAGTGTAAATATCCGCCGCCAAGGCCGGGTATTTTTCAGCCAGTTCCAAAAGTTTACTGGCCGCCTGCATACTGCCCAAAGACGACAAAAGCGAAGCGTATTGATACAGCACCTGCGCATTTTCCGGCGCAAGGGCGAGGGCTCTCTCATAGGCTTTTTCGGCCTCGTCCACCTGGCCCAATTTCCATTGGTACGCCCCGTAAACCGTCCAATCCTCGGGGTCTGTGGTGTCCGCCGGAACAAAATCCTCATACGGCTTGGCTAGTTCAGGCTTGCCGTCAGCCAACGCCTGCGCTACCAAAAGCCGCTTGATATAAGTGGAATCCGGCGAAAGTTTTAGGGCTTGCTCTAACAAGGCAAATGCGGCGGAATCATTGGCCCGCTGGGCATAAACGGCCTTTAAAAAGGCATTTATTTGGCGCACCTCTTGGCGGCTTTCGTCCGTAAGCGGTAGCGCAAACGCGGGCGAAAAGGATAAGCACAAAAGCAATACTAAAAATTTCTTCATAATTCCGTCCCCATAATGAGAGCATCGTCGGTATCGTTATAAAATTTTTCCCGCCGGCCCGTTTCTTTCAGCCCCGCTTTTTGGTAGAGCGAAATGGCCGGGATGTTACGCACATTTACTTCTAGCGTAACCGTCTGCCCGCCCTTGGCGCGGACCTCGGCTAACGCCCGGGAAAGGAGCAAAAAGCCTATTCCTCTCCGGCAAGATTGCGGCCATACGGCTAAATTTAAAATCTCGCAAAAGCCCGCCGCCAGCCGCAAAGCCAAAAAGCCTACAATTTCGCCGTTTTCCTCCGCGCACCACACCTGCGCAAACGGGTGGATAATTTCGCCCGCCAAGCCTTTTTCGCCCCAATGCGCACTCATCGGCTGGGCCGCTTCTATCTGCGCCAACCGGGGGGCGTCTAACGCTACGGCAGGGCGCAACTTCATTTGGGTTGCACCAGTTCAAAACGGGCGGGCTTTAAATAAAGCGGTTCCAACGCGTTTTGGCTCCAAGTATCCTCTTGCGCCATTTCCAGCAAGGTGGCCGGGCGGACAAAGCAATCCTTTTCTGCGGCAAAAGCATAATGTTGGCCCACCAGTCCGGCAAGGGGCTGGCCGTCTTTATCGCTTCCCGCCAAGAAAAGCGGTTTTCCGTAAGCGGACAAGCGGCTTAATAATTCCTCACGGGACAACCAAGCCGGGCCCTTTTGCTCGCTGTCAAAAATCTGTAAAAAGTATTCCTCTCTAAACGCGTGCAACACTACCGCCAGCGCGCCCTGCGGGTTTTCCTTCTGCCAAGCGGCAAAAGCGCGGGAGGTTTCGGCCTGACGGCGGAGCACCTCAAACATAGTCGCGCCGCGCACCTGCGTTTTATTTAAAAATTGCATCATAGAAGCAAACGTAAGCGAAATGCGAATCCCGGTAAAGCGCCCCGGGCCACGGATGATAAAAATACGCCCGATGTCTTCCATTTGCGCCCCTGCCTTATGAAGCAAGGCTTCCAGCGCGGGGAAGAGCAATTTTTCTTGTTTAACGCCTTTTCTGCGTACGGAAAAAATTTTACCGTCCTTTTGCGCCGTCAGCAGCAAGGGGGAGCCGGACGTGTCCATACCCAGGGTTAATTTTTCGCTGCTTTGCATAATGCCTCCAACAACGCGTCCGACACGCGCCCGAAAGACTGCAATTTAATCACGCGTTCGTCGCCTTCTTTTAAAATAAAATCCATTTCCAACCTGTCCGCCGGCAACATATGGCGAATCGGGTCCGGCCACTCGGCCAAAATAATGGCTTTTTCGTCCTCTAACATTTCTTCAAAGCCGAGGTTAAACACTTCGCCCTCTTCCAAGCGGAATAAATCAATATGGAACAAGCGGTGTTTTTTGTTTTTGTATTCCTTCATCAAACTAAAACTGGCGCTGGTGGGCGAACTTTTAAGTCCCAAGGCCGCCGCCACGCCCTTTACAAACACCGTTTTGCCCGCGCCGATAGGCCCGCGCAAAAAAACAATTTCCCCGCCTTTAAGCGCAGAGGAAAACCGCTCGGCAAGCGCCAAGGTTTGCGCGCGGGAGTGAGTTGCAATTTCCGCTGTTTTCATTATTTCACCGTCTTAATACAAATTTCACGGCCGTCCACTTCGCGGCGGTCCAGGTTTACGGGGTCCAAGACTTCCTGCCCGTCCACCGAAAACACATACTTATATTCTCCCCCCGTCAGCGCGACGGAGGTTTCAAAATAGCCCTTGCGGTACGGTTTTAGCACGATAGGGTCCTTGCCCCAGCGGTTAAAATCAGCCAACAGTTCCACCTTTTGCGCGCCGGGAGCCGTCAAATAGAATTTGCGGTATTTTACCTCGGTATCGTACGGCTGGCGCACAGGTTTTGCGCTGGACAAAAGGCTTTCTTTATTAAGTGGCGCCACCGAAGCGGAACTTTCAATCGTATCGGCGGCATAATCATAATAATCCTCCGACACGGTAAAAAACCAAGTCAGCACGATTGCTATCAAAATTAAAAACAGCACGAAAAGCGCACCCGGCTTTTTAATCTTGGGCATCCAAAAAACTCCTTAAATAAAAAACGGCCCCGTCGGCCTCGGCCACCTTTTTAACGGCTTGGGCATCCGCCCCGGTTTTATCCACGCAACTGGCGACCAAGCGGTCAAAATGCGCCGCCGCGCACAGACGGATAAATTCGCGCACGGCCTCATAGCCGTCTTCAAATCCGGGCGCCGGACGGACAATTTTGCGCCAGACAGTTTCGTTTTCGGCGTTCAAACTGACGTTCACAATATCCACGACGCGGCGCAGTTCGGGCACGATGTTTTTATGGTTGATTAAATTGCCCAACCCGTTTGTATTCAAGCGGATTTTAAAGGGCGGAAATTTGGCCTGGGCAATCCAGCCTTTGAGCGTTTGCGCCACAAATAAAAGCACGTCTAGGCGCATTGTCGGCTCGCCGTAACCACAGAAGACCACCTCTTTAAACGGGGCGGCTTTAAGTTCCTTTTCCAAGGCGCAGACCACTTCGTTAGCGGTGGGCTCGCCGGAGAATAAATTCAAATTGTTGCCGTGAAAATCCATATGCCACTTGGTTTTGATGCAAAAGGCGCACAAGTTGGGGCAACGGTTTGTTAAGTTGATATATACGCCGTCCCCAAAGCGGTACACGATTTTAGGCGTAGGTCGTTGTTCCATATAATACCTCTTATAGGTATTATACCAATTTGGCCGGGAGCCCGCCGGGCATAAAACAGGCTAGGCAAGGGGCGCGGAAAATTAATAAAATAAAAGAAATGGAGAGGTGGCCGAGCGGTTTAAGGCACTAGTCTTGAAAACTGGCGTGGAGCAATCCACCGAGGGTTCGAATCCCTCCCTCTCCGTAGAAATTGAAAACCCTGCGCAAGCAGGATTTTTGATTTCTATGAAAATATGAGGTGCGGCATAAATGACTTTATGCCGCAGGGATTTGAAGCCCGCAATGTGGTGTGAGTTTGAGGCCATTGGCCGAAAGGCGAACACAATGAGGGCGGGCCCGGGCAAAATTTCCGTCAGGAAATTTATGCAGGGCGAATTCCT
>CAVKWQ010000041.1:0-15131 GCA_963660385.1 Muribaculaceae bacterium
AAATTTTAACAAAAAAAAAAAACGAAACAACCCCTTTATGAATAACTGCCAAACAGCAACGACAAAAACAACATTTTTGCCGTCATAAAAACGGGGGTCATTCTGAACTGGCGGCCCGCAGGGTTTTCAGAATCTACCTTATGGGTTGTTAAAAACAACAAGTAACAACCAACAACCCAAGTGGTAGATCCTGAACTAAATTCAGGATGACTTCCTTTTTTTAGAAAGTCGTCATTTCCGTAGGTCGTAGTCGGAAATCTGTCTTTGCTGTTGTTGTTCTCTTACGAAACGACAGATCCCGGATAAAAACCTTCCGGGATGACGGCACGCTGCGCGCCGCACCTTGCAGGCCGCACCCTGCGGGCTGAGAGTTCAAAATGACTTCTCTAAAAAACAGCGGGGCAAGGAAATACAAATCCTTGCCCCGTTACTGCTCTTTCAAAAATGTCTTATAAGTAAATTTCTAACGTGTCCAGCAGTTTGCCGTTTTCGTTATAGGCCTTTAAGGTCAGTTTGCGGTCCACCACTTTTACGGAAGCAAAATGCCGCGCCGCCACAAAGCGCGCCGTGGAAGAATCCCCGTGTTCGCGTTTGGTGGGGGCAGGCGCCGCCGTACCCAAGGTTACATATGTTACCCCGCGCGCAGACGGTTCGCCGCGGTACATTGGGAAGGTGCGTTCATAGTCCGCATCGCCGCCCTGGATAACCAAATCCACGCGGTAATCTTCAAAAATTTTGCCCCAAGCGGCAAATACTTCGTTGCGGCTGCCGCGGGCGCCCGTAGAATACGCAGGGGCGTTCATTACTACGATTTTCCACTTTTCCCCCGCCGTAGCCAAGGTGGTTTTCAGCCAATCGGTCTGCGCCGATTTCTCGCCGATTTCCGGCGCCCACACGGCCCCTTCGGCCACATTGGTATCCAAAAATAAAAAGCGCACATTGGCCGTATCAAACGAATAATATTTCGGCGTGGCCTTGCTCCAAGTCATATCGTGGAAGCGGGTGTAATTGGTGCGCAAAAAGGCCTTGCTGTCGCGGCTATCGAGGTTGGGACCGTATTCATTGGGCCCAAGCGCCACAAAAAGCGGATTTTTGGCTAGTACCTCTTTAAACGGAGTGAAGAACTCCCGGTCCGCATCCGCATTTAAGCCAGACGCGGTAATATTACCCGTATGAATTAAAAAGTCGCTCTTTTCCTTTACCATTAACCCAGCCAACGCTTCGCGTGCGCGGGCGGCTTCGTCCACCGGGTCCGGGTTTTCCTCGGTCGGTTCCGGCGCGGCGGCGCCCGTTTGCCCCAACACTAAAAAGTTTACCACCTTTCTTTCGGCCGAAAATAACGTGCGGAAAGAGCCCTCTATGGGCTCCTGTACGCCATCGCCCGCCGTGTTATTTACATACAAACGGTAGCAAAAATCTTGGTTGGGCACGAGGCCGTACAGCACGGCTTTATGTGCAGTGCCCTCGGGGGTAACCGTCATAATTTGGTTACAGCGCGGCGCGGGGCCGTACTCCAACCACGACGGGGTAGCCATATCCGTCTGCCATTTTAAAATCATTGTGGTTTGGGTCGGGTCCTCAATGTACGGACCGCGGACCACTTGGGCCGCCTGCGCAAAAACGGCGGCAAAAAGAATCAAAAATAAGGGAAAAATTTTCTTCATATTTTTTATTCTACCAAATAAAGCGGCCCCGTATAGTGAAAAAACATACCGCAACTGCTTTAAATTTGGTTAAATGGGAGTATATGAAAAAACTCACTTTATTTATTACCTTGCTGTTGCTTTCTTCCGCCGCTTTACAGGCCCGCACCGTAGATGTGTCGGCCGCGTATATCGGCGCATCGCATTTTGACCAAGCCCGCGTAAGCGCGGTAGCCGCGTGGAGTTTAAACGTACTGGCCGGGGTGGAAGCCAAATATGTAAAAGAGGACGGCTTTAAAGACCCGGTTTATTCCGTCAATTTGCCCGTAGAACTGGACTTTGACTATTTGAAATTGGACTTAAAACCCTTCTACTATTTTAAGAACAAAAGCAAAGACAAAAACTTTCAGGATTCCTCCGCCTACGGCGTTTCGGCCCGCCTGATTATGACGTTAGAGGACGACACCGTAAACGACTTATACACGCACGCCTATTTAGGTGCTTCGTTTGCCCGCCAAAAAGGCACCTTGGCGTATTCGGACGGAACCCTGTCTAATGAGGATTACACCCAATTTGCCTATACCTTGGGCCTTACTAAAAATTTCTTCCGCCGCTTTGGCTTTGAAGCCGCCGGAACGGTTTTCCAATATCCAAACGGCATTGACGGCGTAAAAGCCTTCCGCGGCATTATGGACCAGCAGGAATTAGCCTCCACGCAAACCTATGATGTGGTGCACGATTTGGGCAAATATGCCTTGGGCACTCGTCTGACGTGGATGTGGCCGGACCAGCAGTCCTCGCTTTATTTAGGTTACCGCTATGGGGAATTTTACACGGCGGACCCGGAGCACTCTTTTATCGCGGGCAACACCTTTGCCATTACGCGGGACGTACACGCCGACTTGGCCTATAACCACGTCCGCACCGTCCATAACGAAAATAAACGCGATATTTTATACGTCCGCCTGGTGGCCTCGTTCTAGGGGAAAGATATGAGCGAAGAAGAAAATGTGTCCATTAACGCACGGGCGCTGACATTAATTTCCCATAAATTAAAAACGCCGCTTTCCATTATCAACGGCTATTCGGAGGCTATTTTGTCCCAAGCCGGGAAGGAAAAATTTTCCCCCTTTACCTCCAAGGCGTTGGAGGAAATTAACAAGCAGGGCGGGAAAATGTCCCAACTGGTGGATAAATTGCTGTCGTTTAACAAAGTAATTACCGCCCAGCACGAGGGGATGGAAAAGCAATCCGTTTTATTAAAGCCGCTTATTAAGGAGTGCGCCGCCAAGGCCATTACGCTGGAAGAGGAACTGGCGTTACCCGTCAGCCCGCAAGAGGACGGCTCCGTCAAGCGTGGCACTTTTGTAGAGATTGACTGCCCGGAGCGGTTAAGCGTTACCGCCAACGAAGAAATGCTGCGCCTGTGCGTGCAAGAACTTTTGGCAAACGCCATTAAATTTAACAACAAAATGGAAAAAATTATTAAGGTGCAATGCGCCAATCACGGCGACAGCATTTCCCTTTCCGTGCGCGATTACGGCGCCGGGATCCGCCCGCAGGACGTAAACCGCATTTTTGAACCGTTTTACCAAGTGGATGATTTCTTTACGGGGCAAATCAGCGGTTGGGGGCTTGGGCTGGCGATGGTCAAACGCATTTTGGACCTGCACAACGGGTCTATTAGCGTAGTGTCCGACAGGGGGCTAGGCTCTATTTTTACCATTAATTTCCCGGTATTATGACTTGTGAAGAATTATTAACCAACATTTCGCTCCAATGCGACCTCTTGCGCGACGAAATTGCCGCCGCCGCACAGTCCTTGCGCGAATTTAACCGCCGTTTGGAACAAATTTTACAGCAACTGCGCAAGAATATAGATGTGCGCGACGGGGACTTTGCCGCCCAGTTTAACGCTTATTGCTTGGATTTCCGCAAGCAATTAGATGACCGGGAACCCTTTTGGACGCAGGCCCGTGCCGCCGCCCGCCAATGCAAGGACAGCGATTGGACCGCCGACTTGGCCTTGGCTGCCAAGGGCTTAAACAGCCGCGCCAAAACACTTTCCCGCGCGTGCGACGAACTGACAACCGTCTACGATTTATTCGCTAAAAACTATAAAAATTTTACGGCCGCCAAATTAAATGTTTGGCTGCTGACCGCCTGCCAAAGTGATGTGGAAGCCTTGACGGGAAAAATTTTATTTTTGGCGCGGGAAATAGCCAAAAAAACAGAAAAAAACCGGGGGCATAATGCGTTCTGATAAACCGATTTATTACTATTTAAAAGCCAGCGCCGTCTGCCTGACGATTATCGCCGCAGGCGTGGTAACGGCGTTTTTGGTCTATACCAAGGCGCTGTTAATTCCGCTGGTTATTTCGGTTTTTCTCTACACTATTTTGACCCAAATCACGCTTTTTTTAAAGCATAAATTTTCCTTTCCCTCGTGGCTTGCGCTGACGGTTTCCATTGTACTGTGTGCGGCCTTTTTTGCAGGCGTTATTTTGTTTACCGTCAACTCCGTGGGCGGATTTTTAAAGGGGGCGGAAGTCTATCGCCAAAACCTGATTGATACCATTACGGACATTACGTCCCGCCTGCACCAGCACGGCATTACGCTGGACCAAAAATTTATTGAAACCTACCTGCGCGATTTGCCCCTCTTCAACTGGCTTAAAAATTTCGGCAGTAAGGTTTTTAGTTTAGTGTCCAACACCACGCTGATTATTTTGTTTATGACGTTTTTTCTGCTTGGGAGCAAAAAGGCTCCGCCCATTACCAACCCGGCCATTAAAGAAATGCTGTCCAATGTGTCCGTGTATTTGTCGGTTAAATTGGTGGCGTCTTTGGGCACGGGATTTATTGCGGCGGCTATTTTGTTTGGCTTTCAGGTAAAACTGGCCGCGCTGTTTGCGCTGTTTGTCTTTTTACTTAATTTTATCCCCAGTGTGGGGTCCATTGTGGCGGTTTTACTGCCTACCCCGGTGCTGTTTTTGCAATACGGGCTAGGGCCGCAGTTCTTTTTGGTGGTGGGTTTATTATCGGCCACCGAGTTTGTTATCGGCAACTTATTGGAGCCGCGCTTTTTGGGTGAAGGGATGGACCTGCACCCGGCGGCTATTGTGGCTTCCCTTATCTTTTGGTCTTTGGTGTGGGGCGTGCCCGGGGCTTTTTTGTCCGTGCCGATTACGGCCTCTATTAAAATTGTATTAAGCAAAATCAAGCATACGCGCCCCGTAGCCGAGTTTTTGGCGGGCAGGCTGCCCCATTAATCTAAATTAAAAAACGCTTTAATTTGCCCCGGTTTTATGCCAAGCATAGGCCCGGGGCTATTTTATGGGCAAGACCTTTTAATAAGGGCACACAAAAAAACCGCCCCCAAGTTACAGAGGCGGTTTTTACAAGATAAGATGTTACTTATTTAGCGGGAGTGGCCAAATCGCGGCGGACTTTATCAAACAAGTTGCTCTTGGTCGCACGCTGCAAGAAGGCTTCCCACTCTTCGGGCGTCAATTCAAAATCGTCCATTACCTGATAGGAAATTTCCTTAGCCGTGTCCTTGGTCGCTTTTTTGGACTGGGCGTATTCGTTTTCCAGTTCCACATAGCGGCTGGCAACTGCGTAGTCAATATCCTCTTGGGAATATTCCTCGCCTGCGTTATCCTTTACCAAAGAATTGGTATCGGTAATGCCTTCTACCTTTTGCTCTTTGTTCGCGGACTTATCAAGCGGCTGGTCGCCGGACGGGGTGAACATTTCGCTATGGTCGGCGGTAGCGGCCGGCAAGTCAATGCGCGGCTCGGTATCGGGCGAATTGGTTACGCGTCCCATCATCAGGTTGGAACACGCGCTGGGGTTTACAATAAAGTAAATACTTAAAATAATAAAAACCAAAATGGCTGCTTTGAGAAAAATTTTAAGCACAAAGACCTCCTATTCCCTTATAGAATACTAAATTTTCCCCTGTTTTTTCACGTTTTTTTGTAAATCGGCCCCTTGCAACTGCTTTACACTTTCAATAAATTGCGGGTTAGTAAAGATTTGCTGTACCGTTTTGGCAAATTCGGGGTTCTTCATACTCTCCGCCACCACCTGCCCCACTTGCGGATTTTCCTGCAAAATTTGGGCAAGCCCGTCCCCGCTAAGAACACCCAAATTGTCCACTTTTCCTTGCGTGGCTTGGGATAAAGCACGGTTAAATTGTTGCAAATTAGGGTCGTCCTTGTAATCGTCTAAAATAGACACAATGGTATCCTGGGCCTGTTGGACTTTTTGCTCCTCGGTTAAAGGAGCGTCCTCCAAATACACGTCTTCCGGCGCGGGCTCAAAGGCCACCGGGTAACTGACGGGCTCAGCCTGCGGAGCCGCCAGCGACACGGGCACATTTTGAAAGGAAAACGACGACACCGCCGCCGCTTCCCGCTCGGCTACCTTGCGTTCGTACACTTGGTAAACGCGGGCCGCGCCCATATACAGGAGCGCGGCCGCCATTATCGCTATTAAAGCGTAACTGGTTTTGGACATTATTCCATATCCAACAGTTCAATATCAAACACCAACGCCGAGTTGGCCGGGATTTGGCCCACCGGGCGGTTGCCGTAAGCGGTATCTGCGGGGCAGACAACCTTGGCGCGCGCACCGGGCTTCATTTGTTGGACGGCTTTCGTCCAGCACGGAATTACATCGGTAAGGCGCGTTTGGAAGGCTTCGCCGCGGTCGCGGGAACTGTCAAATTTCGTACCGTCAATCAAGGTTCCCGTATAGTGAACCTTTACGGTGCTGTCGGCCTTGGGCGTTTTGCCCTTGCCCGCGCGGGTGAGTTTCATCATCGCGCCGTTATCCAAGGTTTTTACGCCCTTTTCCTTTTGGAAATTTTCCATATATTCCTGCTGGGCCACTTGGCGCTTGGCGGAAATGGTTTTGGCGTCATCTTGGTATTTTTGGATGATTTGCGGTTTGTACTTTTCCAAGTCCGTTTGCGCTTGTTTGTTAAGCAAACTGTCGCGCATCCCTTGGGAAAGGGCTTTATAATCGTCCTCGTTATCCAAAATTAACTGGCGTTTTAAATTATCCCCCAACAAAAACCCGAGCGAGTAGAGCATTTTGTTGCGTTCGGCCGGGTCCTCCACCTTGGCGGTATCAGCCGGTTTATCGGCCGCCGCCTGCTGCGCCAAAGCCAGCAACGGCGCACATAATAAAACGAATACTAACAGTTTTTTCATTGTTATCTCCTATTTAGTTTTTAAGTAGGCTTCCAACCGGGCGGTAATCTGTTTGGCCGCCTGTTCCCCTACGCTTTGCATACTTTTGCGCTGGGAATCCGCCGCACGGGAAGTGCCCGCCCGTTCGTGTACGTTAAAGCGGGAAAACGTCGCCCCCCGCGCCACATCCACCAAACTGACCGAAGCCCCGCTGGAACACCACACAAGCCCTTGGACTTTTTGGGAGTCGTAACCGTCCACATCTGTGATAATTTTCACGAGTACCGCTTCACTCCCGTTGGCGGTATCCGCTACGCCTAGCCCCATTTGGTTCAGCGCGTCTATCACATAGGTTACCATTACTTCACTTTCCACTCCTTCCACTTCTACCGCCACCAATACGGCGGCCATTTTTTCTTTAAGTACGTCTTTATAAGCGGAAAATCTTTCGGCCTCGTAGGCTTGTTGCCCGGCGTCTAAAAACTGGTATATATCGTCCAGCGCACCGCGGCGGGAAACGAGCGGCTGCATTTTAAAAGCCACCTTTAAATCGGCAAGCGGTTGGGCGGGCGAAGCAAACTGCGCGGATAAACCCGCCAGTTTGGCATCGGCTTGGTCCAACAGCGGCGTGAGCACCTTGCGTGCCCGTTCACGCGGCAAGACTGCAAGCGCGTAGTAATGCTTGGCGGATACGTCCGCATCGCGCCAGACCTTTTCCACCTCGGCATTGGCCAGCAAATCCGGCACTACGCCTTGGTCCGCGGCCGCAGGAGCGTTTTGCACCATTTCGCGCTGCATATTGGTAAGCGCGTTTTGTGCGGCCTCGTTTTTGCTCATCCCTTCCCCGGCCACTACATAGTATTTGGCCGAATCGTACTTGGACATTTGATAATTGACCGTATTTTTATTCATACCCGCGCACGCGCTTAATAAGAACGCCGCGACACACATCATAAGCAGTTTCTTCATAATCCCTCTAATAAGCCGTGCGGTAGTGCAAAAACACCCGCCCCCCGCGCGGCACGTTTACATTTTCAAAGGTATGTTCTCCTATTATATTACCATTTCCGTCCCGAAACAACACCCGGATATTTTGATTACCCGGCGCCACAAAAATCCGCGTCATACGCACCTCGGCAGGCAGGGTGAACCATTGGCGGGTATCGGCCTTTTCCAACGCGGCGCCCAAGGCGCTTACAAACATCCCGGCCAGGTCGCCCGTTGTGTCGCTGTCCGAAGCCGAAGCGGCCAGTTGGCGCGCCTGTACGGCGGCCACTTCCTTTACCACCGCGCGCGTAGCCGTGCGGAACAAAATACCGGGCATTTTTTCCTCTAAATCCAATTTGGCAAGCGCGGCAAAATCAGCCGCCTTTTGCGTAGTATATACCTGTCCGCCCGCCAATACCCACGAGGAAGCCACGCGGTAAGGCTGGTTTTCCAACACCGGGAACGAAAGCGTAACCGCCGAACCGTACAGCCCGGCCATTAAGGCATTTTGCACTTCGGGCGAAACTTGGTCCGTGGACTCCGTGGGCGAGGAAGCCAACACCAAGGCCCTGTCCCAAGCCACCTGTAAGGTTTGCGTTTTTTTAAGGGGCAAAAGACCGTTGTAGTGCAGAAAAATCACTTCGCCATAATTATTTGCGTTGGCGGGGACGGAAAATTCCGGCATAGAAACTTTTAATTTGCCCCCCAGCCGCTCATAGGCGTTTTGGGCGTTTTGGCGGCAGATGCGAGCATCGGACCGCTGGCCCACGGACTCAAAAATCAAACTCGCAAAATATTGTACAAAAGGGTCATCGTTATACCCCGTGCGTTTGGCACCGCGGAGTTCGTCCAAAAAGAAGACGGCCCGGCGCATTTCCACAGCGGCGGAAGAAAGGTCCCCCCGCTCCAAAAAGTTCATTGCGCGGTAATAATAGGTCAGGGCGCGTTCGTAATTGGCGGCGTAATAAGGGGCGGTTAAATCGTTAATTACAAAACGCCCGACGGAACCCGTAACGCTCTTGGCGTATAAGGCATCTATAAAATCTTGTGCGGAGGAAAACAGTTGGTCGCTTTCGGCGGGGATTCCGGCGTCGTGCAAGAGGGAAGCGCGGTCCAAGTAAAAGAGCGTGGCGTCCTTCTTTTTGTAATATTTATTTTGTTTGGAAAGGATTTGTTCCCCGGCTTGTTTAAACTGGCCCGCGGAAACCAATTTGTTTACTTCGGTTTTAAAACGCAAGGAAGGCGCCGCACAAGCGGAGCAAAACAACACCAGCCCCAAACATAATGCGCGCGCCTTCTTCATAAAAACTACCAAGTTACTTTACTGCGTTTGACGTATTTTTTAATCTGTTTTTGGCCGTTCCAGACAATTTGGTTCGTTTCAATGTTAATCAGTTTCATATTGACCTGATAGAACACCAACGCCTTACTGCCGGATTTGTCCACCACGGAGTTCAAAACCCCGCTTAACATAAAATCGGCCCCGACTTCCTTACCAAACGCTTTGCGCGTTTCTTCGGAAGCGAACTCGTCCTGTTCCAAGCGTTCGGTGCGGATTTCGCCCCGTTCCGCGGAAGAGGCCACAAAGTCCACCTTGGCCGAGTTGATAAGCGCACGCTGGATTTCTTCCACAAACACGCCCGTGTTGATGTGTTCCATCGTGTTATTGGTTACCGTACCCACAATTACCACGGGTTCTTTGCCTTTGCGGGTTAAATAGCGGTTATACCAGCCGCCCTGCAAACAATCGGTAATCATTTCCTGCGCGACCATTTGCGCATCGGTATCGTTCCAGCCGCCGCTAACGTCTTTTACCAAGTTGGTCTCCACGCGTTTAACGCTGGGAGAGCAGGCAAATACCAGCGGCAAAGCCAAAAATACGAGTAAGAGTTTCTTCATATATTCTCCTTAATTGTTAGAACCAGCCAAATCTACCCGGGCGCAAATATGCTGCCCCACCAAAGAGCCCTCTTCGTGCGAACAATCAATAGAGCCTTCGTCTATATTAATATCAAACCATTTGGGGTAACTTTTATGCGCCACACGCACCAAATTTCCTTCCGCGAGCGAAAAGGCATAATCACTGCACACCATTTTTATTTTCCCTTCCGCGCGTTCCACCGGGCAGGGCAACGCTTCGCCCAACAATTCAAAATCGGGCGTGTAGGCTTTATAGCGCGCCTTATAGGAAGCCTCGGCAAACGCCAAGGATTTGCCAATGTCTAAGGCCTTTTGCGCCGCCACAAGGGTGCGGTGCTTTTCGTACTGCGGCCAGCCAAGCGCCGCGCCGAAGCCAATCAGCATTACCAGCACTAAAACGATTGTATGAATAGAACCGTTACGTCCCATAGTTTCTCCTTTTATTTTTTTATATTGTAGCAAAAACCTGCTAGTGATACGGCACAATATTGGGATGAATCCCCTTTACTTTGGTAATATACAAAAATTTCCCCGTGCGGTATCCCTTTTCAAGCGCGGGCGACAAAATAACCAGCGTTACCGCAAAAATAATCATCACCACGCCCAAGGCCGTCGTATGCGTAAACGGCTCGCCAAACACCAGCACGCCTACCGTCATAGCGGTTACCGGCTCCATCGCCCCCAATACGGAGGCAAAGGTGGAGCCAATCGCTTTAATAGCGGCCACCAAGGTAATGTTAGAAACCACCGTCGGGATAACGGCAAGCAGTAATAAATTCATCCAATCCTTTGGCGTGGCTACGCCTTGCAATTTGCCAAGCAAGCCCGTTCCCACCCATAAGAAAAAAGTCGTAAAAATAAAAACGTAAAAGATTAATTTGGTGGAACTCATATCCTTTACGCACGATTTATTAACGAAAATAATGTAAATCCCGTAAGAAAACCCGGACAGCACCGCAAGCAAAATCCCCATCCAACTCACGCCGCCGCCCTTGCCGTTCCAAGAGAGCAGGGCGACCCCGAAAACAGCCAGCAAAATAGCCAACATCGTCCAAACGGAATTGCGCTCCTTAAAAACCGTAATCATAATAAGGGCCACAAACACGGGGTACAAAAACATCATTGTGGTGGCAATGCCGCTTGCCAAATAGTGGTAGGACCAAAACAAAAATACCGCCGAACCGATATACAAAAGGCTGAGCCCGGCCAAAACTAAAAACTCCTTCCGGTTGACCTTAAAGGAACGACCCGTAACCGCCATAAACGCGCCCATCAGCAAGGTGGCAATTAAGAAGCGGTAAAACAAAATAGACGGGACGTTCATCCCGCCCGACAAAAGCGGCAGCGTAAACAACGGGATAAGCCCGAAGGTGGCCGAAGTAACCACACCGCAAATAAATCCTTTCCAGTTGAACATATATATATTGTATCTTTTACGGGGCGGATATAAAAGAGCACCCGGGGCAGGCTAACCGCTCCGGGTGTTTTTTACAAAAAGTCCTTTTTACCGGTTCCAGCCGTGCAAATTACAGTAATAAAAATAATTGTTTAAGCGGGTCATTACGTCCAGCGGCCACTCCTTTTGGAGTTCAAAGTTTTCCGGCAAGGAAATCATCCCGTCAAACCCTCTGTTAAAAAGCCCAATGCTGAGTTTTTCGTCAGGCTGAAAGGCCGTCGCCGCGATAATGGCGCCCTTAAAGCCCTCTTGGCGCAACTTGGACGTTAAATAATATCCCCCGCCGCCGGGCACAATCAAATCGGTAATAATAATATCATACTGCGCCCGTCCGTATTGCATATCGTGCAGTAAGACCTCGGTATCCTGGTAAGTGGTAATTTCCCACTTGGGGCAAAAACCCGTGGAGTGCTTTTCTTGGATAGCCGCCAAAGCGCTGGCGCGGTCGTTCAGCACCGCCATTTTAATACCGGCGGGCAGTTTACCCGCGGCTTGGCGCAAACGCAGAGAATAGGGCAAATAGTTCTTCAAGGCCGCCAAGCGCCCCTCTTTGGGGGACTCCATAATAAATTCGTCTTGGTTAAATTTGCGGTCCGTTCTTTTTTCCCGCAAACCGGAATCCAGCAAATTCACAAAGTTGGGCTCCACCGTCTCCATAGCATAGCGTACATATGCATTGGCCTGCGCCAAGGGACGGTCTTGGGGAGCCACCAAAATATTAAGCGCGCGCAGTTGGCGGTGCATTGCTAAAATTTTATCCACCAGTTGCGCTTTTTCCAAGGTGGGCAGAACGCGCCGTTCAGACGGTTTGGACTGGTAATACAACACCGGGTTGATATCGCTCTTAAACCGTTTAAAATTTTCCAGGGTGGCATTGTATTGCTTTACCGCCGCCAAACGCTGTTCATAGGAGGGGTCCACCAACAAAAGCGGCAAGCGGAACGGGTCCGTCGGCGGCACGGTTTGCGCCATTAACCGCTCGGCCAGCAAGGCGTTTTGCGGGATATTCGGCACGGGGGCGGACGGAAGCACCTTGCCTTGTACTTTGCGCACATTGGTTAAAGAAAGCGTAGAAATTGGAATTTGCGTAAGCGCATTGGCTTGGCTGACAACGCGGGCTTGCTGTTTCATCACCCGGGCCAGCCCTTTACCTTTGGGGGCTTTCGGCAATTTTTGAGCAAAAGACGGCACCGCCGTCAGGCAGGCTAAAACAAAAATTAAGTATTTTTTCATATTTTTCCCTTTTATATAGGGTACTAATTAGGTAAGCAGGCTACAAGGGCCAAAAGACCCTGTTTAATTTAGGCCCGGGCCTATAAAACAATCCACAAAACAATAAAGTAACCGCCCATTAGCACAAGCCCTGTCGGCACGGCAATAGAGGCCCACTCGCGGCTTTTAATGCCCAACTTTTCAGCCGCCACAATGTTAGGCAGGTTCCCCTGCACCAGCATACTGCCAAACGCCGCCAGCCCAATCACCATATAGATAAGGTCGTTCATTGAGATAGTCGGCACGATTTCAATCGCGGCCAAGGTGGCGTTATCAATAATCACGGATACCGCATTGGCCAAAAAGAGGACCTTTCCGCCCAAATGCGTAATGGTGCTTTGGGCCAAGGGACGCAACCCCGCGCTAATCAAATTAAGCGCGGCCACAAACATATAAATATGCCACGTCCGGCGCAGCATAGAGGCGTATGTTTCTTTGTCCTCGCGGATGTGCATTTGCATCGTAGTACCCGCGTGGCGGGCCGAATACCCCGCCGCCGCTGACATCAGCAAAATAGCAGGCGCAATCCACACAAAGAAATGGCGCATTAAAAAGAAGAAATCCGCAAAGTGCGGCGCCCCGGTAAGGGCGTTATTAATAATTAATCCCAACGGTTCGGCCAGCGGCGTCAGCACCGCCCCCAACCCAATGGCATAACAGGCAAAAACGGTAATCCGCACGGTAGAGGAACGCTCCAAATTAACCACCTTTAATACTTCGGCCAATACCAGGGCCGCCACCGTTACGCTCACCAAAGAGGACGTAATCCCCAACAAAAACACCAACAGGGCAAAACTGTATTGCGGCTCCAATTTGCGGAAGAACGCAAAAAGCACGCGGAAGATATAGCGGGAGTAATTGTTAAAAATCACGCTGACGACCAGCACGATAAACGCCACATTAACGGGATATTGCAGGGTTTCGTAAATAAAATCCACGCTCCATCCGCCGCTAATGGTTACCGCCGCCGCGCCGACCATTAAAAGAAAAATTTCCAAGTGGCTTTCCACCCAGCGCGAGGCGAGCGGCCACACCAGCAAATTGGCCACCACAATACCTAAAAGCGCATTTATCCACCACGGGGTAGAAGCAACTATCGTTTCCATATATATTATTTTATCAAAATTGCGCCCTTTACCAAGGGAAAAAATTAATTAAAAATAGGGCGTTGAGCGGGAAAAACGAATTTTTGTAAAATAAAAAAGTAAGATACTTAAACTTTAAAAGGAGAAGCACAATGAAGAAAACCATCTTGTTCGCCCTCGCGCTGACCTTGTCCGCCGCGTGGCCGACTGCCGCCTCCGCCGCTACCGATAATTGTGGCTGCGCCGCTGCGGACGTAACCTGCATCAACGAATGCACGATGTCCAAGGTAACCACGTTAAGAAAGAACTTGGAAACGCAAAAAGCCAATGCCAAATCCAAATTGGAAGCGGCCAAGGCCTCCAACAACTCCGCTGACAGCAAAGCCAAAGCCGACGAAGCCAAGGCCCAAGCCAAAGCGAAAGCCAAACAGGCCAAGGCGGATGCCAAAGCCAGCGCTAAAAAAGCCGAAACTGATTTAAAGGCCAAAGCCAACACCGCCAAGTCTGACGCTAAGACCAAAGCGGCCAAGGCTAAATCCGACGCCAAAACCAAGGCTGAAACGGCCAAAACCAACGCTAAAAAAGCCGAAACCGATGCCAAAGCGAAAGCCAAGGCTCAAAAAGATGCTTTGAAACAAGCCAAAGCCGACGCCAAGGCCAAATCCAAAGCCCAAAAAGAAGCCAACGAAGCCAAGAAAGCCGAAGCCAAAAAGGCCGCCAAAGACGCTAAAAAAGCGCTCAAAGACGAAGCCAACTCTTGGAAACAACTGGCCAAATAAGCCTTTTTAGTTCACAAAAAACCGCGCTCTTTACGGGCGCGGTTTTTTATGGGCAAATTTGTACCTTTACAGCGTGTAGCGGGTAAAACCGCCAAATAAAGGGCTGTTTGTGGGATTTGTGCCACCCATACTTTTGCATACGGTGTTGGCGGTTTGGTCCGAGGTTTGCGCGTGGCAGAAGGTTTTGTGCGCGTCGTTTGCCTGCGGGCCGACAGACATTATGCGTTCGTAGCGCAAGGTGCCTTTGTCCCAACTGGACGCGTTGGACCCGTGCACATTATTGTTAGAGCCGTGCTTGTAATTGACCGAAAATTTACCGCAATTTACCCAAGTATGGTCGCTTGCGCCCCCGTCAAAGGTGCACCCCTTGGGGTAGGAAATATCCAAATCGTCCAAGTCGTCGGCAAAAGTTCCGTTTGCCATATAATACACCTCTTGCGCGCGGACAATGGCATCCACCATTGTAATCTGCTGAACCAAGCGGCTCTTTTCCACCGCCACATTGTATTGCGGGAGCGCCACCGCCGCCAATATGCCGATGATAAGTACGACGACTAAAAGTTCAATAAGGGTAAATCCTGCACTTGCGGTGCAAGAAATATTAGCCGTGCGGCCGCTTGTCGTTAAGCCGTCATCCCGTAGTGTTTTTATACGGGATCTCGTTGTTATTGCTGTCATTCCCGCGTGTCGTAGTCGGGAATCTGTTTTTGTCGTGGTTGTTCTCTTCCGAAACAACAGATCCCCGACAGAAACCTTCGGGGATGACAAAATAGAGGTAAATCCTTTCA
>CAVKWQ010000042.1:0-14830 GCA_963660385.1 Muribaculaceae bacterium
CAATGAGTTGGCAGAAATTAAAACTCAAAAATAAGGACGAAGTGTATTTGGTCTGTGGGGAAGCGGAACAAACGTCTTTTAATGGATGCCAGGCGTGCTCGTCTTATGATGAAGATTCTACGGAATACGAAAACTGTGTGCTAAATAATGTAACTTCTTGCTGTTCTTATGCGTATAGTATTTATTTGAAACGCGGGCAAAAACCCGAAGAATTAATGAAAAATACCTCTTGCTATACTTGCGGAGAACACCAAAATGGAAGTGACCATACAAATGACAATGTTGTAATGAAGGTGGACGACTTGGCTTATACTTGGGGAAAGTCATCTGAGTATAATTTAAACCGTGATATTATGCAAGCAACTATCCAGGAAAAGATTGATTGTATGGATCGGGGGTATTTTGCGGACCAAGCGTCTAAAACAGTTACCTTTTATAAATGCCCGTCGGATGGCACTTGCGGCGGGAAAGGAGAGTGCGCAACAGAGGCGTTCTTCTCTACTTGCCAAGCATTTGACTACGTTAATGAAAAAGGTTTTTATTATCCTAGAACGTACAATTGTAGATTACAAGTTTCCACAAGGTTGTGCACTGATTACTGTGTAAAGAATTGGTAATTTAAAAAATCCGCCCCGGGATACATTTTTCCCGGGGCGGGTTTACGTTCTTCAAATTCCTGTTTTACGGTTTTTGCGGGTCAAAGGGCTTGTTGTTAATAAACCGTTCCGATTGGTCCGTTGCCCAGTTGAGTTGCCTTTCCAGTTCGGCCGCGGCGGCCTCCATTTCCTCGTCAGAGCGTACATAAACTGCTTTGCCATAGGTAAGCGCCGTTTTGCCAAAAGGCAGCGGTACGCGCATTTTATCCCACGAACCCACCTTTATTTTGTGGCTAAGCGCCGTGCCCACCGGGATAATCGGCAGACCCGTTTTGAGCGCCAGAAACAAAATGCCGTGCTGGACCTTGTAAATCGGCCCGCGCGGTCCGTCCGGCGTGAGCATCGGGTGATACCCGGCTTCGGCAATGTTTTTTAGTTTAATAAGGGCTCTGGCCCCGCCGCGCGTGGTGCTGCCGCGGACGGCCTTCATCCCAAAATGAGGCAGACAGCGGGCGATGTATTCGCCGTCGTCGCTTAAACTAATTAAGGCGCAAATTTTTTGCCCGCGGTAGGGATAAAGCAAAAACAACTGTTGGTTGTGCCAAACGCCAAAGATATAGTTTTGGCCTTCCTTTTCAAATTTCAGGGCTTCCTCGCTCTTGAACCAATAGATTTTTGTCGTCCAGCCTAAAAACAGCGTGTACCAGTACGCCAAGGTAGAGCCGATGACGTGCTTCCAAGAGATTTTTTTCTTTTCTAATGACGTAGGTTGAAACATTATTTTTTACCTTTTTTGCGGGATTTTTGCCACGGGACCAAAAACACGGCGGACATAAAGGGGGACAAGGCTCCCTCCCGGGCGGCAAGGTCAATTTTCTCCGCGCTTAATTTTTCCAAAATCACAGGCAAGGCCTTTTGCGCAAGCGGCGCTTCCAGGCGGGCGGCTTCGCGCAGTAGTTTGGGCGCCATAGCCAGGCCAAAGGGGGGCAAATAGACAAATTGAACCTCTTGCGTTTCGCACTCCTCTTTTTCGGCTTGCTCTTTAACCAGGTCCGCCACAAAGGATACCGCACTCTTTAAAAATTCCAAGAGCACAATCATTGCGGCCGTTTTGCGGTCCTCGTTCGTAATGGCGGCTAAAAAGGGTTCCGCTTTGGCGCCTAAGGTTACGGCGCAGGCGCTGAACATTTCCTTGTGGATAGCGCTTTCGTCGTCCAGTTCCCAGTGCGCGTCTTGGTTAAATTCATACACTACGCCCGGGTCCAACAGTTTAAAAATGGATAAAATAAACGCCGAAACTTCCGCCTCGCTCGTAAATCCGGCGCGGCGCAACAGCGGCAGTTCGCGCAGTAAACGGCGCAAAATTTCGCGTTGGCGGGGGGCAATTTTAAAGCGTTTTATTTTTCTCATATAATTCCTTACCGTTTGGCACCGTAACCCGGAAACCCGGATGACCGTGTAAAACGAGGGAGTCCCCCAAGAGGGGAACTCCCTAAAAGACTTATTTTTTGCTTCTGCGGGTGCGTTTGATTTTGGTAATGGTTTTGGCAGGTTTCTGCTCTTTTACAAACGCTTCCGCTTCGGCCTTTACGGCAGGCTTGGCGGCGGATTTCTTCAAATCGCTGCCGTCGTTGTTTTCGCCATTGTTCCAAGCGTACACCAAGGGGGTCGTAAGGGCGATGGTGCTATATACACCCGCAATACAACCCACCAACATAGCAAACGCAAAGGAGTTAATCACCTCTCCGCCGAAGAAATACAACACCACGAGTGCAAACAGTACCGTTAAGGTGGTGATAATCGTGCGGGAGAGCGTTTCGTTAATGGACAGGTTTATTACTTGGCCGAAGTCCATTTTGGGGTGCAGGCGGAAGTTTTCGCGCATACGGTCAAAAATAACAATCGTGTCGTTAATAGAGAACCCGGCCACCGTTAAGAAGGCCGCCACGACCACGAGGTCAATTTCCCGCTGGGTGAGCGAAAACGCCACCGCCATTACAAACAAGTCGTGGAACAAGGCTACTACGCCCGATACGCCCCACAAAATGTTGCTGAAACGGAACGCTACATAAATGATGATAAACACCAAGGACAAAAGCACGGACCACAAGGCTCTTTCCGTCATATTTTCGCCCACGGCGGGGCCGACGGAGTTGGTCTGCAAGACGGAGTAGGGCACTTTTAAGGTATCAAGCGCTTTTTCAATGCGGGCTTGAACCACGCCTACTTCGTCGGAGGTGCTTTTTTCGCTAATGGCGAAGGTCTGGTCGCCGAACGATTGGAGTTCGGAATTGGCACCCGTCTGCGTAAGCGCGGCGCGGATGTCGGCCATTTCCACGGGGGCGTTGAATTTTACCTGCACCATCGTGCCGCCGGTAAAATCAATACCCATATTGAATCCTTTGGTGAAGAAGCAAATCACGCCGCCCAAGAGCAACAGCCCAAAGAGCGTGAAATATACTTTTCTGAATTTAAGGAAATCAATGTTTGTTTTAGGAAGTAAGTGCATCATAAACTGATCTCCTTGGTGTTGGTGGTAAGCACCAGTTCATAAATGGCGCGCGTAACAAACACGGCCGTAAACAAACTGACTACCAAGCCGATAATAAGCGTAACGGCGAAGCCCTTTACCGGGCCGGTGCCAAATTGCAGCAAGCACGCACCCACGATAATGGTGGTGATGTTGGAGTCAAAAATGGCGGACCAGGCTTTGTCGTAACCCAGGTTGATAATTTCGTACACGGGTTTGCCGAGGGCCTTTTCTTCGCGCATACGCTCAATAATCAGTACGTTGGCGTCAATAGCCATAGCCAAGGACAAGATCATACCCGCAATGCCGGGCAGCGTAAGCGTGGCGGAGAAGTAACTCATAATCGCCACGGTGAACACGAAGTTGAGCAAGAGGGCAATGTCGGAAATGACACCGGCCGCCTTGTAGTACACCGCCATAAACAGCAAGATGATGACAAACGCATAGAAGGAAGCCGACAGACCCGATTTAATAGAGTCTTCGCCCAAGGTCGGGCCGATGGTCTTCTTTTCAATTACCTTTACCGGGGCCGGGAGCGCGCCTGCCTTTAATACGATAGACAAGGAGCGGGCCTCTTCGGGCGTGAACGTGCCGGAAATGCGGCCGTCTTTGGTAATGCGGGATTGCACCACAGGGGCGGATTGAACGGTGTTATCCAACACAATGGCTAATTGTTTGCCGATGTTGGAGCCGGTCAACTGGCCGAACTTTTTGCTGCCTTCCGCATTAAACGTAAAGGAAACTTCGGGGTAGCCGTTTTCGCCCATCATTACTACGCGGGCGTTTTCCAAGTCCGCACCGGTAACGGTGGCGTTGGCGGTAACCACGCTGTACCCGCCGTCTTTATTGCGCATAATTTGGTAGCCTTCCGGCACCAATTTGGCAATTTCGGGCAGTACAAGGCCGTTATCGTCAAACGGCTTATCGGTGGCTTCCAGTTTTTCAATGGCTTTTTGGGCGGCCGAGGTATCGTTTTTTACGATGCGGAATTCCAACATAGCGGTTTTACCGATAAGTTCTTCCGCGCGCTGCGGGTTAGAAACGCCGGGCAGTTGCACCATAATCCACTTATCGCCCTGGCGGGTGATTTGGGTTTCGGCCAAGCCGTACTGGTCAATGCGGTTGCGGATAATTTCCACCGCGCGGGCCATCGCTTCGTTTAAAGGTTCTTTGGCGCTCAACTTGGATACATCCAGTTCCAACAGCAAACTGGAACCGCCTCTTAAATCAAGGCCCAAGTTCAGCATCCGTTTGGGGCGCTCGCCAAGCGTATCCAGTTTTTCGCGCTCGGCCAGCGGTTTAGAGTACCACTTGTAGTTGGGGTAAATTAAATACAAGGACCCCAGTAAAATGGCGATGATAAGTCCCCATTTTACGGCTAATTTGTTAGACATTACTTTGCGCCTCCTTCTTTGGCTGCGGGTTGTACGTCATTTACAAGTCCGACGACGGCGGTTTTCAGCACGGTGAGTTTTACGTTTTCTGCTACTTTTACTTCAAGCGCGTTGTCTTTAAAACCCGCCACGGTGCCGATAATCCCGCCGGGGATGATAATCTGGTCGCCTTTTTGAAGCGCGTTAATTTTGCTCATTAATTCTTGTTCACGCTTCTTCTGCGAACGGGCCGGCAGAAAAATAACGATAAACGCAAAAGCGAGCAGAATAAACCAGAAGAACATTCCACCACCCTGGGCTGTCGTTTCCATAGGTTAAATCCTCCAATTAAAGATATAAATACACATTGTTATTTTAGCATATTTCCCGTCGTTTAGGACGATAGGCCAAAAGGCCTTGCCTCTTGCGCCAAAATTGCTATACTAGGGGAGTAGGATTTTTTAATTTAAAGGAGATACTATGAAACAGGGCTTTACGTTAATTGAACTGCTGGTAGTGGTGCTCATTATCGGCATTTTGTCGGCGGTGGCATTGCCGCAATACACCGCGGCGGTAGAAAAAGCGCGCGCCACGGAAGTGGTTACGCTGATGTCCCAAGCGGAGCGTGCTACGGATGTTTATGTGCTGGAAAAGGGGTATCCGACCAGCGGACTTGTAGAATTGGTGGGCGATAATGGAAGTAAAACGGGTAAACTGAATATTGATATTGAGGGTGCTTTAAAATGCACCAAGGGCGAAGATATGTGCGAGTCCAAAGATTTTTCTTATGATGTGTATTGCAATACTTCTTCTTGCACTTGGTATGTTGAACGCAACAATGGAAGTTATGAGTTAAGTGGCACTAGAAGCCGTGGCGGAAAATGGAACAGATATTGCTATTATTATGATAAAGAAGGAAAGCCTGTTTGTATGGGCTTAAAGAACCAAGGTTATAATGTGGATGGCGATGACTAAGCAGTAATCAATTATTTGTAGAGTAAACAGCCCCCGGCGGAAATATCCGCCGGGGGCTACATATTTATAAGGGGGTGTTGTTCTGTTACTGCGCGTGCCTTTGCCGTTTGTTTTTTGCTGTCATCCTGGAAAGTTGTAGTCCAGGATCCGTTGTTGCTGTTAGTTGTTGCCTTTGTCGTTTGCCTTTCGCCGTCATCCCGTAGAGTTTTTATACGGGATCTGTCGTTTCGTAAGAGAACAACAAAGACGAACAACAGATTCCCGACTACGGCGCTCGGGAATGACAGAAAAAGGGGGGGGAGTTGTCATCCCGTAGTGCCTGGCGGCCCGCTGGGTTCGGGGAGCCGTCGTTATTAAAAAAAGAGGTCATCCTGAATTTATTTCAGGATCTACTGCTTGTGTTGTTTGCTGTTGCCGTTGAATTGAACGGCGAACTACTCAATCGGTAGGTCCTGAAAGCCCTGCGGGTCGCCAGTTCAGGACGACGTCCTTGTTTTATTGTGCTGTTTTCACCGTCATCCCCGAGTGTTTCTGTCGGGGATCTGTTGTGAGTCGTTTGTTGTCATCCCGGGCGTGGACCCGGGATCCAGTCTGTTTATTAGAAAAGACCTTATTTTATTCTGGATTCCGGGTTCCCGCTTGTATGCGGGCCCCGGAATGACAAATTAGACGCGGGTTGTTACTTCACCAAAAAGGTCGTCATCAGGTGGATTAACGCCTTATCCTTTTCGTCTGGCGAGTTCAAGGGGAAAACGCGCTTTTCCTTGTCGGTGGTTACAACGGCGTAATCCTCTTTGATGTCAAAAATACTGCGCCGGGCTGCGGTGTCAAACAAACTGTGCCCGAAGAACCCGCTCGGCGGTTCCACTTGCAATAAGTCCAGCACCGTGGGTGCAATATCCAGTTGGGAAATCAGTTTATTGTCCGCTAGCGGGGCCTTAATCGGCGTTTTGGTAATAATGATAAACGGCAGATTATCAAAATCCGCTTGGTACGGTTTAAACAGTTTATTTGTCGGCGTGTTGGAGTAGGACGGATGGTCCGCCGTTACCAAAATAAGCGTGTTTTCGTCAAAGAGTCCGCGCTTATTTAAATCAGCCAAAAAGCGTTCCACGTCCTGCCCAAAGCGGGCAAAGGCGCGCGGCAAGGTGGGAATATTATAAAATTCCGCATCAATTTCTTCATATTCCTGCCCCAAATAATCAAGGCGGCCCAGCGGAACGTGCGAATCCACGGTAAGGAGCGTCATAAAAAGCGGCTCCTTTTGGTGCTCTTGCAAATATTCGCCCGCATACTTGAAAAGTTGGCGGTCCGTTAAGCCCCACCAGTCAATGTATTCCTTGTATTCGGGGCGCGTTTCAAAATAAGTCGCGCCGATAACTTCGTCAAACCCGGCTTGTTTGAACAAAATATTTTCGTCCATATACGTTTCGTTGGCCCCGCGCAAAAAGGCAGTATGAAACCCTTGCTTTTTGAGTTCCTTTACAAACGAAACGGGATAGCCGTTTTCGTACGCCAGTTGGGCGTACGGGTGTGAGGTAAAAATGACCGTCAGCCCGTAGAGTGTGGAGAGCGTAACGTGCTGTAAGGACGCGGACGGATAGGCCGTCATTAAGTTGTCCAAGGGCGCGCTTGCCTGCGGGGGAATTTTACCGTTCACGCGGTGCAAGTATTTATTGGAAAGGGATTCCGAGGCTATCAAAATCACGCGCGTATATTTTTTGCCCGCGGGCGTATTTTTAGCCGAAAATACATTATATTCTTGGGCCAGTTCCTTTAACGTGGCGGACAAGTTGCTTTCCTGGTGGGCCTGCGGGCGTTTGGCCAGCACGGCATTAACCGTATAGACGACAGACGGCGGCACCATATAAGAGGTATAGAAATTATCAGGCCGCGGCAGTAGTTTTAGCGGGTTTGCCGCATATAATAAGCCAAGCCCCAATAGGCACACCGCCAAGCGGTTAATGGCGGTTTTGCGCGTGGACTTTTGAAAATACCTTTTGGCCGCAAAAATACAAAAGGCCGCCAATAATATAAAGTAGGATATTACGCGCCAATCCTTTAAAAATCCGTAATCGCCGCCCTCCATTGTGTTTAAATATTTTGCGCCGAAGCGTTCTTTAAAATACCACAATAAAATAAGGTCCGCGGTCATCGTCAAATAATACACAAACGCCACAGCCGCCAGCACCCACTTGTTTTTTACGCCCAACAGGTGCAACAGGGATAATAAGGCTCCCAAAAATAAAAATTCGCACGCCAGTTTAACGCCTTCCAACGCCAACAAATTGGCAGTTGTCATCCGGCCCAGTTGGTTTAAGCCGAACGCGCCCAACAAAAGCGCGGGTATTGATAAGCAAAGAAGTAGTTTCCAATCGTTTTTAAAGGGGGAGAAAAGGTATTTTTTTATTACGTCCATATCCGTTCGTGTTCCTCTCAATTTGATATAATTATTATATCTTAATTGAGGACCTTTGGCTTCTGGCCCGGTCGTTGTGGCCGGCAGAGCCATAGCGCAAACCAGTATGGAAAATAACGACTTACAGATTAAGCGCCACTCCTGCGCGCACGTAATGGCGCAAGCGGTGCAGCAGTTATTCCCCGGTACAAAATTAGGTATCGGCCCGGCTATTGAAAACGGCTTTTATTACGATTTTGATTGCCCCCACCAGTTCGTGCCCGAGGATTTAAAGGCCATTGAAGCCAAGATGAAGGAAATCATCAAGGCCCGCCAACCCTTTGAACGCAAGGAAATGAGCAAGGCCGAAGCAAAAGCATTCTTTGAAAAACGCGGCGAAACGTACAAATTGGAACTTTTGGAAGAACTCCCGGACGGAGAAATTACCGTCTATTTAAACGGCGACTATGCCGACCTGTGCCGCGGCCCGCACGTGGAACACACGGGCAAAATTAACAGTTTTAAACTTACCACTATCGCAGGTGCGTATTGGCGCGGGGACGAAAAACGCCCGATGCTTCAACGCATCTACGGCCTGTGCTTTAACACCAAGGACGAACTGAACGCCTATGTAAAGCAGCAGGAAGAAGCCGCCAAACGCGACCACCGCAAACTGGGGCCGGAATTGGACCTTTTCAGCATTAACGACCACGTCGGCCCGGGGCTTATTTTAATGCACCCCAAGGGCGGTATGCTGCGCAAAATCTTGGAAGACTGGATTAAAGAACAGAACTTGAAACGCGGTTATGACTTGGTCGTCAGCCCGCATATTGCGCGCCTGCATTTGTTTGAAATCAGCGGACACGCCGGGTTCTATTCCGACAGTATGTTCCACCCGATGGAAGTGGACGGCGAAAAATACCAGATTAAACCGATGAACTGCCCCTTCCATGTGGAAATTTATAACACCCATTTGAGAAGTTACCGCGACTTGCCGTTGCGCTTTTCCGAATTGGGTACGGTTTACCGCTACGAACGTTCCGGCGCCTTGCACGGCTTGTTGCGCGTGCGCGGGTTTACGCAGGACGATGCGCACATCTTCTGCACGCCTGAACAGGTGGAAGACGAAGTCAAACAATGCTTTGAATTTGCTATGCACATTTTTAAGACCTTTGGCTTTGAAAAATACGCCGTGGAACTTTCCACCCGCGACCCCGAACACCCGGAACATTTCACGGGCGACGTGGCCGACTGGGAACGCGCCGAAAACGCCTTGAAGCACGTGTTGGAAACGAACAATATCCCTTACACCACCCACGCGGGCGAAGCCGCCTTCTACGGCCCCAAGATTGATATTAAGGTAATGGACGCCATTGGCCGCCTGTGGCAGTTGTCCACGATTCAGTTTGACTTTAACCTGCCCCAGCGCTTTAATTTGGAATATGTGGCCCCCGAAGGCCGCAAACGCCCGATTATGGTCCACCGCGCGATGTTCGGCTCTATTGAACGCTTTACGGGCGTGATTATTGAGCACTACGCCGGGTGGTTCCCGCTCTGGCTGGCCCCGGTGCAGATTAAACTCTTAACGCTTACCGACGACCAAATTCCGTTCGCCAAAGAAGTGGCTGCCAAAATGCGCGAAGCCGGCCTGCGCCCCGAACTGGATATCAGACCCGAAAAACTGGGCTTGAAAATCCGCGAAGCGCATATGCAGCGTATTCCGTACACCGCCATTATCGGCGCGAAGGAAGCGGCCGAGGGCAAGTTGACCATCCGCTTAAAAGGCGGCGAAAACACGCAGCCCTTGACGGTGGACGAAGTAATCGCCAAAATGAAAGAGGAAGTAAAATCTTACAGTTTGACGAACTTGCTTAAATAAGCCTGTATTTGATATGGAAAAGACCCCGGGTTTTGCCGCCCGGGGTTTTTTGTGGGGTGCCTGGGTTGTCTTTTCGTCGTATTTTTGATAGATTAATAAAAGTGGTGCAAGCCTTTATAGCGGCCCCAACTACCCATAAGAAAAAGGAGATTTATAATGAAGACGAAAGGGTTTACGTTAATTGAATTATTGGTAGTAGTTCTTATTATTGGTATTTTATCCTCGGTTGCCTTGCCGCAATACACCAAGGCGGTAAACAAAAGCCGCGTAGCAACCTTGGAGCCAGTGCTCGGCAGTATTTTACAGGCCGGGCAAGTGGCTGTATTGGCCGGGACAACGACCGCCGGAAACTGGGTGGATATGGATTCGTTAGATGTGCAGGTGCCCCAGCAAGAAATTAAATTAGGGACCTGTACTTGCCCGGCGGGAAGTGATAAATTTGCTTACCAGAAGGTTGCTTCGCCCACTTCGGCGGCTATTACCGATGTGGCAGATGTATTTTGCAACTGTGGAAGCGGGGAATATGATTTGATAATTACCTTGACAAATCAAGGCACTTATTGCGCGGGAAGTAAGAGTTCCACCTATTGCCCGCAATATGGGTTTCCAAAATCCAGTTCTTGGTTTGCCGGGTCAGATTTTGGCGGAGCCATTACGGGTAGCGTCTATACCCGCTAACAAATAACAAGGGGGCCTTAAAATGAACGGTGAAAAACCAATATTTAGCGTAGTGATTCCGTGTTTGAACGAGGCTCCTTCACTGCCGGGCTGCTTGCAGGAAATCCGCCAAGCGGCCGACGCCCTGCATTTGCCGTATGAAATAGTCGTGGCCGATAACAATTCTACCGATAATAGCGCGCAAATTGCGCGCGAACACGGCGCACGGGTGGTGTCGGTGGCCAAGCGCGGCTATGGTTCAGCGCTTAATGCGGGTATTTTGTCCGCCCGCGGGCAAGCCGTGGTCTTTGCCGATGCGGACGGCTCTTATCCGTTTTGTGATTTGGCCCGCTTTATTACGCCGGTTCTTAACAACCAGGCCGATTTGGTGCTGGGCAACCGCTTAAATAACACCTTGCAAAAGGGGGCGATGCCGTGGCTCAACCGCTGGTTTGGTACGCCCTTTTTGTCCTTTGTGTTGCGGACGCTATACCCGATTCCCGTCTATGACTGTAACGGCGGGATGCGGGCGTTAAAGCGCAGTAAGTACGAAGAATTGCGCCTGAAACAGCCGGGTATGGAGTTCGCCAGCGAAATGCTTTTGCGCGCGGGGCAACATCATTGGCGGTATGTGGAAATCCCGGTTTCCCTGCGTCCGGCGCACCCCTCGCATAAACCCCACTTGCGCCCGGTTAAGGACGGCTTCCGCCACCTATTTGCTTTGCTCAAATACCGGTTTTGCAATGAAGATTAAGTCCTTTTTGCGTGTGGTTTTGCCGCCTGTTTTGTTAATGGCGCTGGGCGGCCTGTACAGCGTATTGGTGGGGCAGGATGTAAATTGGGACTTGCTCAATTACCATTTGTATAATCCCTTTGCTTTTTTAAACGGGAAAATCGGGCAGGACTTTATGGCCGCCGGAGTGCACTCCTGTTTAAATCCCTTGCCGGATGTTTATTTTTATCTTCTCTTTAAGTGCTTTTTTAATTATCCGCGCGTGATAGCCTTTTTTATGGGGGTGCCCTATGGGCTTTTGGCGTGGGCCGTATATTTATTAGCCAAGGAACTGTTTGCTAAAACATCCTACCCGCGCGCCTTGTCTGCCGCGGCGGCGGCTGTTGGGGTAACGGCGGCGGGGGTAATGTCCCAAATCGGGATGACGACAAACGAAATCCCGCTGGCTGTGTTAAATGTGGGGGCGTTGTGGCTTTTAGTGCGCTTTGTGCAGGGCAAATTTTCCGTGCGTGCGGTGTACGGGGCGGCCTTTTTGGCCGGATTGGCCGCCGGGCTTAAATTAACGTCTGCACCGTATGCGGTGGCCCTTTTGGCGGGGTTCCTTTTGTGTTGGAAACAACAGGCACACCCGGTGAAAAACTTGCTGTGGTTTTGCGGGTGCGGGGCGGCTGGGTTTTTGTTGGCGGACGGGTACTTTTTATGGAAATGGTATTCTTTGTACGGTAACCCGGTTTTTCCATATTACAACCAACTGTTCCACTCGCCGTATTTTGACCCCGTTTTTGTAACGGAAACGCGGTTTTTCCCAAAAACGCTTGTGCAATGGCTGTTTTACCCTTTTTATTGGGCATTTCATCCCGCCGCTTTGGTAACCGAGGTTCCCGTGCAGGATATGCGCTTAGCCGCTGGACTGGTGGCTTTGGTGGTGAGTTTGTTCTTATTCTTGCGCCGGAAGATAGCCTTTGGGCGCATTTTTACGGTGATAGGGGTATATTTTGCGGTAGCCTATATTTTGTGGCTGACCCAATTTTCTATTTTGCGCTATGCGGCGGTGCTGGAAGTGTTAAGCGGGCTTATCTTGGTGGGTTTGGTGCTCCGCTTGGTGCGGGGGCGTTGGGGGGTATATGTAGCGTGGGGATTATTGGCCGTGCTTGCCTTGGGATACCAAGTGCCCGATTGGCGGCACGGGGAGTATTTTAAGCAGGCTGTGGTATTTGACAAAAAGCCTGCCATAGCGGATAATGCCTTGGTGTTTTTTATGCACTTGCCGTCTGCGTATTTAGCCCCGCTGTTAAACCCCAAGGCTACCTATATGGGCGGATTTTTATACCACCCGGAGGATTACCCTCCGCACGAGCAGGAGCGCGCCGCCAAACGCAATAATATCCAGCCCCAGTATCTGCGCTATCATTTTGAAGAGGCTCAGCGCCAAAAGATTGCCGCGCACGACGGCCCCATTTATCTGGTGTCTATTGACTGGCCGGAACTTGTCAACGATAATGCCCTCAAACGCTTTGGTCTGCAAGGCAAGTTGGAAAATTGCCAGCCTTTTATGACGAACTGGACGATTTATTCGCCCCGGTTGTCTGTCTGCCGGGTGGAAAAGCGGCCCCGGTAGTTTTTGTGTATAATACAAGTATGAAAAAATATCTCTTTTTGTGTTTTGCGTTTTTGTTTACGGCCCCGGTGTGGGGCGCCCCGGCACTGACGGCGGAGTGTGCTAATTCGGGCCGTTGTAAAGCCCAGGTAGAAAACCCTGTGCCGACGGCGGACGATTTAACCTTGCGCGAGCAAGTGGGCCAAACCATTATGCCCCGCGTGTTAATCGGCGAGCAAAAAGCCTTTAAAAAAGCCGTGCTAAATGGCGAGGTTACGGGCTTTTTTATCAAAGCCAAAGAGGGCGCCGTTACGCAGCCCAAAATTACCGCTAAAAATCAGGCGCGCTTTATCGCCCGCCAGCGCAAACGCTTGGAAAAAACCATCCGCGACCTAAACAAATGGGCCGCCAAAAGCCCGCACAAAATTCCGCTTTTGTTAGCCGTGGATTACGAGGGGGGTACGGTTACTTCGCCGATGTTTATGGGCCTAAAACAAATGCCGTCCAATATGCTTTTGGCGGCTTCGGGCGATGAAAAAGTGGTGGCGGATATGTACGCCGCACAGGCCAAGGAAATTTTACTCTCCGGCGCCAATACGGCGTTGGGCCCGGTTACGGACGTTAATTCCAACCCGCTTAACCCCATTATCCAAACGCGTTCGTTCGGGGATAATTCTGCCGACGTCGGCCGCTTTTCACGGGTGGCGTCGCAGGCGCTTGAAAATAACGGGGTGCCGTCATTTACCAAGCATTTCCCGGGGCACGGGGATACGTCGTCCGATTCCCATTACGAACAGCCTGTAACGGCTCTGCCCGCAGAAGAACTTTGGCAAACGCATATTTCCGCCTTTCAGCCCGCTATTACGGCGGGCGGCACGGGCGTATTGAGCGCGCACGTCGTCTATCCGGCCTTGGATAACGAAAATACCGCTTCTTTTTCCGCCAAGGTTTTAAAGGGCCTTCTGCGCGAAAAAATGGACTTTAAGGGCATTATCGCCACGGACGGGCTGGATATGGGCGCCGTAAAGGGCGTGGGCGTGGAGGAAATTGTCCGCCGGGCGTATGGCGCGGGGAACAATTTGTTGTTATTAAGCGGGGATATCCGCGATGTAAAAACCGCCCGCACTTATCCGGGCCGAGCCGCCGATTATGTGGAATATACGCAACTGGCGGCGGAACCGGCGGTGTCTGCCGAATTTGTGCGCGAATCGGCTGAGAAAATTTTGCAATTAAAGGAACGCCTGGGGCTGTTTCAAAGCCGCGCTGTTGCCACGGATACAGGCTTTGATAAGGCAGCCAAACAAGCCGCCGAAGCCGGGGTAACCTTGGTGCGCGACGGGCAAAATTTGCTTCCGCTTAAAGATAAAAAAGTTTGCGCGGTGCTGTTTGCTGACGGCATTTTCAGTTTGCAACTGCGCGCGTTTACGGATACTTTATCCAAACATTTGCCGCAAGTGCAGGCGGTGTATGCGCCCCGCACGCCCGGGGAGGCTGACGAGCAGGCGGCCCGTGCGTGTATGGATGGGGCGGACGCAGTTTTGCTGGGCACCAGCCGCACAAGCGTAATGGACCCAAAACAATATGCCTTGGTGCAGGAACTTTTTAAACAGGCGGAGCAACATAATCAGCCCGCGGCGCTGGTGTCGCTTTTGAACCCGTACGAAATTGCGCTTTACCCGCAGGCCAAAACGGTGTTAGCCTTATATGGTCCTACGGCGGACACGGCGCGGGTGGCGGCGGAAATTTTGCTTGGCTTGCGCCCGGCCAAAGGCCACTTGCCCATTAAATTAAAATAACGGTAATTTTTTGATAACCCCGGGGGGTATTGGTTCTGTCAACCCCAAGTGTTTTTTATCTGGAATATAAAAGAAGAGGTCATCCTGAATTTAGTTCAGGATCTACCGATTAGGTAGTTAGTTGTTACTTGTTGTTTTTAACGACCCAAAAGGTAGATTCTGAAAACCCTGCGGGCCGCCAGTTCAGAATGACTCCCAATTTTTATAATGGCTTTGTTGTATTGCTTTTGCCGTCATCCCGTAGAGTTTTTATACGGGATCTGTCGTTGCCTTTTTGTCCGTTTACTGTAAAGGGG
>CAVKWQ010000043.1:0-9894 GCA_963660385.1 Muribaculaceae bacterium
GCATTATAGGTGGTTGCATCAAAAACTTGGCTATGCTTCAAATCAATAACCTTTGTTAATAAATTGTTCTTAACAAAATATTCTCTCATTGTTTTTCCCGCTACTGACGTAAAATAGGAGGAAGGAGTAATATAACATAATTTCCCTGTATTTTTTAACATTTTTAAACCAATTTCAAAAAATGCAATATATAAATCAACCATACCGGATTTAGTAAAGGTAAGTTGTTTAATCTTTTGCAAATTACTTATATTATGTACTCTAACATAGGGAGGATTTCCGACAACAAAATCCATTTTATTGTTATAATTTGCTACATCAAGAGAATCTGTACATCTAATATTCCATTTGACCTGAAAAACCCCATATTGGTTTGCCACATACTCCAAATTCTGGGCACATCTGGCACATTGTATGGGGTCTAGTTCTAGACCATAAATAAATTTTTCTAAATCATTTTTTAATAATTCAAGGGAATAATACTTTTTTAAAGCTTCTACACAATAACGGGCTACTATTTCTTTTAAAAAAGCCCCATCACCACAACTATTATCTATAATATTTTGCTTTAAAATAGAAGGACCTCTATATCCAACAAAATCTAAAATATTGGATACAATAAATTCAGGAGTAAAAATTCTGCCATTCTTTTTAGTAGAGTTTATTTGTCTAGCCATATAATAAATTCCATTTGCAAAATATACTTTAATTCTATCAAAATATATTGATAAACCAAAACATCGCTCCGCCTTTCTCGCCCTATCGCAGGCAAAGCAGTTTGCCTGCTCTCGGGGGCATAAAAAAACCACGCTTTCGCGTGGCTTTTTAAATGGCTCCCCGAGTAGGGCTCGAACCTACAACCTACCGGTTAACAGCCGGTCGCTCCACCATTGAGCTATCGGGGAAAAATCTGTTTTTTAAAACTGCTCATCCTTGCTACATAATTATTATAGTAAATCCTTTTTGTTTTGTAAACTCTTTTTTTTCTCCGACGATAAAACCTGCCAAAAATCTTCTTTTCTCCGGGCGTACACACTCAAAAAAGTAAGCCCCATAAACACCGCGCTCACCAAAAGTAACGTGTTTTGAAGCCCCGCCCAACCAATGCACCCCGCCAGCCCCAGTACGCATATACTTTCCACCGTATAAGTGGCGGTGGCGTACAGCCCCAAGGTTTTACTGCGAAGCGGCACCGGGGTTTGCAGTAAAATAATACTGATAATCATCGCCCCGAACGCGCCAAACGGCACCCCGCACAGCGTGGTAGCCGCCAAAACCACATAAGTAGGCAACTTAAAATATAATACCAAAATTGAAAGCAAGTAGCCCAAATAATTGCACGAAAGGAGAGTAAAGAAGGAAAATTTCTTGGCCGCACCAGCAAAAAACAACGCGCCCGCAAAGGCCCCCAGCCCAAAGGCCGCGCCCAAAAAGCCCAAATAAACCGAGTTGAACCCGTGTTCATATATATAAGAGGGAAGCAAAATAAGTTCCCACGACTGGCCCAAAATAAATGTCGGCAAAGTAAATAAAATGGGCTCCCATAGCATACGGTCCGTCTTTAAATGGGAAATTACCTCGCGGTATCCGGCCAACGGGCGCAACTGCCGCGGGCGGCGATTACTAAAAACCACAACGCACAACACCACAATAATCAGGCAGAAAAATACGCACAGTTCCCACGCATACAAAAGCCCGCAGTAGGCAATCACGGCCCCGGCCAAAAGCGGCCCGGCGACGGACATAATGCCGTCAAAGGCTTCAATAATGCCCGAGGTTTTGGCAAGCGGCACCTCGGCATAGCGCGAGAACGTGGGAGACAAAGCCGTGCGCGCCAGTTGCCCAGGCGCATCAAAAAATGAACTTAAAAAAATAAGCAGGCCGATAAGCCACGGCCAATCCTTGCCCGCCAAAATTAAAACAGGGATTAACCCTAATAGCAAAAGTTGGATAACCTCGCACGAGAGCATCGTTTTGGAGCGGCCCAACTTATCAATCACAGGCGCACCAAAAAGCGAGGAAAAAATATTCGGCAGCAGCGCACAAAAGCCCACCACACCCGTCCACAAAATGCTGCCCGTGGACGACAAAATATACCACGGAAGCAAAATTTGCATAAACTGGTTCGTCAGCGACGAAAATGCTTCCGTCGTTAATATCAGCCGAAGGGGCGTTTTGTTGGCGCTTCTAGTCAGTAATAGCATATTGAATATATAGAAAAATTATATAAAATGATAGTTGGAAGGTGTGAATTATGGCAGAATACAAAGATTACTATAAAATTTTAGGCGTGAGTAAAACCGCCTCGGACGCCGATATTAAAAAGGCGTTCAAAACGATGGCCCGCAAATATCACCCGGATATGCACCCGGAAGCGGAAAAAGCCAAATGGACAGAAAAATTTAAAGATTTAAACGAAGCATATACCGTCTTGTCCGATAAACAAAAACGCACCATCTACGACCAAGTAGGCGAGCAAGGCTACCAGGACTATGCCCGTGGCGGGGCTTCCTCCCGCGCGCGCTCGGCCGCAGGCGGCAATCCGTACCAGCAGTACCAACAATACTCCTACGGCGGAAACGCCGGAGGATTTTCCGGCTTTGGCGGCGCAGGCGGTGCGCAGGCCTTTGGCGGAGGAGATTTCAGCGATTTCTTCCAAAGTATTTTCGGCGGTATGGGCGGAGGTTTCTCCGGCTTTGGCAAGAACTTTGGCCGCAGTGCGGCTTCGGGCCAGGCCGAGGGTGATGTAGAAGCCGAACTGGCGCTCAACCTGGAAGACGCCCACCGCGGCGGCAATATGCAAATGACCCTGCCCAACGGCCGCACGGTTACCGTTAAACTCCCTGCCGGGGTAAGCGAGGGCAAAAAGATTAAACTCAAAGGGATGGGCAACCCGACCTCCCGCGGTAACGGTGATTTGTATTTGGTGGTAAAAATCCGCCCGCACGCAATGTACCGCTTGGAGGGCGAGGACCTCTATGTTCCTGTAACGCTTATGCCGTGGACGGCGGCCCTGGGCGGCACGATTTACGTGCCCACGCTGGACGGACCCGTCAAGGTAAAAGTTCCCGCCGGAACCCACAACGGGAAAAAACTTAAATTAAGCGGTAAGGGATTAAGCGCCAAGGGCAGTTTGTACGTAACCCTGACGATAGACGTCCCCCGCACCTTAACCAAGGAACAAAAGGACCTGTTTACCAAACTGGCCGCCCTTGGGTAATATTTACCGCCGGAGTTTTTTAACTCCGGCGGTTTTTTTTACCAAAAATCCCCCGCAAAAATAGTTTTATGATACAATGAAAGGAAACTTGTATAGGAGATTATCATATGGCTACGCTCAAAACTTCTTTTTTAGGTATAGACTTTGAAAACCCCTTTCTGCTTGCTTCCGCTCCGCCCACGGCCTTAATGGAAAGCATAGACGCCGCCTTTGAACTGGGCTGGGGAGGGGCCGTCATCAAAACGATTACGCCCGACAATTTGGAAATGATTGAAGCCAGCCCGCGCTACGCGGTTTTAAAAGAGCAAAACAAAATTATCGGCTTCCAAAATATTGAACTTTTAAGCCACCACACTGTAAAATACTGGTGCGAAGCCATTAATTACTTAAAAAAGAAACACCCCACCAAAGTAATCATCGCCAGCATTATGGCCCCGGTGGAGCAAAAGGCGTGGCAAGATTTGGTTTGCACGTTAAACAACACGCCCGCGGATGCCTTTGAATTAAACTTCTCCTGCCCGCACGGGATGCCGGAAAAGGGCGTCGGTATGGCTATCGGCACCAACCCGGAAATTTCCGCCCAAATTACCGCTTGGGTAAAGGCTGTGGCTAAGAAACCCGTTTTTGTAAAACTGACCCCGAACGTAACGGACATTACCCGCATCGGGGCCGTGGTGGAAAAAGCCGGGGCGGACGGTTTGGCCGCTATCAACACGGTACAAGGCTTTATGGGGCTTGATTTGGAAACGCTCCAACCCAATTTGAATATTGACGGCCAGTCCACCTATGGCGGTTGCTCGGGCCCGATGGTAAGAGCCATCGGTCTGCGCTGTGTTACGCAACTGCGCAACACCACCAAACTGCCGATTTTGGGCCAAGGCGGCATTTCCACCTGGCAGGACGCCGCACAATACATTGCCGCGGGTTCGGACGCCTTAGAGGTCTGCACCGAAGTAATGTTAAACGGGTACGGCGTAATTAAAAATATGAAAAAGGGCCTGCTGGACTATTTGGAGCGCAAAGGTTTTAATAACATTAATGACTTAAAAGATAAGGCCGCAAAAACGATTACCGCACACGAGGCCTTGCACAAACAAACCTACCGCGTTAATCCGGTAATTGATAAAGAAAAATGCGTGTTGTGCGGCAAGTGCGCGCTTATCTGCCGGGAATCCGAACACCAGGCCATTACGCAACCCCCGCAAGGGATGGTAGTGGATTTAAACAAATGCGTGGGCTGTTCATTGTGTAAAATTGTCTGCCCGGTACAGGCGATTGCGATGAAGGCCAACTAAAAACGGTTGTTTTTCACTTGGGGGAGCCCTTGCGGTTCCCCCTTTGTTTTATATATTGCAATCCGGGCGTTTTTTGCTATACTATGGTGTAAGCAATTTTTATTTTAATTTAGGGAGATAAAAAATGACTGGTAACAATTCTGGTTTTACTCTTATTGAACTGTTGGTGGTGGTGCTGATTATCGGCGTATTGTCCGCTATCGCGCTGCCCCAATACACCACGGCTGTGGAAAAATCCCGCGCCGCCGAAGCCCTCACGCTGATGAGCGCTACGCGCGATGCGGTGGAACGCTACCGCTTCCAAAAGGATGCGTGGCCGAGCGCCAACAACTTTGCGGTACTGGATGTGGAAATTCCGCAAAACGGTTCCAACTACGGCGGCAAAAACTATAAAATTACGATGCAGCAATTAAGCGATACGAAATTTGTCATTAACGCCACCCGCAATACGTCCAAAGATGTTTACCAATTAAAAACGGTAATGATAGACAACGGTAGCGTAATCCAAACCTACCGCTATTGCGGGGCTGCCAGCGACACAGCGGAAGTGCCTACCCAATTAGGCGATAGCACCAAGGCCGGCCAATACTGCAACGCCATTACAAACGGCAACCCGGTAAACGGTAAATTCTAAAATTGCTTTTTGCTAAAAACCCCCGGAGGCTTTTACAGCCCCCGGGGATTTTTTATGGGTACGACTTTGTTTTGTATGGGCACAACACTACAAAAACAGTGTGGCTCAATTAATCGCTACCTAGGGCATTGAGTCGCCGTCCGCAGGACCCCGCTAGGGCACAGGCGGTTTCAAAGGCTAGGATAGCGCGCAAGTTGTGCGGACTCAAATGCGCAAGTCCCTCGTCGTGCACGTCAAAGCGAACGCGGCAAACGGGTGCGTTTGCGCGCAGGTTTGTGTTCCCCGCGCAAGACGTCAAGCAAACGCTCATCAGGCACAGCAGCCACCTGCTCCAAGATTTTATCCATTTTTTCATTTTCTTTTTGCTCCTGTTTTGCAACGCGCACCTGCTCTTTTGCGCGGCCCACGGCGGCGGACAATACGCACAGTACGCCCACCGCCATAGCCATCAGTCCGCCGATTAAGGCGTACATCATTTTTTCGCCCCTACAAAAGAGCCGTCCGCATTAACGAGCGACAAGGCGGATAAAACGGCAATAATCTTGCCCAGTACCGCATCATCCTTTTGCGTAGGCGTCAGTTTGACGATTACCGTCGCCACACCGACCACTCCGCCGATAATGGCAAGCACATCCTGCCAATGTTGGGTACACCAATTAATAAGTTGCGTCATTTGTATTTCTCCTTTTAGTTTTTTGCGGCGTTAAGTAAAATAACCTTAATGCTTTTTACATCGTCCGCAATCATATCCAACTTCACGTCGGAACGCGCCAAGCGTTCCTCGTGCGCGGATACTTTCTTTTCCAAAATTTCCACCCGCGGGGGCAAGCCATAGAGCGTAAAAAACCAAAACCCCACGGCTAGTAATATTCCCCCCGCATACAGCCAATCTTTGAGTTTGCTCACTTTCCACTCCTGCGTGCGGCGGCCAATAGTTCCAACTGCCGTGCCTGCTGTTTAACGTGCGGGCTGACGGTGGAATTTTCACTCAGCACCACCTCACGCACCGCCCGCGTAAGGCCCGTGGCCTGCTCCTGCATTTGCAAGGTATCGGCACTTTCGGTATTGAGATAATAGGCACACACCCACGGGTAAAGCGTGGTATGGGCGGGCGTTACGGTCTCGCTCGCACCATAGACGGCGCTGTCCAAGGACGCATCATTTTCCACATACGCCAAGGAAGCGGAATCGCTGATAGATGAGCCCGTCATCAGGGAATAGCCCTGCGTGTTTTGCACGCCCTTGGCATAAGGCGGCAAGGAAGCCACGCCGCTTACATTGGGCGCGGCCGTATTGCTAATGGCTTTTACAGTGGGAAGCCCGGCCTTACTTTGCGTAATGCCATTTTCCCCGTTTGCGTTTTTAATGTAATTTGCCAGTTTGGGCAAGCGTAAAGAGCCGGATACTTCGTCCGCCACATAATACGGGCACTCGCCGTAGGTGGAAAGGGCTTCGTCGTACTGGGCTTTGGTTTTGCACAGTTCGGGGTGGCTTTTGGCCCACGCGTAAAAATCGGGGTAGAGCGTGGCGGCATTAGCGATATATTCCCCCGTCCACAGCGGCAAAGCCCCGGGGTTATCCGCCGCCGTTTTGCTCTGGCTCCAATACACTTCGCCCAAACTTTTGCCCAAGGTGCGCAAGGCATACGCGCGGGCCTGCTGGGCGTATGAAGCCGCCAACTCCGCCGACGCCTGCGCCGAAGCGGTCAGGCTTTCCCCCTGACTGGCAAGCGCGGCAGACAAGGTTTGCTGGGTAGAAGAAAGGGCCTCTTGGGCCTGCTGTTCCCTAGCGGAAATATCGGCCACCGCCTGCGCCGAAACGGTTTGTGCCTTTCCGGCGTTTAATAGTGCCGCCTTGGCCGATAGTTCCGCCTGATTAGCCGCGGTTTGCGCTTCGTCCGCCGCCCGCTTCACTTGGTTAAAAAACTCCCCGGCCCCGGGCGAAGCAGGCTCCACCGACGCGGGATATTTGATACAGCGCGCGGTTTCTTCCCCCAACTCCTGCACAAGCAAGGTAAGTTTATCGTAAGCCTGTTCCAATACTTCGGCGTCCAATTCGCCTTGGCGCAACAAATCCACCTCTTGCGTGGGCGGCGTGTGGCGCAGGAGCGTAATCGTCCAATTTTCGGGCAAGGGCGCAAGGCCGCTAGCCTCTATCGGGTAAATAAGCGTATGGGTGCTTTCGTCCAACCGGTAATGTTCGGTTAAACGGGTTTCCACGCCTTGGGGCGAGGTCAAAAACACCTGCAAATGGTCCGCCGACAACAGCGGGAAATCCACATCCCAACGGGTGTTTTCGCCGTTCCCGGCGTAAATGCGTTTTGTAACTTGGGTGGAAATGGTCATAGTTTCTCCTATAAATCAAAATACGTTTTAATTTGTTTGAGGGCGTTCAAACGCTCCTGCGGGTCGGCGGATGAAGAAAGCACGGTGCGTTTTATTTCGTTCTGCGTGCTAGTGGAAAGGCCCTTCTTTTGCGCCCAGGCTTCTATTCCAGCGCACAGAAACGCGCCCGTTTTATCGTCCGCTCCGGCTTGGCGGGAGGAAGAGGCAGCGGACAGGGCCAAAAATTCCCGCGCCGAAACTTCGCCCTTTTCAAAGGCGCGTTCGTTCTCTTTTTCCGTTCCGCTAAAATACAAACGGTTAAAGGTTCCCGCCGAAGTGTGCGGCGCGGGCGCACCCAACAGGGACACCGCACGGGCCACCGCCCCGGTATATTTAAGCGGGGATAAGGCCAAGCGTTTCCGCGCCTCTTCGGGCGTAGCGGCGGACGCCAACCATAAAAACGCCTGCGCCTGTTGGGCAAATTCCTGTTGCCGGGCTTGTTCGCCCAAGGCAGAAAGGCGTTCCAAAACGGTCTTTTCCGCGGTTTGCGCTTTCGCCCATTTTAGGCGCGCTTCGGTGGAACCGTCCGTTTGCGTAATGGCGTCATCCCAATACTTTTGCGCCTGTTTATCTGCTTTGACCGCGCCGATTAGCGCGGTTAGTTCGTCTTGCTCCGCCTTGGAAAACGATCCCGCAAACTTTTGATATACGCCCTGCGCCGCTTGATAATTCTGCGCCGATACAGCACGCTTGATACACGCCTGCGCAGATAACCCCCGCACTTGGGCAAGGTCCGCTTGTGCTCTTTTGGCGGAAACTCCGGCGGATAAAAGGCGGCTTTCGTACCCCGGCAACTGCTCGTTTAAATACGCTTCCAGCGCCCCCGCCGACGGAGCAAGAGAGCCCGTTTCCACCAAGATATTTTTTTCTTGGGCTAATGCTTCGCTTGTCTGTTGGCGTTGGGCGTTTTCTTCCTGAGCGAGGGCGGACGCGCGCAAAAGCACCCAATCCGCCGCCGCGGGGGAATTGGCGTTTTGCACTTGTCCCGCGGCCTTATCCAGGGCTTGCACCCCGCCGGAAGCCGCCGCTAACAGGGCTCGGCGCGTTTTTATTTCGCCCAAATTTTGCGTTTGGCCTTCTTGCTTATCGGGAAGCAGCCGGGACACCGTTTGCCCCAATTCGCCCGCCGCCTGCAAGGTGTTTTGGTAGGTTTCCTTCAAGCGGACCGGAGACGGGGCGTTTTTTAAAACGCGCGGCGCGCTGTATTGTTCTCCGCGCGTATAAGTTGGAATAGTTGGCATAAGTTAAAAACTCCTAATTAAAAATAGAGAGCAACTGCTTGCTCCATTTCCACCACGCGCCCGAGCGTTTGGCGGCGCGCTTATATTGGTTGGCGGTTTCGGTTAAACTGCGGATTTTTTCGCTGTTTTCCAGTTCGTTTTCCCGCAGGGAATCCGTCAGCGTATCGTTTAACGCGTTTTCGTCCAACTGAGCATTTAAACGGCTGTTTTTAAGCAAGGTTTGCACCGTGGCTGATGAAGCGTTTAGGCCCGATGAGGCCAGCGCCGTTTGCTGGCTGCCCAGCGTTTGGCGGTAATTTTCGTACAGTTCCCTGTTGCGCTCGGCGGCGGATTTAAACAAATACTCCGCTTGGCGTTTCCCGGCGGCGGACACATATTCCGCCTGTCTGTTGGCGTCCTGCGCCAAGGCTTTGTAATAATCTTTTTCGGCCTTGCGATTGCCAAAGACCGACGCGGCGGACGACACGACATACCCCGCCTGTTTAATGACTCCTCCCATTTTCCTTCCTCCTAAAAATAAACTCTACAAACGTAACGCCTGACGCCATTAAAATAGGCCCGGCAGTAAAATTAAGCCGCCTTACTAGCCGCAAGGCGCGGACGTAGCGACTATCCACCCATACAACGAGTTCGGGGTATTCGCCCGAAAAATGCGCCACCAGCCCACGCATACAGGCGAAAAAACTCTTGGGGATTTCTTCCACTTCTCCCCCCGTTAAAAGCCACACCTGTGCCCGCGCGCCTAATAAGCACGGCGCCACCAGCCCACACACCGCCGCCACTTTTCCCCAGTGCACAAGGGTAAAGGCGAACTGCGAAACCTGCGCAAAACTGTCTATCAAAATACTAGGCTCCCGCCCGGGGTGCGAGGCGGACAACTCCCGCCTATCTTCCGCGCGCAGGGTTCGCGCTAATTGGCAGGCGTCCGGCGGTAAAAATTTGCGTAAAACAATGTTATTTTTTCTCATAAAAAGATATACTGTAAAAAACTTATTAAAGGAGTAATAAATGACAATACTGGTTATTTTGTTTTTACTGGGAATTGTAGCCGTGTATGCGGTATTTTTCCTGCTCTTTAAAGTTATTTGGATGATTTTAAAGAAGAACAGCAACAAATGGC
>CAVKWQ010000043.1:10053-13416 GCA_963660385.1 Muribaculaceae bacterium
AATACGGTGCAGAACTGACCGTATATGACGGGATGACGTTCTCCGACTGGATGCACTTGGGCGATGTGGATTTGACCGTAGGCATTGATACCAACGGCTTTAAAAAGGACTCCGCGGGTAAAACGCCCAAAGCCGTTACCTTTGCGGGTATTGCGCGCCAAAGAAATGCGGACGAGGACCCGTTCAAGGATTTTAACGAGGTTGTGGTTTCTATTCAAAACCGCCGCCAACTGGAAATCCACTCCTCGGAAAAGACCACCATTAACGGGCGCGAAGCCCTGCTGGTTTCCGGCACGGCCTATTCCAACCAAGGCAATTCCGTGCCGTTTTGGCTTTCCGTCGTACCGGCGGACAACCACCAGGTATATTATGTAGTGGCCGGAACGGTGGACGGTCCGGACCAGTTGCTGGCTAAAAGTATGGTGAAAAGTTTGCGCTTAACCAAATAAACCAAACTGCTTTTGAAAGGGGCTTTTGCTGATAGGGCAAAAGCCCCCTTTTTATGCTTACCTCGTAATAAGCGACAGCAAGGTAACTGGCAACGGGTCCGTCTGCCGGAAGACCAGTGCCGGGGAAAGGCTATGCGAGCCGGAAAGGTTCAGCACATAATCCCCGGTTTTTAGCGCAAGGGGCGCATTAAAGGGCTCATCCGTGCGCTGGACGATTTCGGTTAAATGCGTTTCGTCCGTACCGATGTGCCCGCCGCGGCTGTCCAACATTTTAACGGTAACGCCGCTAAAACGCCTTTTTCTGTCGGCCGCCGTACCGTCCCCGTAGGACAAGGCAGGCGGCAGGGTTACAAGTTCCGCCGTAAAGGGTAATCCGGCGTGCGCGCAAGTAACCGCGCGGGGCAGCGAGATTTCCCCGTTTTTAACCGTTTGCGGGGCCAAAACATTTCCGTCCGCCAGCACCCCAACAGACAGGCCTTCCAAGTGAGATAAACCGCCCAAGCGCGTAAAGGGCGTTTCACTTTTGAGCGAAACGGACGCGTCCAAAAACACTTGGTCCTGCGGCTCCTTACTGCCCAGCCGCCGCGCTAACCGTTCCACAAAATAGCCGTTTGGGCGTTTTACCACGAACCACACCTCGTCATATCCCCGGTTGGGCACACAGCAAACGCTTTTAAAAAGGCCCTGTGTATCGTGCCGGGTCCACGCGCAAAGGTTTTGTTCGGGCAAATAGGTCAAAGTTAGTGCGGTGCCGTCGTCCAGCACGCACCAAACCAAATTATCCGGCTCCTGCTGGTAGCATAGTTCGGCTAGTTCGCGGTTAAAGAATAAATGTTTGGCGAGCAGGGTTAAATCGTTGCCGATGTACGAAGCCGTATTGTAATCGTAAAACAAATCACGCACGCACCCGCCGCGCGCCTGCACAAATAACGCCCGGTTGCCCACCAGTACCGGGGCTGTGCGGCTCGCCCCGCGTTCGCCCTGCTGGGCCACTTGGATATTGGTAGGCGTAAGCGCGCCGGAGCAGGATAAAGTCCACTCGCTCCCTGCGGTAAAGAGCAATAAACGCCCGCACACCGCCGCGCCGTGTATGGCATTTAACTTTTTGCCCGACAGGTTCACGCTGATAGCGTCGTTATCCGTTAGCGTGCCGCGGGAGTGCCCAAAGTCGCTGTGCGCCCCGGTTTTGGAAAACCACACCGTCTGCGCTTCGCGCTTGGTTCCGGCAAGGCCCAGGCGGTCCTGGAAAAAGAACACGCACGAGGGATAGCCCGAAAGCGGACTGAAAGAGCCCTCGGCCCAATCGGCCGTCCAATCGGATAGGGCCACCTGCCGCTCCGGGCGGACGACCAGTTGCCGGGCATTTAAATAGCCTTCCACCGTTACAACACCCTCTTGGATAAACGCATCGGCCTGCAATTCAAAGCCCGCCTCGCCGCTCGTTTCCAGCGAACGGACCCGCAAATAATACATATCGGCGGTGTCCTCCAAGTGTCCAAGCGCATTGAAATTTTCCTCGCCGTCCGCGCGGGAGAAATATTTTACCTTCTGCCACGTTTTTCCCCCGTCTTCGGACTTTTCCAACACCAGTTGGCCCGTCCACACCCCGCTGGTGCGCAACTGCCAATCGCCCCCGCTTTTGAGCGTTTGGGAAACGCTTTGATAGCCCAACGTACCCGAAAGGTACTGGCTTTCCACCGCGTGGGTCAGCGCAAATTTTCCCCCGATGTGCCCGGGCTGAAAAAGGTCAAAATCGCTTTCCAGCAAAAACTTGTCATCGCCGGACGGGATTAATTCCCCCTTGTTGGCCCCGCCGGACAGCGTTTGCGCCACCGTCAGCACCGCCGGGCGCGTGAAACTGTTGCGGTATTCCAATACAAATTGCATCCCGTTGCAATCTCCCCCGGTGGCTTGGGGCGAGACTATTTTGATAATGCCGCCCAAATTAGCCGCCGAAAAGCCCGTATTGGCAAGCATAAACGGACCGTATTTAAGCGGCACCTCTGTAAAGGTAAAGGTGCCGTCCGTCAGCCGCGTAAGTTGTTTGGGCGGGTGATTGGCGTGGACGAGGAAGAGCGTTTGGTCGTACTGGGTATAGTTGATTTGCGCCACTTCATCCGCCAAGTAGGGCGTGGCGAGTTCGTACGGGATGTTGTCTGCGCCCAGCACTTGGCCGCCTGGCGTGTAAATACGCAGGTATTTTTCCCCCAGTTCCAGCACATAGGCTTCACTCTCCCCCAATACAAAGGGAATCACGCGGCAGGGCTTATCCGCGTATTTGGCCCGGCCCATAAACACGGTGCCCGGGCGGTTGGACGCACCGCCCTGCGGGTGAACAAAAAAGTTCCGGGCCGTTTTCAGCCAAGAAGAATAGGCGGGGCTGTCTATACGCGCCTGCACGGCGGGGCTTACTTCGCCGCCCGCAAAAGAGGACTGCAAACAATGCACGCCCATTAGCGCACCTCCGTAAATGCGTCCGTTTGCGCGGTTTGCGCAAAGTTTTCCGTCATATTGCTGCGGCGGGCTTCGTCTAAACTGAGCGTATATTTTTGCAAAATTTGCGCGGCCAAGGTGTTATCCCCCGTGAGCGACAACGCCAAATCCGCCGCCAACGCGAGCGAAAAGGATTTGACAAAGGCGGCGTCAAACTGGCTTTCGTCCTCTACGCGGCGGGTGTATTCGGCCCACGCCTGCGGCGCAGCGGATTCCAGCACGCGGGTACGGTATTTGGGGTGGAAGAGTTCCCGAAACGCGGTATTTTTATAGGGCGGCTGATAAACCCGGCGGACAAACAAGGCTTCCTGCGGGTATTTGTACAAAAAGCCGTTGTCCTGTTTTTCCATTAGCGCGAGCGGCTCCCGGACCGTAGCAAAGCCCCAATTATGGGTACGCAAAACCTCATCGCGCACGGGCT
>CAVKWQ010000044.1:0-12878 GCA_963660385.1 Muribaculaceae bacterium
TAAAATAAAAGTCATCCTGAATTTATTTCAGGATCTACTGATTGTGTTGTTAGTTGTTTCTAGTGTTTTTAACAACCTATACGCTAGATTCTAAAAGTCCATCGGGCCTAGGTCCAAAGGCCCAGCCTGCATTAGGTCCAAAGACTCTTTCGCCCTACCTTTATATTTCTTAAACTATAAATATGAAAAACCTAATGTATGCTTTAATGATAGTCTCCCTCGGGACGACTATGTCCTTTGCCCAGAACGCGGGTAAAGAAATTGCCACCGGCGTCAAAGCCGCCGAAAAAGTGGCTGCCGGGGTAGCCAAAAACGCCCCCAAAGTTGGTGTCAAAATTTCGCCAAAATTGAAAGCGCCGAAATTGCCTAAAATTTATGTACCCACTTTTAATGCTACGCCGGCTTTGACGATTCAGGCCGTCAGCCGTGCACATACGCTAACAGTTGAAAAAGTCATTTTGAACCAAGTACACCAAGCCACCTTGGAAACCAGACAAGCCTATACCTTGCTTAATACCTTAATGAAAGACCCGCTCTACTATCTGTCCAGCGAAGAAGGCCAACAAGCAGGGTTAGCCCTTATTGATAAAACCGTTACCAACAGAAGTTTGCGTACTTTCCTGCGCACCGATTTGCTGGCGCGTGATGCGCATATGTTGGTGGAAGATTTGGTAAATTACTATACCTTGTCCCACTCTCCGGTTTTACACGAAACCTATTCTATGGCAAACTTACTCCATTTAGACGGGCAAGAAGCCTTTGTAGATACGGCCTTTGATTATTTGCTTACGCATCCGCACAAGGTAAACCTCAAACTGCGCCATATGATGCAAAGCCAGTTGGTAGCCAATGAAACCAAGGGCACTATCCAGCACTTTATCAATATGCCGGATCCGGCTGGTGCCTCCGGGGCTGAAAAAACGGTCCTGCGCGGCGCCTTGGCCGATGCTTACACGCAATATGCACGCGGCGTACAAGGAGCCAAAAGTGCTGATAATACCAAAGAAACCGTAGCGGTTTATGCCCGCACGCTGACCGATTTGCAAGAATTTGTAAAAGCCAACGGCCGCCTGCCCAAATGGAACACCGCGGACAGCAACGAACTGATGCTCTATACCCGCACCGAAACCTTAATGCACGACGACCGCGCGAATCATTTTGAACCGGTTGAAAAATTAACGGCCCAAATCAAGGCGTTGTTTGCCGAGTACGCCCCGGTGTATCCGTCCGAACAGGAAACCTTGAAGCAGTTAAAAACCTTTATGGGCAAGAGCCACCGCTTCCCGCAGGCCCGCCCGGGCAATCCCGGCGTGTCCGAAGAAGAAGCCAATTTGAACGAAGCCGTAATGTATTGGCTGATTAAAGGGAACAGCCCCTTCCAATCGGCAATGAACGAAATGCTAAAAGGTTTGTAATTCTCCTCCCCCGGCCCTAAAACCGGGGGTTCTTTTTGCCTGTGAAAAAGCCGCCCAAGGGTCTTTCTCCTCGGGCGGCTTTATTATCCATTAGGTAAGAAATATTATTTGTATTCCAGTTTTACCAATTTGTATTTTTTCGGTCCGCGCGGCAAAATGGCTTCAAAGGTTTCCCCTTCTTTTTTGCCCAACACTCCGTTGGCCAAGGGCGACTTAACGGACAAAAGGCCCTTTTCCGGGTTGGATTCCATAGAGCCTACCAGCGTATAGGTAAATTCAATACCGGCCGCTTCGTCGCGGATAGTTACCGTGGCGCCAATGCGGGCTTCGCTTTTATCCACGGTCAAATCGTCCGTAATTTGGGCATTGCGCAAACGCATTTCCAACTCTTGGATGCGGATCAGCGTTTCAGCCTGCTTTTCCTTGGCGGCGTGGTATTCGGCGTTTTCCTTCAAGTCCCCCTGCGCGGCGGCTTCCCCGATTTCGTTGGAAAGTTCCGCCTTTAAATTCTTCAAATCTTTCAGTTCATTAACCAAAGCCTCATATTTCTTGCGGCTTACATAAAATGCTTCTTCCATAGTATAAACTCCTTAACAGACGTCCCTATTAGTGTACTATTTATCCAGTTGGTTTTCAACCTTGCCCGCATTTTCTTGCTATAATAAAATTATGAGGAACGCCCTGCTTGCTCTACTTTTTCTGGTTCTCTTCGGGCTGCCGGCCCGGGCACAAAACGACCACGTCCGCATTGCCGAGCAAAACGCCCCGGCGATTGTCGCCGTCAACGTCATTAAGGCGGACGGCTCCACCTTTACGGGCACGGGCTTTGTCCTTACGCCGGACGGCCTGGTGGCTACCACCCGCCACGTTACCAAAGATGCCCTTTATATCAATTTAACCTTTAATACCGGGGCCGTATCGGGCGAAGCCGTCCCTGTTGCGCAAGCGGGCAATGTGGATTTGGCCCTTTTGCAAATCCACGCCAAAAATTTACCACACGTTACCGTCGTACCGTCGGACGATGTACTGCCCGGGCAAACCATTACGGTAATCGGCAACCCGCGCCGTCTGCAAAACACCATTTCTTCGGGCCTTATCAGCCAAATCCGCAAAAAGGCCGACGGCGTACTCTGGCACCAAATCAGCGCGCCGATTTCCCCCAGTTCCAGCGGAAGCCCCGTTTTTGACCACAACGGTAATGTAATTTCCGTCGTCTTCGGCAGTTACAAGGGCGAAGGCAACCAAAACTTAAATTTTTCCGTGCCGTCCAATTATCTTATCCAACTGGTAAAGGCCGCCGGGCTAACCCTTCCGCCGTCCGCCGAAGAAGAAGCCGCCCAAACCGCCACACCCGTGCAAACGGACAATCCCGTATGGGCGCACCTCAAAAAGTCGTGGTCCATTTTAATGCGCCTTATCCACGCAAAATAGCCCTTGAAAAAATCCCGTCAAACGGGTAAACTATTGGTAAGAACCGGCAAAGGCGCGTTCTGCGCGGCCCAAACCGGGATATTATTATTTATGGAGCCAGTTATGAAAAAAACCATTGGCAAAATCATATTGCTTATCGTGTGTGTTGCGGTTATCGTGTTTTTACTGTTACCCTTTTTAGAAACTACCGCCCCCGCTCCGGCCAACGCCCAAGCCTCCGCCGCCGCGCAAAAAGCCACCCCGCAAATTTTTACGTCTAACCCCTTAACCGCGCTGGTACAACGTATGGCGCGTTTGCTCCGCCGCACTAACGCCCGGCAAAAGGCCCAAGTTGCCCAAAAGAGCGGCGATAACAAGGCCGCCCAGCCCGAGCAAATAGCCGACGCCCGCGCCGCCCTTAAAAAAGCCCCCGCTAACCAAGAAACGCCTGACGGCGTGGCCACCTCCGGCCGCTACAATTACGGCAACGCCTCTATGCAAACCGAAGACGGCGACTGGGTGCTTATCCGCCAAACCGCCCCCGAGGGGATGGAACCGGGTATGCACGAAATTAACACGCAGGAAAACGCCTACGACCGCTATGTCCGCCAAGAGCGCGCCGCGCGCTTTACCCCGGCGGCCAACTCCGCCAGCAAGGAAACCCAAGTGCCTGATTCCAAATTGGCGCGCCTGTTTAGCCCGATTACCAAATTTTTTGGCTTTAACGATGCCAAACAAACCTCCGCCAACCCCGATATTTGGCAGGACGAAAGCGAAGCGGCTCTGCTGGCTTCGTCTGATAAAATTGCCCGCGGAAACGGCGGGAAATACGCCCCCGGTTTTGCACGCGCGCAAATGGCGGATTTTGAAGGACCCGCTTCCGGCGCCGCCAGCGGTCCTGCTCCTCAACCCACGCAAAACGATATGATTCGCGCGATTTCGTTTTTAATGCCGGACGAAGCCTTAGCCAAACTGGCAGACGATACGGCGGACGCACTGTATCCAAACCCCAAAACGCCGGATGAAAAGGAACAAAAAGCCCAATTTATTAAGGATTTCTACGCCAAACACAAGGACGAAATTATCGCCCAAGTAAATGACCTTATTGCCGCCGATGCCGAGGGCAAACAACCCGTGGACCAAGTGGCACGCATTATTAATGCCCCCGGTTGTGATGACCGTTCCCCGGCCCCAGCCGCCGTACAAACTTCGTGCGACTTAGATCCCAGCCCGCAAAAAACGGCCCAGCAGGTAGCCGATGCCCGCGCGCAAAACGCCCAAAACTTCTACCAAGAGACGGGCTTTGCACTACCGCCTTTGCCGGTTACTTTTGTGGCGGGCCAAGTAAATGCCGAAGCGGACTCTTACCCGGCCACGCCCTCGGATAACCAACAGGACCAGTCCTTGCAGGAGCAAACCAAGGAAATTTACGCCTTTATGGTTAAAAACAACCAATGCGGCGAGGGCAACTGCTTTTGGGTAGCCAACAGCGTGCAGAACACCCAGGATTTAACGAACATCGTCCAAGCCGCCAATTTGACGTTCAAAGGCGACCCGCTAGGCAAATACAACCAAATCAAACAGCAATTTATTGAAGCCAAAATACAAGAAATGGGTGCTAATGCCGATGAGCGCGAAATCAAGGCTCTGCAACAGCAGGTCCAGCGCGCCGCTCCGCCCTACATCGTGTACTCGGATAAGGACCTTGTACAAGTGCAGGAAAAGAACCGCCAAGCATCCAGCGAAGCCGTCAACAAAGGCTTACCGCCCAAAGACCTTAGCGTAATGTACATTACGTCCGCCGCCGACGGGCAAGCCGTCAGCCAAGTGCTGGGCTCGTCCGACCTGCCGCCCTATTTCGGGTACAATGCAAGCGGTGATATTTTGGAAAAGGGAACCGTGGCGGAGTCTTCCTCCGAACTGACGGGCGACCTAATCCGCGCCGTTAAATTCGGCAAAGGGGTCCTCCAACAAATGAGCAAGGAAACCTCGCAGGAGATTTTGGAGCCCGCCGTCAGCGCCGCCGCACAGGAAATGCGCGAAGCCGCAGAAAAGCAAAAAAAGGACTTCAACCAAAAAAGCGCCGCCCGGGCCAGCCAAACGCGCTCCGGCCGCAAATAACCACTCTTAAAAAGCCCCCTTTTTTACCGGGGGCTTTTTTATTTGCCTTTGTTTAGCGGATTTTGGTTTATTTTCCCATAAAAAACGGGTATAATTTGTTATATTGGTTTCACGCGCGCCCGTACGCGGGCGAACTTATTTATCAGGAGCCCGATTTATGAAAAAATTAGTAAGTCTTTTGCTCATCTGCTGTGTAGCCTTTGCCGTGGCCGGATGCCGCCACAAAAAAGAATCCCCCTATAACCGCACCGACGACAAACAAGATTACGAACGCTTGCTCAATACGCACGTTTTTGCGGCTTGCCAAAATATTATGAAGCCCTACGCCCTTTACTCGCTGGCTACGCTTAACAAACGCCCCACGGAAAAAGACCCGTATTACAAAATTACCTTTGTAAACGGCCCGTGCAAGGGTAAAGTATTATTTACCAAGGACGTTATTTTAAAAACCGAACCGCTGGAAGGCGGCGCCGTTACCAAGGGTACGGTAGTCTTGCGCAACTATTGGAACCCGTCCGCCCCGTACGACCAGGAAAAAACGGACCGCTGGCACAAGGCCGTCGTCAGCAGTACGGCCCGTATGGATAAAGGCATTATTGATTTGGAATTTCCGCGCGACAAGAACGACTTTATGCCCGCGCGCGAAGGGGCATACTTGCACAATGTGCGCTTTATCACGCAGCCCGAAATTAAAGACGTCCGCACTTTCTTATTTTAGAGGATAACTATGAAACTAAAAAAACTTGCCGTACTCGCCATTTGCTTATTCGCCCCGCTTTTTGCCCGGGCCGCCCAAGGGGACCCGATTTCCTTGGAAACCTTGATTTTGGACGTCCCCACCGCCGAGGTGTTTGACCGCTATCAGGCCTCCTTCTTAACGCGCGCCTATGACCACGGAACCGTAATGGAAACGATTGATTTCGGCGTCTATCCCCGCATTAACATTGGGCTTAGCATTGCGGCGCACGAATTATTGGGCTCGTCCTCTTCCGTTCGCGTACTGGACCCGGATTTCCAAGTAAAATGGAAGATTTACGACGGCAATTTGTACCTGCCCGCCATTGCTATCGGCTACGACGGCCGCCGCTACGGTTACGGCTACGACAGCCACCGCAACTATGCCAAAACCAAAAAATTCTTGGATGACCGCAAGGGCGGCTATTTAACCTTTACGCGCGAAATCATCGTGCCCGGTTTAAACGCCACGGCGGGGCTCAACTTTTCCGACTTTGAGTGGGACGAACTCTACTGGTTTATGGGTACGTTTTATAAACTGTCTGACCAAGTGGGCTTAATGGCCGAGTGGGACAACCTGCGCAACATCCGCGACTCCCGCTTGAACTTGGGCGCGCGCTTTTACTTACACCCCTCCTTGGCGTTGGACGCGGCCGTACGCCGCATTGGCCGCGGGGATGAAAGCGAACGCATTTTGCAGTTGCGCTACGTAACCACCTTTTAGGGGATTTTATGAACACCGCTCCGCAACAGCCGCAGTTTAAACGCCGCACGATTTTTATCAAAAAACATCTGCAAATCCGCTATATGATGCTTATTATTTTAAGTGTATTGTGCGGGCTTGCGATTATGACGTTTGAACTGACGGCCACGCTGGACGAACTGTTTGACAAGTACCCCGTTCTGATGCAGCCGCTGTACGACCAATTTATCCCTCTGGCGGCCAGTTTTTCCTATAAAATTGCCATTTATTTACTGCTGGTTATCATTATTTCCGCTATTTTATCGCACAAAATGGCCGGGCCTGTTTACCGCATTGAGCAAACCTGCAAGGAAATTGCCAAAGGGGATTTTTCCCAGCGGGTGCGCTTGCGCCAAGGCGACCAGTTTACCGAATTACAAGACGAATTTAATAAAATGATGGACCGCGTAGAAGCGGAAATAAATAAAAATAAGCAGCACTAACCCGGGGGTAGTATGAAGAAAATCTTAATGCTGGCGGCCCTTTGCCTTTTGGCTCAGGCCGCTTTTGCACAAAAGGAATACGGTCTGACGTTTTCCAGTTTGGTAAACGATAACCTGACGTTGGAAAACGCTATCCGCTTGGGCTTGGAAAATAACTCCAAGTTCTTGGCGGCCAAGCAGGAAATTATCATCGCCGAGCAAAAGGTAACCGAAGCCAAGTTCCGCTATTTGCCGCAGTTTTCCTTGCAAGGCACGGCCACTTGGTACGATTTGGACTATCCAATGGTTTTGCCTGACGCCGTAGCCAACCGCTTTTTGCCCGGCAACGGCCTGTATGGCGACAAGGACCAGTTCTACGGCGTAGGCATTACCGCCACGCAATACCTCTATTCCGGCGGGCGTATCCGCAGTACCCTGCGCTTTGCGCAAGCCAATTTAAAACAAGTGCAAAGCCGCTACGAATCCGTCAAAAATGCGGTGGTATTGGATATTAAAAAGTCCTTTGCAGGCCTTTTATATGCCCAGCAAAACGCCCAATTAACCCAACACGTTTGGGAATTGGCGCAAAAATGGAACGCTTCGTCCGCGTCCAACAGCATTTGGGCCAAAATGCGTATGCAAAACGCCTTATCCCAACTGCAAAGTGCGCAAAAGCAGGCCGAAAACGATTTAAAAAAGGCCAATCTGGCAATGCTGGTGAGCCTGAACAAGGAACTCAATGCCCGCATTACCATCCGCGGAGACTTTTCCCCCGTTAAAACCGACTGGGATTTGCCGCACTTAACCCTGTGGGCAATGGAGTTCCGCCCCGAGTTAAAAGCCGCCATTTACGCCTTGGAAACCGACGACATTGCCATTGATTTGGCCTTATCCCGCCGCTATCCGGATGTTATTTTAAACGCTTCTTACGAAAAACTGGGTGCCAACACCTTGGAGGACCAAAACAGGCAAATTTCCTTGGCTGTCCGTCTGCCGCTTTCGTACAATTTTTCTACGCAAGTTACCGAAAAGAAGGCCCAACAGCAAAAAAGTTCTTTAAGCCGCGCCGCCATAGAAGACACTATCCGCGTACAAGTGGCCGAAAACTTTGAGCAAATGTCCTTCTGGCAACAAGAGGTATTGGCCCGCCAAACCGCCTACCGCGAAATGGACGCGCTCTTAAAGCAAGCCCAGCGCCAACCCAAAAACGGGGCGGAATCCTTGGAAGCCTTACAGGCTTACCTGCAAACGGCCCAGCGCTATTTGCAGGCGGTTAAAGAAAACCTGTCCGCCAAGGCCGATTTGGAGTGGGCTATCGGCCAGGATTTACAATGAGTTGCCTCTTAAAGCGGTCCGCCGCTTTGCTCTTGTGCCTGCTGGCCGCGTGGCCGGCCTTTGCCATAGAACGCGAGACGGACGACGATATCTTACGTCATTTTTTGTGGGATAAATTTACGGCTCTGCCTAAGAGCGAACGCCCCAAAATCGGCGTAGCCTTATCGGCAGGAGGGGTGCGCGGTTTTGCCCACGTCGGCGTGCTGGAAGCCCTCAACAACGCCCAAGTGCCCGTGGATATGATTTCGGGTACCTCTATGGGTTCGGTGGTGGGCTCGCTCTACGCGGCGGGGCTCCCCACGGAAAAACTGTGGACTATCGGCGAGCATATGACAATGGACAAAATCACGTCCGACTTTAACGTAATGGGGCTTTTCCGCCTGTTATTTGCCAAACGCTTGCCCACGTCTTCCAATCTAGTTAATTTCTTTCACGAACAAATCGGCGATATGCAATTTGAGGACACGCAAATCCCGTTTTCCTGCGCGGCAATGGACGTTAAAACCGGGGAACGCGTAGTATTTGATTCGGGCCCGCTGGCTATTGCCGTGCGTGCCAGTATGAACCTGCCAGGGGTATTTGCCCCGGTAAAATACCGCCACCGCGAACTGGTGGACGGGGCCGTGGTGGATTACCTGCCCGTAGAGTCCGTTAAATCTATGGGGGCGGACTACATTATCGCCTCTATCACACCGCCTGATTTTTATTCCGACACGCCCAAGTCTATCGCCGCCTATTTGCTGCGCGTGGGCGATGTGCGCGGGGCCGCTATGATTGAGGAATCCGCCCACAAGGCCAACTTTGTCATCACCAACCGCGTGTTAGACGTAGGAACCTTGGAACTTGATAAATTACACAAAGCGGGCGAAGTCGGCTTACAGGAAGCCAACCGCTCTATGGGGGAAATGCAGGAGGACATCCTGCTTTTTGCATTGCCTTATGTACTTAAACCGTAACATTTTATTATCTTTTGTACTGGCCACCCTGTGCTTGGGCGGCTGTTCCACCGCGCAGACGGGTTTCTTGGGGATGGCTCCGCGCGGAGACAGGCAGGATTATATCCGCGCCCGCGACTTGTATAACGAAGGGCACTATACTAAGGCCATTGAGGAACTTTCCGAATACATTTACAAGACGAAAAACGTCAAACGCCGCGAAGCCCGCGCCTACCGCTTATTGGGCAAGAGTTACGAACAACTGGGCAATTTAAGTAAAGCGCTGGATATTTATTTGGAAGCGTTGGAGTTCCACCCGAAAAATGTCCCGCTTTTATTGGCCGCCGCCAGCCTCTACCAGCGCACGGAACTGACCAACCGCTCTATGGACCTGTACAACCAAGTTTTGCAAGAGGAGCCGGATAATTTGGAAGCGCTTTCCGGCCAAGCCGCCAACTACACGACCTTAGGTTTTTACTCCAAGGCCCGGTACTATTACGACCAGTTCTTTGCCCTAAACCCGCAAGCAGAGCCGCAGTACCGCGCCCGCTACGCCAATACCTTTTTGAGCCAAAGCAATTACCAAGAGGCCTTTATCCATATTACAATGGCCCTTATGCAAGACAATACGTCGCCTGATTTTTGGCTGGTAAGCGCCAAGGCGGCCCGCGGCTTAAAACGCTACCAAAAAGCGTTGGAGGACATTGACGCCGCCCTGCTGCTTGCCCCCCAGCGGGAAGACTTGCTTGCCAACAAGGCTTTGTGGCAAAATGAGGCAGGGCAATACCAAGAATCCATCCAAACAGCCAAAGAAATACTAAAAATATCGCCAAAAAACCAACTGGCTTTGTTTATTTTGGCAATGGATGAATTCCACCTGGGCGACCCGAAAACTGCCCGCCGCCATATGAAAACCGTGCAAGAACAAAACCCGGAAACCTTTATCGGGCGTGTAGCCGGAAAACTGCTGGCGGATAACCCCTTATAACGGATACAGCCCCAGGTGTTCCCTGGGGCTGTATTATTTTCTTTACCAATCTGCGCATTACGGACGGGCAATAAACGGCTTTCTGTCCGGGCGGCGGTCGCTGGGCAAAAGTTCTATTTCATCCACAAGAAGCGAGGGAACAATTACATTTGAATACAAATCGCTGTCGTCCCCGGCGGCTAAAATATCCCGCAGGGCGCGGGTCGTCAGGTTGGAAATTTCCAGCCCGGTTACCGGCTCCTTGTGTCCGTCCGCCGTATAGATACGCTGTACCACCGTACCGCTTCCGCCTATCTCCGGCACAATATAGCAGTAGTCCAGTTCCAACTCTTTACAGCGGGAAAGCAATTTTTCTTCCAGTTCTTTTTGGCTCAAAGGGTTCTTGGGCTCCACCACCACCGTTGTCAGCATTTCGCGGGGATAGGCATTGCGAAAGAACGCGTGGCCGTTGCTCTTTTCCCCCTTTTTAACGGAGCGGCGGGAAGAGGGCAATTGCACCAGTTTTCCGCTGGATACAATCGTCAAATCCTGTGAAGCCACCCCCTCGTCGTCCACTGGGGCAAAGTTGGGCAATCTGAGGCCCTTAAACTCGCGCAAGTGCGGTCTGTCGTACACATCCGCCACCGGGGACATTACGCGCATACCTACTTTATTGCGCAGTTTCCCCGCACTGGGGTCGTCCTCATAGTCGGAGGAAAGCAACGGCTTATTTTTTTCTACGCCCCCAAGTAAAAAGCCCATAAAATCGCTGGCGGCCTCTTTTGTAAACAGCACTGGGCCCAGATAGGCCGTACCTTTTTGCGCTTGGTAATGCTGTTTAATATTTGCTAAAAACTTATCCGTTTTTTCCTGTAAGCGCTTTTCATTATCTGCGGCGTTCCAAGAAGATAAAGGCAAATACTCACTTTCCGTATCCTTGTATCCGTCCTTGGTGCGCAAAACGGCAGTCCAATAGACATTGCCCGCCGGATAAAAAGTTTGGTAAAACCCACCGTCGCTGTTTAGGTAATAGGTTCCTTCTTGGTAAAATTGGGCCTTTACCTCTAACTTTTCCACATACGGTAAATCCTTCCCTTGTGCGGACAACATATTTACCACGTCCTGCCAAGCCTGCATATCCGGGGCCGGCAACGGTTTAATCTCCTCCACATACGAAGCCTGCGCAGCCGGAGCAAAGTCGGGCGTTTTTTCGTTTAACAAGTTTTTTTTGCGTTTATAGGCTTGTTTTTCTTTATACAGTTCGTTTACTTTGACAAACTCCGTATTGGTGGCTTCCCATAACCCTTGGCGGATACCATCATATCCGTTAGGCATAATGGTTGTATTCGTCGGGGCATAAGGATCCCACCAGTTATTACGGTCAAAACCTAAACTATCGTGCTGGCGGGACCCCACATCCACCAAAACATCCGCCGACACAAAATTGCCGGAAGAGAAAGCAGGTAACGGGCTACCCATAGAAGCCGAAACGCTATACCCGCCCAACTCCGTAGTCAATTTATAGACCACATAAAAGGGCTTCTGTCCGTCCTTTTCTTTCGTACGCAGTTCCTTTACGGTGCGTTTCATTTCGTCCTGCATTGCGCGGAAATATATATTATCCGGCAACTTTTCAGCCCCTACGGGCAGGGCAAGCGCTAAAAGGGTAAAAAGTAAAAATTTTTTCATTTGGCGGCTCCTTTTTCCAAAGAATAAGGCGGAGGAAGCAGCGGCGGCTTTTCCGTACTCTTATTCTTTTTTTCCATTTCCATAGATTCTAACAATACGCTGGGGGCAATGCCCGACACCGGAACCCAACCGGATTCGGCCCCGCAATTACCGTTAAAGACTTCATAATCATCAGCAGCAGCCAACACTTTATTAAAACTCACCTGCGGCGTGCCCACCATATCCAGACCGCGGACCACCTCTTTGCGCCCGTCGGGATAAACGCGGTACATCAAGGTCGGTTCCAACTTGAAACTTTGCGGCATATAGGTTTCCGTTATAGCAAAACCGCCCGCTAAATCTTCAATCACAAAGCCGTAGGGCTTGTTTTGGCGTTTGATTTCCTGCAAGAACTTTTGTTCCAGTTCCTCGTAGGGAACGGTCTCTTCGGCAATGGCGCGCGTAACAGCCATACGGGCCACCGGGCGCATATAGTAGTTGCCGCGGCCGTGTCCGTTGGAAGACTGGAAACTTTTAATCGGGCTGGTGCTCATTAAAAAGTTTTTAAGCACCCCTTTTTCCACCAACGTAACCGGGCGTGCCTTTACGCCTTCTTCGTCGTACTCGTAAAAGCCGCGCATCGGTTCGCCGTTAAAATAAGCCAAGGTTGCATCATCCATAATCGTTAAAATAGGGGAAACCACCTGCTGGCCGATTTTATCCGTAAAAGTGCGGCCGAAATCCTCCATTTTTTGGCGGTGTCCTTCCATACGGTGCCCCAATACCTCGTGCACGAAAACCGCCATTGCGCGGCCCTTTAAAAGGGTAGGCGCTTCCAAGGGGTCGCCCTCGGTGGCATTAACCAGTTGCTCCAATTCATCAATGGATTTGCGGACATCGGCTAACAATTTTTCCTCACTGGGCAATTCTTCGGGGCGAAAAACATTGTATCCTTCATACCGGGAGACCTCTTGCCCGTTCTCCGTTTTACCCGACACATCGTATGACAAGCGCACCTCTTGGTACGGGGTTTTTAACTGCGTACCGCGGGAATCCACAAAATAGCGGTAGCCTACTTTGCGCACAAAGGAAAAGTCTGAGTTCAAAATGAACTTTTTCCCCTTGGTC
>CAVKWQ010000045.1:0-12835 GCA_963660385.1 Muribaculaceae bacterium
GCCGTTTTGCTCAAATATAAAGGCCTTAACAAGGAGAAAAAAATGAAAGGATTTATGAATATTAGCCGTGCGGACACTTATGCCAGTAACGTCATTCCCGAGTGTTGTAGTCGGGAATCTGTTGTTGCGAAACGGCGAGATTCCGTACAGAAACCTTACGGAATGACGTCTGTTTGGGGTGTCCGCACGGCAACAGCAGGATTTACCCTTATAGAACTATTAGTCGTTGTCCTCATTATCGGCATATTGGCGGCGGTGGCATTGCCGCAATACACCAAAGCGGTGGAAAAGAGCCGCGCGGCCAATGTGATTTCTTTGGCGAAGAGCATTAAAGAAGCCGAAGAAGTGTATTATATGGCTAATGGTTCCTACACAAACAATATGGACGATTTGGATATTTCCGCCAACCCACCGGACGGGTTTAATATGACGCTTATGCTGGGGGGAGATAACAAAGTTGAATTTGCCCGCCAATCAAGTGAATATCCTTATGTGATTGTGCAAAGTTTTTCAAACCGGGGGGACCGCGGAGACAGCACTTATTGCGCCGCCTTGGCATCGTCTGCAAAAGCCAATAATCTTTGTGCTTCCTACGGGGCAAATTGCTTTGGAAATGACACGTATAAACGCTATTGTTTTTAACTAAAAAGGGAAGACGCGATGTCTTCCCTTAATGGCCTAATACACAAGTATTCTTTGGTTTGGTGCATCAACCGGGCGGCTGCGGCGCCAACCACAGCAACCGTATCCCCCTGCTTCTTTGGTTCCCCTTGCATCTACTGATAGTATAAGGGGCATTTTCAAATTTTCCTATGATTAAAAAGGGGTAGTTCCCCGTCGTTCGTACGCGGCCGCAAGCCAAGTAAATAAAATCCCGGGCACGGCGGCCAAACAGCATAAGAGCACCGCGGCTTTTAAGCCCCACTCATCGGACGCTTGCCCGATAAGCACCGGGGATAAGGCATCGCCCAGCGCGTGAATAATAAAAATGTTCACGGCAAACGCCATAGAGCGTATCGGGGCGCGCGTGGCCGATACCAAGGCCGCCGCCACCGGGCCTGTGGGCAGAAATAAGCAAATAATGCTCAGCCCAAAGCAAACCAGCGCCCAGCCCGCGGATTGGGTTTGTATGCCTATCCACGCCGGGGCCAATACCCCCGCTAACGCTAGGCCGATTACCCAAAAGTAGGCTTTGGGCGAAAAGTTCAATAATTTGTCGGCACTTTTCCCGCCTAAATAAGTTCCTGCCGCCCCGCAAACCACTACCAGCGCGCCGAAAATCACGCCCGCTTTTGCCACATCCAGTTGCAAATAACGGTGCAAATAGGTGGGCATCCAAGCCGACAAACCGCCGATAATAAATGTAATCATTGCGTGCGCCAAACAAATAAACAAAAAGGGTTTGTTTTTGAGCAGAGCCAAATAGTCTTTAAAATGCGGAATTTCGGCAGGCTGTTGGGATAAACGGCGTTTATCTTGTAATTGGGTAAGGGCCAAAAAGCCTAAAAACAGGCCCGGCACGCCCGCCAACATAAAGGCGGCCCTCCACCCCCAATGCTGGCCGATAAGCCCGCCTAACAGGTAGCCAAGCGCACTCCCGGCCGGAAGCGCAAGTCCGAAGCAGGCCAAGGCGGTGGCGCGTTTTGCTTTGGGGAAATGCTCAGCCAAAAACGGCTGGGCTAGCGTCGTAAAGCCTGCCTCTCCCACGCCTATCATCCCGCGCGTAAAAAGCAGGGAAATATAGCCCTTGGCGGCGGAACAGGCCAAGGTGGCCGCACTCCAAATAAGCGCGCTGGCACCAATCCATTTTTGGCGCGGGGTCCTGTCCGCAAAGTAACCCACAAACGGCGCATAGCACATATACACCAGCATAAAGGCGGAAGCCAAGGCTCCCAAATGCACATCGTTTAAATGCAGTTCCGCCTGCAAGAGGGGGAAAACGGAATAAAGCACCTGCCTGTCTATATAATTAAACAGGTTGAGAAAAAAGAGAATCCAAAACAGTTTTTTCGCGTTCATAGTGCTTTAAGTATTTTATAAAATATATACTATTAAAAGCCGGAGCAAATTTATATAATAAACTATCTTTGTTAAAGGGGAATTTTATGAAGAAAGGTTTTACACTTATTGAACTGTTGATTGTAATGGTGATTGTGGGCATTTTGGTAACTATCAGCCTGCCCAAGTACCGCGCGTCTATGGAGCGCGGGCGCGCAATGGAAGGCATTAACAATGTGCGTGCTATCAGCGATGCGGTAAATGCCAAATATGTAATGAACGGCAATGCGTATTCGCTGGACGGGTTGGTAAATTCCAGCAACTATGTAACCGGGGTGGATATGACCAAAAGCGTTAATTTTACTACGCCCAAGATGACGCTTTCCGGCAATACCGTAACCATTACCACCACCCGCACGGGCAGTTATACGCTTACGGCCACCAACCAAAACGGCGACCTGGTAAGCATTGAGTGTACGGGGGATGCGGAAACCTGCCAAAATATCGGTATGGATAAAAACGCTTCCGGCAAATATTTCTTATCTTTGTAATTGGTAAAAAGCATAAAAAAGCCCGCCTGACGGCGGGTTTTTTTATGTCTAGTTTAAACGGTTTTGACGCAAGGCTTCAAAAAGCACGATAGCCGCCGAGGACGACAAGTTAAGCGAACGTACGGGGCCCGTCATCGGGATAGTAAACAGGCGGTCCTTGTAACGTTCGTAGAACTCCTTGGGCAGCCCGCACGATTCCGCACCGAAAATAAGAAACGCATCGGGCGGGAAGGCGGCATCCCAGTAGGATTTTTTGCCCTTGGTGGAAAGGAAGAACATTTTTTCTTCCGCGGGTTTTTCGGCTTCCAAAAAACTTTCCCACGTTTCATAACGGCGGTAATCCAAGTTCGGCCAATAGTCCAGGCCCGAGCGGCGGATTTCCTTGGAAGCGATTTTAAAGCCGAGTTTTCCCACCAAGTGCAGCCGCGTATTGGTGGCTACGCACGAGCGGCCAATGTTGCCGGTATTAAAGGGAATTTCGGGGTTTACAAGTACAATGTTTAACATAAAGGTTTAAATAACACTTTTTGGTTTGTCATTGCCGGCGTGAACCGGCAATCCAGTTTGTTTATAAAGAAAAATACAAATCTTTCCATAGTGGGTTATCTTTCTCAATTAGTTGTATTTTCCAAGCGCGTGTCCATTGCTTGATTTCTTTTTCTCTGGCAAGTGCTAATCGTATATCCGTAAATAATTCATAGTGTACAAGCAAGTGCACATTATATTTTTTAGTAAAGCCTTCTACAATATTATTTTTATGTTCCCAAATACGGCGTAATAAATTATTGGTTACTCCTGTGTACAGAGTTCCATTGCGTTTACTGGCTAAAATATATACCGCATAAGTGGACATAACTTATCAAAGACCTGGATTGCCGGTCCACGCCGGCAATGACAGATTAATTAGACGAGCACTATAAAAAACGGCCGGAAGAATCCGGCCGTTTTTGTAAGGGTTTCCTTAATCTTCCCAGCGGATAAAGAGCGGTGTCAGTACGCTAGGGATATTTGCGTTGGCAGGCAGTACGCGCAAGGCATAGTCCTGGCGGCCGCTGTTAAGCGGGGACATAGACACTTCGTACGTATAAGCGTCTCCGTCTTTTCCGGTGCAGGTCATATCAATAGCGTCTTCTTTGACGATATCGCCAAGCGTTCCGCGCTGGCCTAAGTAGAGTTCTACCTGGATGTCTTCCGGCGCCAAGCCGCCCAACACTACGCGGGCTTTAAAGTTCACTTTATCACCCATTAAAATAGCGTTTTCGGGCTGCGGGGTAACGTCGGTTACGCCTACGCGGTACCAGTTATCCGCAATTTTTTTGCGCCACGCGGCTACGGCTTCGGCTTTGCCGGGTTCGTTTAAAATCAGACCGTAGTTGTTGGCGGGCACATAGAAGCGTTCGTAATATTCCTTTACCATACGGTTCGTATTAAAGAACGGGGCAATATGCTTGACCGATTCCTTCATTAACGAAACCCACGGCAAAGAATACGCGGAGCCGACTTCTTTGGCGTAGTAAGCGGGGGCAATATCCTGCTCAATTAAATTGTAGAGCGATTCGGATTCCACGGTGTCGCGTTCTTCGTCGGATTTGTACGTTTCCGGGCCACCAATGGACCAGCCGAAATCACACGGTCCGACTTCGTCCCACCAGCCGTCTAAAATAGACAGGGCAAGTGCGCCGTTTAAAGCGGCCTTCATACCGCTGGTGCCGCTGGCTTCCATCGGGCGGATCGGGTTGTTGAGCCATACGTCCACGCCCTGTACCATATAGCGGGCGACGTTCATATTGTAGTCTTCCACAAAGACGATTTTGCCTTTAAAGCGCGGGTCGTTTTGCGTAAGGCCGACAATCAATTTGATAAATTCTTTACCAGCCGTATCCGCCGGGTGCGCTTTACCCGCAAAGACGAACTGCACGGGGCTCTGCGGATTGTTGATAATTTTATCCAAGCGGTTCAAATCTTTAAACAGCAAGGTCGCGCGTTTGTAGGTGGCAAAGCGGCGCGCAAAACCAATCGTCAGCACATCGGGGCGCAGAACGCTGGAAGCCTTTTTAACAGCCATTACGTCAAAGCCCTGGCGGGTGAGTTGGCGTTTAAGGCGGCCGCGGACCATATCAATTAGTTTGTTTTTGCGCGCGGTGTGCACGTCCCACAATTCGCCGTCGGGGATGTTGGTTACATTTTCCCAGGCTTGCGTATCGGACGGGTCCACTTCACCCGTTTGGTTGTTGCCGAACAGATACTTGCGGTACAGTTCGTTGAGTTCGTGCGAAATCCAAGAAGCGCTGTGGATACCGTTGGTAATGCTGGTTATCGGTACTTCGCTGATGGGCAGTTCGGGCCAGAGGTTGCGCCACATTTCGCGGCTTACCTTGCCGTGCAGTTTGGCTACGCCGTTGCAGAAGGCGGCCAAACGCAGGGCGACTACCGTCATACAATAGGTGGCGGAGTTGGGCGTTTCTTTACCCAAGGCCAAGAAGTCATCCCAAGAGATGCCCATTTCCTTGGCGTAAAATTCCATATATTTGCGCACGAGGGCGGGGTCAAAATGTTCGTTGCCCGCGATGACCGGGGTGTGCGTGGTGAAGACGGAAGACGCCCATACGATTTCGCGCGCTTGGGCAAAGGTCAAATGCTTTTCGCGCATAATATCAATAATGCGCTGGAAGAGCAGGAACGCGCTGTGTCCTTCGTTAATGTGGTAAACGGTCGGCTTAATGCCCATAGCATCCAAGGCTTTTACACCGCCGATACCGAGGACAACTTCTTGGCGGATACGGTTTTCGCGGTCGCCGCCGTAGAGTTTTTCGGTAATGGCACGCTGGGCGGGGGTGTTTTCCTGCAAGTTGGTATCCAACAAATAAAGCGAGGTGCGGCCCACAGGTACGCGCCAAATGCAGGCTTTAATATTTTCGTTGCCCAGTTGGATATCTACGGTAATGTCTTTACCGTCCTTGGTTACGCGTTCCACCGGCATATGGGCCCAGTCGTTATCCGGGTATTCTTCGTTCTGCCAGCCTTCGCGGTTTAAGACCTGCTGTACATAACCTTGTTTGTAGAACAAGCCTACGCCGATAATCGGCATACCGAGGTCGCTGGCGGATTTCATATGGTCGCCCGCGAGCATCCCCAGGCCGCCGGAGTAAATCGGCAAGCCCTCGCCAATACCGTATTCCATAGAGAAATAGGCGGTTAAAAGGTTCCCGTTTTCGTGGCGGTGTTCTTTGTACCAGGTGTGCGGATTGTTTTTATAGTTGTAGTAAGAGGTTTTGACGGCGTTTAAATTGTCTAAAAACGCTTGGTCTTTGCTTAATTCTTCAAAGCGTTTCTGCGGTACACAGCCCAAAAACCATTTCGGGTTGCGTTTGGCGGTAATCCACAGTTTGGGATCTACTTGCACAAAAAGCAAGATAGCGCGCCAATTCCAGGTAAACCACATATCATTGGCCAACTCTTCCAAAAACTTAATATTTTCGGGCAGGTTGGGCTGTACGTTAAAAGAATGGATTTTCATTACGTTCTCCCCTTGTTATTTCAATATACAGAAATTATATAAAATTAAGGTACAAAAAGGCCGCCTTTCCCAGCGGATTGGCGGCCTTGGTAAAACAAGTTGTTTTTACAGCACAACATTTAAGATGATAAAGCAGGCAATCATCAAGGCCGCGCCTAAGGCTACGGCGTGTTTGGCCCACTCTTTGCTCTTAATGCCCAACTTGGACGCGCAGATAATGTTGGGGATATTGCCCGGGATTAACATCCCGCCCGAGATAATCAAACTCATCAGCAGGAACGTAAGCGTGCGGGTACTGATGTCCGGCGTTACCTCAATGGCGGCCAAGGTGGCGTTATCCAATACGGCGGAAAGCGCGTTAATCCAGTAGAGCCAGTTGGCGGATAAGTGCGAAATGGTCTGCATCGCAAGCGGTTTTAAGCCGTCGCCCAAAAACACTAATGCCATTACAAACAAATATACTTTGGCTGCGCGGATTACAATACTTTTAATGGTGTGTCCGTCATCGCCATTGTTTTCGGCGGCTTTGGGACCCGGCGCCTTTTGGATGACTTCGGCGCGGATAGAACTGGCCATACCGGCCATTAATACCACGCCGCCAAAGACGTACCAGCCCAAGTGTTCCAACAGGAACCAAAAGTCCGCAAAGTGCGGCGCGCCTTTTAATTTGGAAAGTACGACCGTACCCAACGGTTCACCAATAGAGGTAAGCACCGCGCCCATACCGATAGCAAAGCACGAAAACACCACCAGGCGCGTGCGGCCCTTGCGTTCCAAGGGGAGCATTACGGTTACTTCCGCCAAGATAAGCGCCGCAATGATAGCGGTAATAACGCTGGACGTAAGACCGAGTAAAAAGACGATTAAAAACAGCGTCCAGCGCAGGCCGATAGTTTTAACGGCCTTATGCGTGAGTTTTTGCAAATGTACATTAAATTTGCGGAAGAGCAAGCCCGCAATCAAAACGGCTAAGGTAATTTTGATTGGGTCTTCCAGCGCGGTCAAAACCAGGTGCCCGCTCCACATTTTGGAAACGGAAACCGCCACAATCCCGCACAGGAACAAAAATGCTTCCAGGTTTTCTTCCACCTTGTGCACGGTAAGCGGCAAGAAGAGAACAACGGCAATAAGCAGCGACAGTAAAGTTGTCTGCCATACGGCTAATTCCATAACAGCCCCCTATAAAGGTAAGATGAAATTATTATATAAAAAAAGCGGAACTTGCGGGGGTGCTTACGCACGGGGGCAAAATATGATAAAATTATCTTACAGGTCCCGTTCGTCTAGCGGTCCAGGACGCCGCCCTCTCAAGGCGGAGATCACGAGTTCGAATCTCGTACGGGACGTTTTCTCCTTTTAACCCCGCATCCGGCGGGGTTTTTTATGCCGTCCCTAGGCCTAGCCTAAAATGCTAAAATATAAATAATCATCCGTTTTATTACATTTAAGGAGTCTTTACTATGGAAATCGGTATCGTCGGTCTGCCTAACGTAGGCAAATCTACCCTTTTTAATGCGCTTACCTGCGCGGGTGCGGAAGCGAGTAACTACCCGTTCTGCACCATTGAACCCAATGTGGGCATTGTGCCTATCCCGGACAAACGGTTAGATAAGTTGTTTGAAATGTTCAAACCGCCCAAGAAAACTGCCGCTTTTATTAAATTTGTAGATATTGCCGGTATTGTAAAGGGCGCGAGCCAAGGCGAAGGTCTGGGAAATAAATTTTTAGCCAACATCCGCGAGGTGGACGCTATTATCCACGTCGTGCGCTTGTTTGAAGACGAAAACGTAACGCACGTGATGAACTCCGTGGACCCCTTGCGCGATATTGAGGTGATCAATACCGAACTGATGCTGGCCGATTTGGAAACGGCCACCAAGGTCTGCGACCGCTTGGGCTCCAACGCCAAGAGCGGCAAGAAAGACGCCGTAGCCGCTTGGGAGCGGATGAAGGAAATCAAGGCCGCTCTGGAAAACGGTAAACCCGTCAGTTCCTTGCACTTGGAGCCGGAAGAACTGAAAGATTACCAATTTTTAACCGCCAAACCTGTGCTGTATGTGGGCAACAATTCGGAAAAACGCAATGTGGAAAACGCCGAAAAAGTAGCCAAATACGCCAAGGAAAACGGCGCGGGCTTTGTGGAACTGTCCGTAAAGTTTGAAGCCGATATTGCCGAATTTAGCGAAGAAGAAAAACACGCCTTTTTGGCTGAAACGGGCAACGATTACACCGGCCTTGAAAAAATCGTGCGCGAAGGGATGAAACTTTTGAACCTGTGCACCTATTTTACGGCGGGCAGCGAAGTGGAAGTGCGCAGTTGGCTTATCCCTGTGGGCTGCACGGCGCCGCAGGCGGCGGGCAAAATCCACAGCGATTTTGAAAAAGGCTTCATCCGCGCCGACGTTTACACCTTTGACGATTTAGCCAAGTTCGGCAGCGAAAAAGCCCTGCGCGAACACGGTTTAATCCGCTCCGAAGGCAAAGACTATATTGTAAAGGACGGCGACGTCTGCCTGTTTAAAATCAATGCCTAATATTTCGTGCAAACATTTCGGTAAATGCGGCGGATGCGCCCTTTTGAACTTGCCCTACGCGGAGCAAGTAGCCAAAAAACAGGCCAAACTGCAAGAAACCTTAAAGGATTTTTGGCAAGGGGAAATCCCGGTAACCGTAACGGATGAACCCGTTAATTTCCGCAACAAGGTGGAACTCGGTTTTTGCCACCAAGTTAAATGGCGCGACGATTACGACAAAAAGGACCCCGCCAACAAAACCCGCCCGCTAGAATTTGAAAGCGCGCTTGGTTTCAAATTAAGGGGCCGCTGGGACCGTGCGGTAGATATTGAAGAGTGCTGTTTATTTAACGATAAACTAATAGCCCTTTTGGACGCTATCCGCGCGTGGGCCAAGGCCGAAAATTTGGAATATTACGACCAGCGCAAGCATACAGGCGTTTTACGCCATTTAATGGTGCGCGAGGGCAAAAACACCGGGGAAGAAATCGTCGTGCTGTTTGTAACGGACGATTTTAACGAAAAAACCTTTGTACAAGCGGTGGAGTCCGTTCTCCCCAACGCCAACATTATGGCCGCCGTCAACAACGGCCTAGCCGATACGGCCGCGCCGGAATCCCTGCGGGTGCTTAAAGGGAAAGATTTTATTTTAGAGCGCATTTTTTTAACTAATGAAAAGGGCCAAAAGGAGCGCGAAGTGGTGTTTAAACTTTCGCCCCAATCGTTCTTTCAAACCAATACCAAAACCGCGCAAAAAATGTACTCCCGTGTGCGTGCGGTAGTCAAAAAAATCGTCCCCAAACGCATTTATGACTTATATGGCGGTGCGGGCAGTTTTTCGCTTTCGTGCGCGGACTTGTGCGAAAAAAGTATTTGCGTGGAGAGTGTGGCTCCTGCCGTTTATAACGGGATTGAAAATGCCAAAATTAACGGCGTTTCCAATGTGCAGTTCTTCTGCTCCAAGGTGGAAGATTTTGTAAAAGAGCAGCCCATTGAACGCAAGGATGCGCTTATCATTTTGGACCCGCCCCGCGGCGGGATGCACCCCAAGGCCGCCAAAGCGGTGGCCGAATCGGGCGTGGAAAATATACTCTATATTTCCTGTAACCCGGTTACGCTGGCAAACGATTTAAAAATTCTCACCCAGCATTACGAAATTCTGCACGTAGAAGCCTTTGACTTTTTCCCGCACAGCGAACACATTGAAACCTTCGTGCAAATGAAGTTGAAATAATTTAGAAGGACCGTTATGACTTTGGAAGAATCGTTAAAATCCTTAAACCCCCAGCAGTTGGAGGCCGTCAATTATGACGCCGGCCCGTGCCTGATTGTGGCCGGGGCCGGAACGGGCAAAACCAAAACTTTAACCACCAAAATTGCCAAGTTAATTGCGGATGGCTATCATCCGGCCCGCATTTTGGCGGTAACATTTACCAACAAGGCCGCGCAGGAAATGCGCGAGCGTGTGGAAGCGTTGGTGCCCGGTGCGGGGAAAAAGGTTTGGATTCACACCTTTCACTCCTTTGGTGTGCGCATTTTGCGCCAGAACGCGCAGGCGCTCGGCCTGTCGCGCGATTTTGCCATTTACGACGATTCCGACCAAAAGAAAGTAGTCAGCCTAATCTTGGAGCAAATGGGCATCAAGGACCCCAAAAAGGAAATCAGCCAGATTGTCAGTTTGATTTCCCGCGCCAAGGACGATATGGTTTCGCCCGAAACGATGATGCAAAGCGCGACGGCCAGCGGGCTGGATTTTAAAATCCGCGCGGCCGAAGTCTATCGCCGCTACGAGCAGAAACTAAAAGAGGCGGGCGCGCTGGACTTTGGCGACCTCTTGGTCAAAACAGTTGTTTTACTGCGCGACCACGAGGATATCCGCAATTATTACCAGGAATTTTTTGAATATATTTTGGTGGACGAGTACCAGGACACGAACCATACTCAGTATTTAATTACCAAAATGCTGGCCGCCAAACGCCGCAAACTGTGCGTGGTGGGGGACCCGGACCAGAGCATTTACTCTTGGCGTGGCGCCAACATCCGCAATATTTTGGAATTTGAAAAGGACTTTAAAGACGTAAAAACCATTACCTTGGAACAGAACTACCGCTCCACCAAAGTGATTTTGGAAGCCTCCAACCGTTTGATTACCAAGAACAAAAAACGCAAGGAAAAGAACCTTTTTACCGATAAATCCCAGGGCGACCCGATTGAAGTACGCGAACTTTTAACCGAGGGCGACGAAGCCCGCTGGGTCAGCCAAAACATCAAGGCGTTGGTGGACGAAGGGGCGAGTTTAAAGGAAATTGCGGTCTTCTACCGCACAAACGCGCAGAGCCGCAGTTTTGAAGACTCCTTCCGCCGCTACCAAATTCCGTACCGCTTGGTGGGTACGGTCCGCTTCTATGACCGTAAAGAAATTAAAGACATTATGTGCTACGCACGCATTTTGATTAACCCCGCCGACAACGTAAGCCTTTTGCGCATTATCAATACGCCCGCCCGCGGATTGGGCAAGGTGGCGCAGGACCGCTTTATGGCGTACGCGGAGGAGAACCACCTTTCGCTGTATGACGCCCTCAAAAATGCGGCCTATGTGCCGGGCGTTAGCGCAATGGCCGTAAAGGCCGCCTTGCGCTTGGTGCAACTGTTTGAAAATTGGCGCGGCGATATGCTGCTGACGGACCCGGCGGATATCTTTCACAAAATTTTGGTGGAATCGGGCTATATGGATGCCGTCAAGGCTGAAATGGAAAAGGACCCCGAAGCCGAATCCCGCTTGCAGAACTTGGACGCGCTTATCAACGCCGTAAAGGAATACGAGGACCGCTGCCGCAAGGGCGAAAAAGAGCCGTCGGTGTCGGACTTTTTGCAGGAAATTTCCCTCTTGTCCGGGGAGGACGATTCCAATGCGGGCGAGGGCGGAGCCGTAACGCTGATGACGGTGCACCTGGCCAAAGGGCTGGAATTTAACAATGTTTTTGTAACCGGGCTAGAAGAAAACCTGTTCCCCATTTGCAAGGATAACGAGGACGAACTGGAAGAAGAACGCCGTCTGTGCTATGTGGCTATGACGCGCGCGCGCGAAAAACTCTTTTTAACGTATGCCCAATCGCGCCGCAAATTCGGTCAGCGGCAGGATAATTTGCCCTCGCGCTTTTTGTTTGAAAGCGGACTTTTGGACGAAAGCGAAGTGCGCGAAAGCACCCAACCCCGCTATACGGATTATCACTCCAAGTACGGTTTGTACGGTGCGGGTGCGGGCGGTTCATACTCGGGCGGCAATTACGGCGGGGGATATTCCCGCGGGCGTAACAATTTTGGCGGAAACAACCGCTACCAAAATTTTGAAGGCTACGCCAGCAAGAGCCGCTTCCAAAAAAGCTACGACGAAGACGGCTACGAAATTGAGGATAACGATTTGGATTATGAATCGTCTTCCTATAATTCTACGCCCGGCTTGGGCTCGCTCTATTCCCGGCCGATGCCTACCCCGTCGGCGGAGCCCCGGCAGTTCCCCAAAGGCCGCGCGTATCCGTTCCCGACGGCCAGCCAACAGGCAGTTTCTAAACCGGCTGAGCCGGCCCCCAAAAATGCGGACGGCGTGGCGATTGGTGGGCTTGTGAAGCACGGCGTATTTGGACAAGGAAAAATTGTTCAGGTGGCCGGGTCGGGCGACAGCGCCAAAATTACGGTGCTGTTTGGCAACGGCGTACGGCGTACCTTTATGCTGAAATTTGCCCCGCTGGAATTGTTGTAATATTTAGTAATTTGGATAGAAAAAGGCCGCCAGGGGAATAATCCTTGCGGCCTTTGCGTTTTATAATGGGTTGCTCCTCTTGGCCGTGTGCATCGTGTATGGCCCGTTAGGGCTTTCAGAATCTGCCTTATAGGGTTGTCATACTGGAAGGTTTTCCGGCGCGGAGCGTTCGGGAATCTGTTGTTTTCCTTTTTTTAATAACGGCAGATCTTGGACTACGACTTTCCAGGATGACGACAACGCCTAACAGCACAATCGGTAGATCCTGAAACCCATTAATAGACCCCGTACAGAAACACTACGGGGTGCCGCCTAGCAGTAAGGGCGGCAATTCAGGATGACTTTTATTTTATAACGGCTTTGTTGCATCGCTTTTCGCTGTCATCCCGGAGTGTTTTTATCCGGGATCTGTCGTTTCGTAAGGGAACAACAACAGCAAAGATGAAACTCCCCGGGCTCACGCCCGGGGTTTCTTTTCATCCGAACAATTCCATTG
>CAVKWQ010000046.1:0-12196 GCA_963660385.1 Muribaculaceae bacterium
GGAGGGGCAGGGCCCCAATGTGAAAAACCCCCGGCTACGCCGGGGGATAGTTATTCTGGGTGTAAAACCCCGAAAGCACGCCTAGGGTGCCCAGCAAGATATGCCCCCAAATCAAAAACAGCCCAACACTAGCCGCGCTGAGTCCAGCCAATATGCACAAAAAACCCCGCCTGATAAGGGGCGGGGTTTTTTCTATAAAATCAGTTTTTATTTGACGATTACCAGCGAGCGGCCGTCTTTTTCTTGCGAGTACGGGTCCAACGTGTTTTGGCCATCTACCACATACAAAAATTTATAAGTGCCGGGCGCAATAGAAAGGGTGGTTTCCCAATACCCGTTGCGTTTTTTAAGCGCTTGGGGCTTAGCCATTGTAAAACCGCTCACAATCGCCACTTTTTTGCCTTCGCCATACCAGCGGAAGGTTACGCGGCGGTATTTGCCACCATTAGAAGAAGCAATAATTACGCTCTTTTTGGCCTCTTGCTTCACTTCGGGGGCCGGCTCAACTTTGGCGGGCTCTTCGGCTTTCTTTTCCTCTTGCTCAATCACAGCCGTAACCGGGATTTCCACCGGGGCCGCCGCCGGAACATTATCCTCTACGGGTTTATTTTCTTCCACCAGCACAGGTTCGCTGGCTTGCGGGAGTTCAGGCGTTTGCACCACTTCGGCCTGTTCGGCACGCGGGGCATTGGCAGGCGCATCAAATACGCGCCCGGAAAAATGTTTATAGATAAAATAACCGAAAACACACAGGAAGATAATGTCTATAATAATCAGAAACAGCCACAAATCTTTATTTCCGGCAGGTTTTACGTCCAAATCTAAATTTTCGTTTTCCATAATGGTTCCTGATTAAAAAAGCGGGCGAAGGGAATCGAACCCTCGTCTAAAGCTTGGGAAGCTTCCATTCTACCATTGAACCACGCCCGCATAGCGGAGTCCGCACATTTATTTTAGCAAATTTTAGGCGGATGTACACAACTATTTAATATGCTGTGCCCGTAAATCAAGTGTCTTGATAAACGCCAGGGCCTCTTGGCGGCTTGTTACTTTCCCCTCCACCTGCGCCACGGAAACGGCTTCCAAAATCTCGCCGATTTTAGGGCTGGGCGGCAGGGATAATTCGTCCATCACGTCGCGCCCGGTAATCAGCCGCGTAGGCTGAACCTTTTTCGGTTGGTCAAAATATTTGTGCAGTAATAACGTAAGCACCTGCATATGGCGCAGGGTTTTGCCTACATTGGCCGTCTGCTGCGCGCGGGCAATACTCATCAGCCGCTCGCCGCTCTTGGGCATAATACGCTTTAACTGCGCGTCCGTAACGTAACTGGTGTAATCGGCCCAGCACAGCAAAAGCATCGGCACGCCGGCCTCGCCCAAATCGCGGAAGAAGTGGTAGGCGCCTTTGTCGGTTATTACGTCGTTGCTGGCCAAATTGGACGGGCGCAAATGCTCGCCAATCATCGCGCAAATCAGGCGGATATCGGCCCGGCTGTAATGAAGCCGCTCCAACACCGCTTTCGCCATTTTGGCGCCCCGTTCCTCGTGATAAAAGAAACGCAAACGGTCCCCCACCTTTTTGGCGGTGGCGGGCTTGGCGATATCGTGCAAAAGGGCCGTCATTTTATAAAGGGCCTTATGTTGGGCAAGCGGGGCCAGTTTGGCCGCATATTTGGGGAAGGCTTTTTGCAAATGGTCCAATAGATATTCCATCCGCTTAAAAACATCCAGCGTATGCTTTAATACGCCGCCCTTGCCATAATAAACCTCGGCGCAATCCCTTTGGGCTTCCAACTCGGGGAACAAGGCGGTCAGCAGGCCGCACTCATCCATTAAAAGCAAATTTTCGTACGCCTTAGACGTGGCAAACAGCCGCTCCAATTCCTCGCGCACGCGTTCGCCCGCCGGCTGAACAATAAGTGCGCGGTCCTTTTTAATTTGCGCCAAGGTGCGGGGCGAAATGGAAAAGCCCAACTCCGCAGACGAGCGGAACGCACGGAGCATACGCAAGGGGTCCTCTTTAAAAACGCGCGGATTGTTTTCGTCAATGACCTTATCCGCCACCGCCTGTAAACCACCGCTTACATCTACCATATTTTTGCGTTGCAAGCGTTTTAAAATCACGCGGGCGGTGCCGTCTTTATGCGGCGTAATTTCTATCTGCGGCAGAGCGGACACGGGGTACGCCAGCGCATTAAAGGAAAAATCCCGGCGAAGCAGGTCCGCCTTTAAATCTTTGCCTTGGTAGGCGGTTAAATCAATTTGAATTTTGTCTTTGTGCGTTACCAAACGCCACACGCCAAATTCGGGGTCCATTTCAAACGAGGCAGCCTTCAAACGGCGCGCCAATTCCAATGCCGCCGGCTTTACGTCTTCGGGCGGCAGAGTAATGTCCAGGTCAGAGGATTGGCGTTTTAGCAAACTGCTGCGCACAATTCCCCCCACATAATGCGCCTGGGGAATTACCTCGTTTAAAATACGGGCCAAATCAAGCAAGGGGTTCCTCCGCACTCGCTCCGCCGCGCGCGGCCAATTTGGCTACGGCGTCCTTGCGCAGTTCGCGTTTTAACACCTTGCGCAAGGCATTTTTGGGCAGAGATTCCACAAATTCAAAATCACGCGGGCGTTTGTAGTTATCCAAATGCGTTTTTAAGAATTTTCTAAATTCCGCGTCGGAAAGTTCCGCGCCTTCTTTTTTAACCACATACACCTTTACAAATTCGCCGCCGCGGCCGTCCGGCACGCCGATTACGGCGCACTCTTCCACCGCCGGATGTTCGCAAATGACGGCTTCCACCTGGGCCGAAAACACTTTTAGGCCCTTGATGATAATCATATCTTTCTTGCGGTCTTTAATAAAGATAAACCCGTCGTCGTCCACCGTTACGATATCGCCGGTTTTAAACCAGCCGTCCTCGGTAAACGCATCGTGCGTGGCCTTTTCGTTTCCCCAATACCCGCGGAACACGTTGGGGCCCTTTACGCACAGTTCGCCCTCGGCGTTGCGCGGTACTTCTTTGCCGTCATCGTCCAGCACCAAAGTGCTGACCGCCGGAATAGCCGGGCCCACGGATTTAATTTTTTGCAATTCTTCCGTGTTCACGCTGACGACCGGGCTCGTTTCGGTAAGGCCGTAACCTTCCAATATCGGTACGCCGATTTTTTCTTCAAATCTGTCCTTAATTTCCTGCGTTAAGGGCGCCGCGCCGGATACGCCAAAGCGCACATTTTTAAACGGCCAGAAGCGCAGATAAAGCCGTTTTAAGCCCTTGGCTTCCTTGGAGAGCACCGCGTAAATCTGCGGGACCGCCAAAATAAGGGTTACCTTTTCCGTGCCCATTGCGCCCAACCATTTGCTGGCGGGCATTACGTTGGCCACGATAACTACTTTCAAGTTAAGGTACAGCGGGATAACGACGCAAGTGGTCCACGCAAAGGAGTGGAACATTGGCAGTAAGCACAGGAAGCAGTCGTTATCATTAATTTTAAAAATCTGCGCGCACGAAATGACGTTAGAGGCCAAGTTGCCGTGCGTAAGCATAGCGCCCTTGGGCAGACCCGTGGTGCCGGAAGTATAGAGAATAAAGGCCAAATCCTCCAACCCCGCCTGGGGAGAAGCGGTTTCGTCGTGGAAGGTAGATTTATTAATTTCTTCCCAGAATTTTTGCACAATCGGGCACTCCGCCGCAGAGGACGGAATTTCATCGGTCGTAAAAATATATTTCACGGTGGGCAAATTGGGCAGACATTTTACATAATGGCGGATAAATTCGGCCTGCGTTACCACCGCCGATGCCCCCGCGTTATTTAAAATGTATTCAATTTCCTCGGGTTTGGTAACCATAAAGTTCATTGGAATACATACCGCGCCCAACTTGTAGAGCCCAAAGTTGGCTACTACCGTATCAATAGAGTTGCGGTGCGCCACCGCCACACGGTCGCCCTTGCGGATGCCGTGTTCAAAGAACATATCGGCGGCGCGGTCCACCTGCATTAAAAGTTCGTGATAGGAAACCTTTTTGCCGGTACCCGCTTCCACCAAGGCAATTTTGTCCGGAAAGCGGAAAGCACTATCGGCTAAGGCAGTATATAAGTCTTTACGGCGAATCATAAGCACCTCTTATATAAAAATATCCCTTTTCTAAATTTTAGTAAAAATTAAGCCTGGCGGGGGTCCAAAATATCCCTAAACGCATCCCCTAACAGGTTCCAACCCAATACAAACATAAAAATTGCACCGCCCGGCGCCACCACCGTGTACCAATAGGCAAACGGGTGGCCGGGAGTTCCCAGCACCCAGTTGCGCGCCATAGCGATTAACTGCCCCCAGTCCGCCGTACCCGGCTGGGCCCCTAATCCCAAAAAGGAAAGGGAAGCCGCCGTCAGCACCACATAGCCGATATCCAAACTGGCTACCACCACAGACGGATAAATGGAATTAGGCAAAATATGCCGCAAAAGAACCCGCGGACCGCGCGCGCCCAAGGTACGGGCGGCGGTTACATAATCGCGCTGTTTGACGGACAAAATATCCCCACGCACCAAACGCGCATAAGACGGCCACGCCACGGCCGTAAGGGCTATCATCATATTTTTGATATCCGCCCCCAGCATAGCGGCTATAACCATAGCCAGCACCAGCGAAGGCACCGCAAACACCACATCCGTCAGGCGCATTAAAATTTCGTCCAATTTCCCGCCGAAATACGCCGCGGCTCCCCCCACCAAAAGGCCGATTAAAAAGGCAAAAAAGGTTACCGTCAGCCCGATTTTAAACGCAAGCCGCGTTCCCCACACTACGCCATAATACAGGTCGTACTGCTGTTCCGTAGTGCCGAACCAGTTTTGCGCGGAGGGCGGCTGGGGCGCAATTTGGTAACTCTTTTGCGGCAGTTGATAGGGGTTATTGGGGTTTTGCACCGGGGCCAGCCACGGGGCAAATAAGGCCACCAATAAAAAGAAAACCACAATCACCAGCCCTAAAAGGGAGGTTTTATTGGTATAAATACGTTTTAAAATGCGCTCACTAATCATATTAATCCAAGCGGATACGCGGGTCCACCGCGGTATATAAAATATCCGAAAGTAAATTTCCCAGCACAAACAGCACCGCCACCATTAAGGAGAACCCCAATATGCCCGCAATATCCAACTGCTGTGCGGCAATCACGCCAAAGCGGCCAATGCCGGGATAATCAAAAATCGTTTCCACAATTACTGTTCCGCCCAGCAACCGGATAAACTGGATGCTCGCCAAGGTAATCACGGGGATAATAGCGTTCTTTCCGGCGTGTTTATAAACAATCTGCCATTTGGTAAGGCCTTTGGCGCGTGCGGTGCGGACATAGTCTTTATTCAACTCTTCCAGCATACTGGACCGCATTACGCGCACCATTAAGGCAAACGAACCGATACACAGCGTAACCGCCGGCAAAACCAAGTGGGATAGTGCGTCCCAAAACACGCGCAAATTGCCGTTTAACAGGGAATCCACCAGCAAAAAGCCCGTATAGGTTTTAAACATCGGGCTATGGATAATCACGTCCGTCTGCACGGAATACCCGCCGGGCGCAAACCAGCCCAACTGCCCGTAAAATACCATTAGTAAGATAAGCCCCAGTACGAATATCGGCAGTGAAAATCCCCCCACCGATATCAGGCGCGCCACCACATCTTTCCACTCGTCCTTGTGTATGGCCGAGCCGCACCCGAACCACACGCCGAAAAACACCACAAAAATAATGGTAACAAACGCCAGTTGTATGGTGGCGGGCAAGTATTCCTTGATAGCCTTGGCTACGGGCATATTGGCGCTGGGGCTGTACCCCAAATCGCCGTGCGCCACATTTTTGAGCCACCGGCCATACTGTTTAAATACGTTATCGCGCAAACCATATTCACGGATGACTTCTTCCAAGGCACCCATTTGGCGCGGGTCCTTTACATACAAAGAGGCGCGCATTTCGGGGCTTAACCGCTGGGTTAAAAAGAACAGCAGGAAAGTTACCCCCAATACCACCAGGGGCAACAGCAAAAGCCGCCGAAAAATGTAATTTACCATAACTTATCCTTTATTTCTTATACACCAGCACCGCGGAAAGGGCAATTTCGCACGCGGCAAAAAATTCCTTTAAAAGCAAACTTTCCTTTACCGTGTGGCAGTCGCGGCACCCTACGCCCAAATTCGGCAAGGTAAAGCCTTTGCCGCTTAAAATATTCGCGTCGCACCCGCCGCCGGACGCCACCGGGCTGATTTTTACGCCTTGGGCTTTGCCCGCCGCCAGTATGGCCTTAACCATTGGGTGATTTTTGGGCACATTGACGGCCGGATAGCGCGGCGTAACGGTAAACGTCAAAACGGGTTTATGCACTTTGCCGTTAATTTTTTTGGTATAGCGTTTGACGGCTTTTTCAAAGCAGGCCTTCATATGCGCGGTCTGCTTTTCCAGTTTTGCGTTTTGCAAACTGCGCGCTTCGCCCTTTAAATAAATATCCTCGGTTACGGCATTAGTCAAATTACCGCCCTTGATAATGCCAAAGTTGGCTACCGTTTCTTTATCAATGCGGCCTAACTTCATAATGGACAAAGCATAGGCGGCAACCTCAATGGCGGAGATACCCTTTTCGGGGCACACTCCCGCGTGCGCGCCAAGGCCTTTTATTTTTACTTCAATCGTATTGACCGCCGGACCTTGGACTAAGAGTTCATTTAATTCCTCGTTATCCAAAATAATGCCTTCGCGGCCTTTGATTTTTTTAACATCTAAATTTTTGGCTCCAGCCATACCGTTTTCCTCGGTCAATGTAAAAACGGCTTCCACGGGCGGGTGGGGCAACTTTTGCTCCTGCAAGGTTTTTAAAATTTCCAAAATAATCGCAATGCCCGCCTTGTCGTCCGCGCCTAAAACGGTGGTCCCGTCCGAGGTGATTTTATCCTTCTTCACCACGGGTTTAACGCCCTTGCCGGGTACAACCGTATCCATATGCGAACTAAGCACAATGGGCGCGCTTTTAATGGTGCCGGGCAAAAGGCCGATTACGTTGCCTTGCGCGGTGGTATTGTATTTTTTCCCGGCGTTATCCACCTGCACTTTACAGCCGAGGTCCTTTAATTTGGCGGCTAAAAATTGTTGGATGTCCTTTTCAAAAAAGGATTCGCTGTCAATCCGGGCAAGTTCTACAAAGGTTTCTACCAAGCGTTTTTGGTTAATCGTCATAAGGGCTCCTATACGGCTGCTGAACTTTTTTTATCTTTAAACGGCAATACCCCGCACGCACACGCGTGGCGCGGCAACACTTCCTTTAACGTGTTTTCCCCGCTCTTGCATTGTTCCGCGGCGTAGCGGCAGCGCGGGGCAAACGGGCACGCCCAACCGGCACGCTCCGGGTGTTCCTCAAACGGCACAAAGGGCTTTTTAGCCACCGTGGCCGACGGCACCGCCGAAAGCAAGGCTTCCGTATATGGGTGCTGGGGGTTGGTAAACAACGCTTCCGCCGGGGCTCTTTCCACAATGCGCCCCTTGTACATTACGGCAATGTCGTCGCACAGAAAACGCGCAACGGCAAAATCGTGCGTTACAAAGAGCATAGAAAGGCGGCGGGATTTTTTAATTTCTTTAAGTAAATTTAAAATTTGCGCCTGAACCGATACGTCCAAGGCGGAAACGGGCTCATCGGCCACTAAAATTTTGGGGTCTAACGCCAAGGCGCGCGCAATATTAATGCGCTGGCGCTGTCCGCCGGAAAATTCGTGCGGGTAGCGCTCCAACTGGCTTTCGGACAGGCCGACCGCCTTTAACAGTCCGCTTAAAAAGGTTTTCCGCTCTTCGCGGTCCTTTTTCAGGCCGTGGATATCCAGCGGTTCGCTTAACAGTTGGCGCACGTTCATACGCGGGTCCAAACTGGAATACGGGTCCTGATACACCACCTGCATTACGCGGCGGAGTTTTTTAAATTCACTCTTGGAAATTGTGGCTACATTTTTGCCGTTGGCAAGCACCGTGCCCGCGGTGGGCTTTTCAATGCCCAAGAGCACCTTGCAAAGCGTGCTTTTTCCGCAGCCCGATTCCCCTACCAGCCCTAAAACGTGGTCTTCTTCCAGCGTCAGGCTGACGTCGTGCAGAACCGTTTTTTCCACATTTTTGCCGATAAAGCGGCGGCGGGTGTAGGTTTTAAATAAATGTTCTATTACAACAGGCGCGGTCATTTGTCCTCCAACAGCCAGCAACGCACTTGGCGGCCGTTTTTATTAAAAAGCGGCGGGCAAGTTTGGCGGCATTTTTCAAACGCGTGCGGACAACGCGGCGCAAACGGACACCCGGTAATTTTTTCGCCCGGCACAGGCGGATGGCCCTTGATAACAGGTAAAACATCCTCTTTATTATGCACGGACGCCAAGGATTTTAACAACCCTTGCGTGTAGGGGTGGAGCGGATTTTTAAAGAGTTCCGCTGCCGGAGCATACTCCATACACTCCCCGGCATACAAAACAAGCACATCGTCGGCAATGCCTGCCACCACCGCCAAATTGTGTGTGATAAACACGGCGGACATCCCGCTTTCCTTCTGTAAATCTTTGATTAATTTTAAAATCTGGGCCTGAATCGTAACGTCCAGCGCAGTCGTCGGCTCGTCGGCAATCAGCACATCCGGCGATAAGGCAAGCGCCATTGCAATCATTACGCGCTGGCACATCCCGCCCGAAAACTGGAACGGGTATTCGGAAAGCCGTTTTTCCGGCTCGGCAATGCCTACTTTATGGAGTAACTGGGCCGCCTGCAAGCGGGCCTCTTTTTTGGAAATTTTGCGGTGTGCCAAAATGGTTTCGGTCAGTTGTTCCCCCACCGTTAAAACAGGGTTTAAACTGGCGGCCGGGTCCTGAAAAATCATAGAAATTTTATTGCCGCGGATTTGGCGCAATTCTTCGCGCGAGAGCGAAGCCAAATTTTTGCCCCGATATAAGATTTCCCCGCCGCTGATACGCGCCGCCGGGGGAAGCAGTTGCAAAATGGAAAGGGCGTGCACGGTTTTTCCGCTGCCGGATTCGCCCACGACGCCAATCACTTTCCCCTTGGGCAAAACGTACGAAAGCCCGCGCAGCACGGGAACGGTTTTACCGTCTGAGGAAAATTCCAACTGCAAATTGCGTACTTCCAATACGTTTTCGGCGGAGTCTGTCATCTTTATTATTATACTAATTTAACACGGGCGGATTAGGCTTCTATCCCGGTAAAGGCTTTTAAGGCGTAGCCGATTAAAAAACTGACCGCCGCCACGCCAAAACTCAAACAGGCCATTTCTATAAAGCGGTGTTTGAAACTTTCGCTCCGGGCCACGGCATAGTAAAACATAAACGCGGCAATCAGCAACAGCGCCAGTAACAGCATTAACGCCAGCGCAATAAACACATTGGAAAAGCAAGCAAACGGCGCAATCAACATTACTACCGTAATCACATACGCTACCCCGGTGTAAAGAGCGGCCTTTAAGGGTTTTTTGCCCGAAGTTTTTTCGGTCTTGGACGATAAATATTCCGACGACGCCATAGACAACGCCGCCGCCACCCCGGTAATGGCGCCCGTCAGCGCAATTAATTTAGAATTGGATAGCGCGAGCGTAAACCCGGCAAGAGCGCCCGTAAACTCTACCAACGCATCGGACAAGCCCAAAATCACGGAACTCATATATTTCAGGCGGTCTTCGTCTAACAGCGCAATAAGTTCGTTTTCCATAGCGGGGCCCTCATCGGCCAGTTGGGCAATTTTGGGGTAATTGGTAAACGCGCGGTACGCGCCCGAAGCGTGGTGCGGGGCGGATTCCATTAACTTAATGGCAAACGTCAACCCGAACACCCGCGCCAATAACACATACAGCCAAATTTGAAAGCGCGAAGCCTTGGCGTTTACGCCTGTTTCGTCCTTAATGAGTTCGTGGTGTTCCCACTCGGCTTGCGCAATTTTTTTAAGTACGGAGCGGTTATGTTCGTCCGTTTCCAGTTCCGCCAAACGGCGGTATATAAAATGCTCCGTAATTTCACTGCGGGAAAAAACTTCCAAGTCTTTTTTGTCTTGTTCTAGCATAAGGCCTTCTTGTAAGTAAAATAAAATCAATCTGCGGCTTTGTCGGCGGCGGGCACAACGGGCGCGGCCCCCTGCGGGGTAAGTGGTAACAAATCCTTGCCGTAGGCAAAGTCAAACACAACTCCGGCAATAAACTGCAACTGGTTAAAAAAATCTTTTTCGCTGATAAATTCGTCCGGTCCGTGGGTGGCATTTTCGGCAAGCGGGTCCATATCCGGGCCCAGGCCGTAGGTAATTACGCCCAGTTTGCGCAAAAATTCGTTATCGCCCGAAGCAGGGCTCATACCGGGAACGGTAATAGAGTCGGGCACCAGTTTTTTGGCGGTTTTTTCTATGGAAGCAAACAGCGGGTCCGTGCCGTCCATCGGCGTGGGGAACGGCAGTTGCGGGCGCTCTATAATTTCCAGCGAAATGGGCTCGTCCGGCGTAAACAATTTGGTCAAATTTTCAAAAAATTCGTCCGGGTCCGAGCCGGGCAATAGGCGCACATTTAAAATAGCGGAAGCCTCGCCGCTGGTGGAACCCGTATCTTTACTGGCGGACAAAACAGTCGGGTTTAAGGTGTCCTTTAACTGCGTTCTAAAAAAGGGGTCTAACGCCATTACCTCAGCGGCGGACTGGCGGTTTTGCTGGGTGCCGGAGAGCAAAAAGCCGATAGTGGTTTGCGCGTCCTCGTCCAAGAGCGGCTTAATGGCTTTAAAAAAGGTTTTGGCAGTGGGCGTTAATTTGGCGGGCGGGTTGTAGGCCGCAATTTTGGCAAGCGCCTGCGAGAGCAAATAAACCGCGTTATCGTTTACGGGCATAGACGAGTGCGCGCCCGTGCCAAAGGCCGTAACCTTAATATCCATATACATTTTGGTAGAGGCTTCGGCAAAGACGATATCCTTTCCGTCCTTATTTTTGATAATTCCTCCCCCCTCGTTTAGCGCAAAGCCGGGGTTAATTTTATCCCAATGCGCCCCGCCTAACCACAAAAGGCCCGTTTCGCTTCCGGCCTCTTCGCCAGACGTCGCTAGGAAAATCAAATCCCGCTCCGGCACGGCCTTTTGGTCTTTTAGCCAAGTAAAAAGCGCCAAATAGGCGGCGGTATAATTTTTGTCGTCGGTAGAGCCCAGGCCGTAAATATTGCCGTTTTCCACGGTGGCTTTAAAGGGCGGGAAACTCCACCCCTCGGCGGCGGGTGCGGTGTCTAAATGCGAAATTAAAAGCAGCGGTTTTTTGGCCGGGTCTTTGCCCTTAATGCGTGCCATTAAATTGGCGCGGCCTTGGCGGGGAATAAAAATATCCCAGTCTATGCCGTGTTTATTAAATTCTTTATAAATGTAGCGCGCGGCGGCCAGTTCGTCCGGCTCCGGCAGAGAAGTATCAATATTTAACAGATTGATTAAGTGGCGTTTGGCTTCGTTATTAAGCGGGGTCCAGTCGGGCGTTTCCTGCGTGCGGCCGGATAAAGTGCAAAAAATAAGCAGAAAGCAGAGCAAAAGGCGCTTCATTTTTTATCCGGCACGGTAAATTCCAAGGGCGCCCCGGCGGTTACGCCGTGCTTGGCGGCGGTTTTGGAGGCCAGTTCCAACACATATTGACCATAGCCGAGGGAATAGGCCACCTCGTCATCGGGCGTGTAGGTGTAGGAGTGCGGCACTTCGGGCTCCACGGAGTTTACTGTTTTGTCTGCGCCGATAAAAACAATATCCAAATCTATCAGCGTGTTCTTCATCCAAAAGGCTTGGTCTTCCTCTTGGTTAAAGACGAAGAGCATCCCCTTGTCCTCGGGCAAGTCCTTTACAAACATCAGGCCTTTTTCCTGCTTTTGCGGGGTATCGGCCACGAGGGCGTTTACCGCGAAACCGTCGGGCAGCGTAATGCGGACGGTTTGGTATTCACCGCACGCGGCAAGCAATAAAGAAGCAAGCAGAACAAAGAAGATTCTCATATATATAAGTTTAGCAAATTCCCATTTGTTTTTGTCGGCTGTGCAAAGGAAACAATAAATAAAACAAGGCCGTCGTGCTGAACTGGCGGCCCGCAGGGTTTTCAGGACCTACCGCTTGGGTTGTTGGTCGTTGCCGTCATCCTGGAAAGTTGTAGTCCAGGATCTGTTGTTATAAAAAAGGAAA
>CAVKWQ010000047.1:0-12114 GCA_963660385.1 Muribaculaceae bacterium
GGAATGACATCGTTATGAAAAAAGGAGGTCATCCTGAATTTATTTCAGGATCTACCACTTGGGTTGTTAGCCGTGGATTTACCCTTATAGAACTTTTAGTAGTTGTTCTCATTATCGGTATTTTGGCATCGGTGGCGATGCCACAGTACGATAAAGCCGTCAAAAAGGCGCGGCTAACAAAGGTAATTCCGCTTGTAAAAACGCTGGCTAATGCAGAAGAGGTGTTTTATATGTCTAACGGGTATTACACGGGCAATGTAAGCGAACTGGATGTGGATATGCCTGCGGGCGGTACCTTGGCCGGGGGAAGCACGGATGACGGATATGTGCGCTTTCCGGATGGAACGGTAATTGATTTGTTAAGTGGAATAGGGCATCAGGCGGGTAGCAGTTCATCTGGGAATCTGCTTGTCTCGGCCCGTTTGCAAGACGGACTCCGTTATTTCCAATATTTAGAACACTCTTCTCGCCCCAATATGCGGATTTGCGACGGAAACGAAGCGGTTTGCAAAAGTATGGGCGGCACGCTGATTGCAGGTACCTCACAATACCAACTCCCTTAATACGAAAAGCCCCCGCATATCAAACGCGGGGGCTTCCTTATAAAATCCAACTTATTTTTGCGGTTTTAACAGCACCAGCCTTTCGGCTAATTTTTCAAACGCCCGGGCCCGGTGGCTGATTTTATTCTTTTCGGCTTCGGTCAGTTCCGCAAGCGTCTTTTTGGTTTCGCCCACTAAAAACAGCGGGTCATACCCAAAACCGTTTTCGCCGCGGTAACCAAAACCAATGTATCCGTCCAGCGTGCCCTCAAAGGTTTGCACGCACCCTTGCGGGGTAGCCAAGCAGGCCACGGTGCGGAAACTGGCCCGTCGTTGGGGGAGCAACTGCCCTTCCAAGGCGGATAACAACTTGCGGTTGTTATCGTCCGTGTCCGCGTGTTCACCTGCATAGCGGGCGGTACGAACGCCGGGGGCTCCGTTTAAAAACTGGACTTCCAGCCCTGTATCGTCCGAAATAGCGGGCAGACCCGTCTGGCGGGAAGCATAGACGGCTTTTATTTCCGCGTTGTCTTCCAGCGTAAGGCCCGTTTCGGGCGGGAGCGTTAAGCCTTTAAAATCCGCCAAACTGACGTATTCTATCGGCGTGCCGTTTTTGGTTTTTACGGGCAAGATGTCTATTAATTCTTTAAACTTATGCGGGTTGCCCGTAGCAATTAAAATCTTCATTAACTTGTTGCGCCTTCTTATTTCATCATTACGACTTCGTCGGTCATATTCAGCGCGACCAAGTAAGCCTTGTACATATCTTCTTCGCTGAGCCACTCGGTAAAGGCGTGGGGGTTGTTCTGCCCCGTAAATACGGTGTAGGCCCCTTTGCCCAGTTTAAGCATTAACATAGAGGCCGTCGTGCCGGCGCGTTCTTCTTTAAAGTTCGGCGTTACGCCCGCATTTTTAAGCGCGTTGGCAACCACTTGGTGCGCTTGCGGGTGGATGTTTTCGGCTACGTTGCCGTATTGCTTGGCAATCGCGCGTTCAATTTTTACGCCGTATTTGGCGCTGATGTTTTTGGCTACGCTGTCGGCGTAGTTCTTCCAGTCGTCAATGTTCTGCTGGCGGAAATCGCGCAGGCGGAAATCCAGTTCGGCCACATTTACTTTGCCGTCGCCCATATCCATATGGTGCAGTTCCACGTAGCCTTGCTGGCCGCGGCTGTTGTTGGGCAGCCACTCGTCCTTGGCGCAGGCCGCGCCCAGTTCGCAGGCGGGTTTCCAAGCGTTTTTATAGCCGTTTTCAGCGGCCATAGATTGGTGTCCGTTTACACCGAACACGCGGTAAATTACTTTTTCGGCGTTGAAATTGCTTACCACCACTTCGCCGTTTACGCCGCCGTCAAAGTCAAAGGCGAGGTCCGGGTTGTAGGGGGTTTCTTCAATGTAATCAGCCGAGCGGCCCACGTCTTCGTTGGGCGTGATGACGATTTGGATTTTGCCGTGTTTTTTAGCCGGGTTTTCAGCCAAGGTTTGAATTAAGGTTACAATGACGGACACACCGGCTTTGTCGTCGGCGGATAACATTGTGGTACCGTCGGAGGTAACAATGGTTTTGCCAATCATTTGTTTCAAATACGGGTCGGATTCCAAGGTCATCGTGTGGCCGTTTTTCAGTTGGATCGGTTTGCCGTCGTATTTAGCGATTTTTTGCGCTTTAATGTTCTTGCCGATAATATCGGGCGTGGAATCGTAGTGGCAACTAAAACCCAAGGTCGGGGTCTTCCAATTTACATTGGACGGAATTTCCACATAAATATAGTAATGTTCGGACAAGGTGGTCTTAAAGCCGAATTTTTGGATTTCGGCGTATAGTTTTTTGGCGGTTTCAATTTGTTCCGGCGTCATATCGGCGGCGTCGCTGCTTTGGCTGTCATAGGTGGTGTACTTCATAAAGCGGTCCAGCATCGTGCTGCGGTATTTAGCGGCCAAAGTGGCGTTTTTCTGCCCCAAATTCTTACGGACGGAATCTTTTACGTAGGTGCGTTCACGCGGAGTGTTGTTAGCGGGCCAGGCGGCAGCGGCATAGGCTTGGCTGGCAAAAGAAGCGCCGAAAACAAATACGGACAAAACGGCGAACAACTGTTTGATTTGCATAAAATCTCCTTTGATTAATATTACTATTATTTTATGAATCTACCCCCTTTGCCGCAAGGGCCAAAAGACCTAAATAAAACTTGGGTCCTAAATGTAAGGGGGAAATAAAAACCCCCGCGCAGGGCGGGGGAGTAAAAGATTTTATTTTTCTGTTTGCGGAACAGGTTGCAGGTTCCACAGGGTAATTAGCCTTATCACCGTGCGCAGGGAGGCTTCCATTACGTCCACATCCGCATATTCGCGCTCGCTGTGCAGGTTGTACTGCCCGGCGAAGATATCCGGCGTGGGCAGGCCCATAAACGAGAGTGTAGAGCCGTCCGTCCCGCCGCGCGCCGCCATACGGTTGGGCGTAATGTCCTCTTGGCGCATTGCCATTTCAGCCAAATTTACCACTTGGGCCGGCAGGACCGTCTTCATATTCTTATACTGGTCTTCAAACGTCAGTTCAAAGCCCGTACCTTTATAGTTCATTGCTTTAACGGTGTTAAAGGCGCGGGTAACTTCGTTTACAAAACCTTGCATTTCCTCGTCCGTAAACGCGCGGATAATGCCCTTTACGGTGCTTTCGTCGCCATTAGTAACAATGGAGTCCACTAAAATAAACCCGCGGCGGCCGGCGGTGTTTTCCGGGCGGCTTTGGCGCGGCAGGAGCGTGTGAAAATCAGACGCCATTAGCAGGTTGTCCGCAAAGGCGGAGTTCATCGCTTCGCCGGGGTGAACGGCACGCAACCCTTTAAATACCGCGGTAAAGGATTTTGCGTTAAAGGTTTCGTCCGTCAGTTGCCCCAGGTCGCTGCCGTCCAAGGTATAGGCGTAATCGGCGCCAAATGCGGCTACGTCCATTTTTTCGGCGCCCGTGCCCACTTCTTCATCCGGCGTAAAGGCTACTTTAATGAGCCCGTGTTCCAGTTCCGGGTGGTCATAGAGGTATTGCACCATTGTCATTACCACGGCTACGCCCGTTTTGTCGTCCGCCCCCAATAATGTGCCGCCGGAAGCGGTAATAATATCGTGTCCGCGCGCGCGGGCGAGTTGGGCCGAGTTGGCGGGATTAATGACCAATTTTTTATCGGCGTTAATGACGATGTCGCCCCCTTGGTAATTTTTATGCACTTGGGGTTTAACGTCCTTGCCGGAGGCTTCTAGCGCGGTATCCATATGCGCCAGAAATGCCACTACGGGCGAGGCGTTCGCCGATGTGGCCGGGATTTCCCCGGTAACAATGGCGTGCGCGTCTATTTTGACGTTTTTAGCCCCGTATTTTTTAAGTTCCTTGGCCAGCGCCTTAGCCAGTTTTAACTGGCCGGGCGTGCTGGGGACCTTATCCGTTTGGTCGTTGGATTGGGTGTCAAACGTAACGTATTTGGTAAAGCGTTCCGTCAGTTGTTTTTTTGCTTCGGCTTTACTATATTTGGTTACGGTTTTCCACTCCAAGTCCTGCGCTTGCGCCGCAAGGGGCAGGCACAGGGTGGCCACGCAAGCGGCCGCAGTATAGAGTTTGTTCATTAGGCCAAATCCTCCAACGAGGCTGTAACCTGCGCCAAGGTAAGGCGGGCGGCGGCCAGTTCGTTTTTGGTCTTTTCTACCTGCTCTTTGGGAGCGTTTTTAATGAAACTTTCCTGCGAAAGTCTGGCTTCGCGCGAAGCGATGTTCGCTTTGGCGATAGCAAGGTCCTTTTCCAGGCGTTTCTTTTCTTTTTCAAAGTCAATTAAGCCCGTAAGCGGTACATAAATGGCAATGTTGTCCGCCACCGCAGTAGCCGTTTGCTTGGGTTTAGCCAAATTGACGCCGATATCCAATTTTTCAATTTTAGCCATTAATTTAATGTAGCCTTCGTAGGCCTTTACAACCGCTAAGTCCGCTTCGTTCTTGGCAGACAAAACGGCCGCAATTTTGAGCCCCGGCGGCACATTGAACTGCGCGCGGATGGTGCGGATTTCGCGCGTAACGTTTTGCACGGCCTGCATTTTGGCTACGGCTTCGGCATTTACCCAAGCGGGGTTAAATTCCGGATAAGATTGGTTGAGCAAGAACTCTTCCGTCTCGCCGACATACGGGCGCAGAGAGGCGGCAATTTCTTCCGTGATGTACGGGATTAACGGGTGCAAGGCCTTTAACGTGCCGTACAAAATGTGCACGCAAAGCGCCATAACCTGTTCTTTTTCCGCCGTTTGGAAGCGTTGCTTGGCCAGTTCTACATACCAGTCGCAGAAATCGCCCCACAAAAAGTGGTAGAGCGTATTGGCCGTCAGCGCGAGGTTATATTTTTCAATACCTTCGCGTGCGGTTTTGATAGCGTTGGTGTAGCGGTCTAAAATCCATTGGTCGGCCAGTTCCGTAACGTGCTCCGGCATTTTAAGCGGGCCCGTTAAGCCTTCCATATTCATTAAGATAAAGCGGGAAGCGTTGTAAATCTTGTTGCAGAAGTTGCGCGCCCCCGTAATGCTTTCCTCGGAATACGGAATATCCTTGCTGGGCACGGCCTGCATTAAGAGCGAGAAGCGCACCGCATCGGTCCCGTATTTGGCGGTCATATCCAAGGGGTCAATTACGTTGCCCAAAGATTTGGACATTTTCTTGCCGCGTTTATCGCGGATAATCCCGTTCAAATACACATCTTTAAAGGGGAGTTTGCCCGTAAAATCCAGCCCCGTCATTACCATACGGGCTACCCACAGGTACAAAATTTCGTACCCGGTTACCATTACGCTGGTAGGATAAAAGTGTTCCATTTCGGGCGTTTTTTCCGGCCAGCCGAAGACGGACATCGGCCACAACGCGGAAGAGAACCAAGTGTCCAATACATCGGGGTCTTGCACTAAATCGTGCCCGCCGCAAATGGGGCATTTTTCGGGCTTTTTAAAGGATACAATCGGCTTTGCACCGTCTTCAAACGATACCTTGGTTAATTGTTCGTGGCCTTGTTGGTCGGTGGCAAAGGTAAGGCCTTTTTCGCTGCAATGGCGGCAATACCACACCGGGATACGGTGGCCCCACCAAATCTGGCGGGAAATGCACCAATCCTGGATGTTTTTCAGCCAGCCCAAGAACGGGTTTTTCCAACTGGCCGGGTGGAATTGCAATTCGCCCGATTCTGCGGCTTTGATAGCCGGAGCAGCCAGTTTGTCCATTTTGACGAACCATTGCTCACTCATAAAGGGCTCAATGGGGCTATGGCAGCGGTAGCAGGTGGAAACGGCGTTGTTGTATTTTTCTTCTTTTACAAGGAGTCCGGCTTCGTCCAAATCTTTTACGGTTTCTTTGCGGCAAAGTTCGCGGTCCATACCCAAATATTTTTCGGGGCAGTTAATCATCTTGCCCTTGTCGTTGATGACCGTCATAATGGGCAGGTTGTGGCGTTGGCCGACTTCGTAGTCGGTAGCGTCGTGCGCCGGGGTGATTTTTAAGGCGCCCGTACCGAAGCCGAGTTCTACGGCTTCATCGGCGATAATCGGAATAGCGCGGTTGGCAAGCGGAATAATCACTTTCTTGCCCACCATATTTTTATAGCGTTCGTCCTTGGGGTTTACGGCAATGGCGGCATCGGCGTAAATGGTTTCGGGGCGGGTAGTGGCAATGACGATACCGGCCGAGCCGTCCTCGCCTTTATAGCGCAGATACCATAATTTGCCCGCGTGTTGTTCGTGTTCTACTTCAATATCGGACAAAGCGGTGGAACAGCGCACGCACCAGTTGATTAAGCGTTTGCCGCGGTAAATATATTTCTTTTCCCACCATTGGCGGAAGCACTCGTAAACGGCTTGCGCGCGTTTTTCGTCCATTGTAAAGCGGATGTCGGACAAGTCCAAGGCCCAGCCCATTTTGCGGAACTGGTTAAAAATGGCGTTGCCGCACTCCTTGTACCAATCCCAAACGGTTTGTACAAAGGCTTCGCGGCCCAAGTCGTGGCGGGATTTGTGCTGTTCTTTGGCGAGTTTCTTTTCAATGACGTTTTGCGTGGCAATACCGCCGTGGTCCGTACCCGGTACCCAATAGGCGTCTTCGCCGAACATACGGTGGGCGCGGATTAAAACATCCTGCAAGGTGTTGGTGGACGCGTGGCCCATATGCAGCGCTCCCGTAATGTTGGGCGGCGGGATAACAATAACAAAAGGTTTTTTGGTTTTATCGTTTTTGGCGGCAAACAATTTGGCGTTTTGCCATTTGTCGGCCAATTTCTGTTCTACTTCTTGCGGTTCATACGCTTTGGGTAACATAGTTTCTTCCTCGGTTTTTTGAATTTGCGTGATGTGCCTTCACGCGTAACCTATATATATTTTACCAATTATACCGCCCTACGGCACGGCATAAAAAACCCCGGGGCTTGCGTCCCCGGGGTGTAAATTATTTTTGTTCTTGCGGAAGCGGTAAGGTGCGGCACGAATCAAATAGGTCTAATTTCGGGTCGTACACCTTGCTTTGGGATTCCATTAGGGTCAAAAGCGAGTGGGAAATATTGTCGTGCGAGAATTTCCCTTCCGCGGCCTTCTTTTTAAGGCAAGCGTAATCAATATGGTCGGATTTCTTCATTACGTCGCTCATCCAGATTACCATCGGCACGCGGGTTTGCGTTTCGGGCGCAATCGCATAAGGGATTCCGTGCAGATATACACCGTTTTCGCCCAGAGATTCCCCGTGGTCGGATACATACATCATCCCCGATTCCCATTTGGGGTGTTCCTTTAATATATTAATCACGCTGGCGGAAATATAATCCGCGTACAAAATGGTGTTGTCATATGTGTTGACGATTTGCTCACGCGTACAAGTTTGGATTTCTTCCGTATCGCAGGTAGGTGTGAACTTTTTGAACTCCTGGGGGTAGCGACGGAAATACGTCGGACCGTGGCTGCCGATGGTGTGCAGAACGATAAACAAATGGTCGTCCTTGGAGTTTTTTAAATAATCGCGCAGTTCGCCTAACATAATTTCGTCGTGGCAGTAGAGCCCGTCGCAATATTTTTTATTTTTTACGTCCATTTCTTTGTTGGGAACGCGGGTGCAGACGCCTTTACAACCGTTGTCGTTTTCCAGCCAAAGTACCTTATATCCTGTTTGCTGTAACAAATCCAACAGATTTTCGGTATAGCGGGCATCGGTGGGATTAAAGCCGTCGCACGTGGCGAACGAGAAAATAGCCGGTACGGAAACGGCCGTAGCCGTGCCAGCGGACGTAACGTGCGGGAAATTGACAATATCCTCTTTGGCCAGGCGCGGGTTGGTTTCCCGTTCGTAGCCGTTTAACGAGAAGTTTTGCGCACGGGCCGTTTCGCCCAGAACGAGCACGAAAACCGTTTTCTTTTCGTCGTGGTACGGAACGTGTTTGGCTTCTTCGTCCAGTTTGGTAAACGGGCGGCGGTGTTGGGCCTCTATCTGGAAATAGCGTACTGTGGCATACACATAGTTATGCGGAATAACCAAGCGGCGCACTTGGCGGTTGTTGCGCCCGAAGGAAGCGTATTCCTTATAAACAAACGGTGCTAATACCACCAAGCACAAAAGCAAAATGCCCACGCGGGCCAAGCGCCCGGTTAATTCTTTAAAAAAGGGTTTAAAAATAATTTTTACGCGGCACAAAATAAGCGACGGCAAAATGCCCAATAAAACCAGCCACGAAACGGAACGCAGGGTGATTAAGTCCTTTACCTCACCGGGGTTGGTTTCAAAGGTGTTGCGGATCATATCGGCATCAATAAACACGCCGAACTGATAGGTTAAATAGTTGACGGCCGCCGACACGATAAGAATCAGCACCATAAGCGGCTTGCCCACATACGGCAATAACAACACGCAAAAGGCCGCATAAATAACGGTAAAAATCAATATAGGTAAGGACAATAAAAATACGCCGTCCGCAAAGCCGGAAATGCTGACGTGCGTGAAAACGAAACGCCAAAAACTGATGTTCATTAGCACCAAGAAATAGGCGGACAATATAGCCACCAAGCGGGTGGCGGGGACTTCGGGTCTGCGGGTAAGCAGGGATAGTAGTTTCTTCATTTTCGTATTCCTGTTTTTAATATATGTATATTTTACCAATTTGGCAAATTGCTTGCCTAGGCCCGGGCAGGCTGTGCAAATGGCCCCGATTATGCCATAATATAAGTATGGAAAATAAAAACTTGGCCCGCACGGAAGAAATTATAGAGCCCGAAATTTTGGACGAAAACGGCAACCCCATTGGGGGGGAGCAACCGCCCAAGGATTCTGCGCGCCAAAAAGGCGACACTGGGGGAATCTTCGGCGGAATTTTGGTGCTGGCCTTTGGGTTTATTATGACGCTCCTCGTGGCGGCGTTTAGCATTTTTATATTGGTGCCGCTAATGCTTATCGGGCGGGTGTTGGGCTTCCAAGTGCGCACATTTAAACGCTGATTTTAACGAAAACTTTTCCACCAGCACATTTTTTTGCTATAATAAACAGGTAGTCATTAGACCGCACACCGATTTTGGAGAGGTGGCCGAGCGGTTTAAGGCACAGTCCTGGAAAGACTGCATACGGGAAACCGTATCGAGAGTTCGAATCTCTCCCTCTCCGTATTTTAGTTTTTAATTATTAGCATTTATCCCCGTTAGGATTAACTCCCGACGGGGATTTTCTTTTACTCAACTTACAGCAGCCTCTTTTGCGCCGATTTTTGTGTTTTATTCGCTTTTTATATTTTTATGCTGTCTTTCCGTTGGGGAAGTTGTTTAACGGCAGAATTCTTCCTCTTGTTCGCGCCAGTTGGACGTATGGATAGATAACAACCTTTTAAGAGTACAATCAGCCGGCTGGGTGCCATTGAAGATGGCCCGTACGATTTTTGGCGATAAAAAACTCAGTTCAAGGATTCGCCGTACATATTGCTCGGTCTTTTCTTCCCGTTGCGCTACTTCTTTTAGCATTTTACCCTCTAATATATCTTGGTGCCACTTAAATGCTTGTGCCAAAATGTTAATCAAATTAATATCTTTACGAGGGTTAGGTTTAATCTTTTGCCCTACCAATACTTTGGCTCCGTTGTCTATAATGCCTATGTGATAGTCCTCCGTATAAGGATGTTCTCGTTCGGATTGCAGCAGGTTCATATCTCTGTTTTCATAGAGGGCATTTAACAGTTCCGTTACTTGTTCTTCGTATACAGTGATTTTGATGTGTTTGAGAGATATATCCACCCGCTTGATAAGGGCTTGTTCTGTGTTGCGGGTGATTGTGTAGGAAGTAAGTTTATTTATAATTCCCTTCTGTTTCGCAATATCAAAACCTTTAAGATATGGATATATTTTGGCCTTATCCCGTATAAACTGGGCGAACCAGTTATCTATAAATTCTTCCAGTTTGGGTAAGGATATCTTACTTATTTGCCCTATTTTACTAGGATCCTTCTTAATAACTGCTTGGCTGACATAATAGCGGTATTTCTTCCCTTGGCTCCCCGTACTCCAACTGGGGCTCATTACGTTGCCTTTATCATCGTATAACTTCCCCGCCAAAAGGCTTTTACTGGGGTTATAATGCTGCCGGTTGATACGGTTACTGCTCTTAACCGCTTGGGCTTGGTCAAATAGTCCTATTGGAATTATGCCTTGATGTTCCCCCAGATACCAAGTACCTTTATGCCCGACAAAGCCGATATAGGCTTTATTGCGTAAGATACAGTTTAAGTTCCCAACAGATATAGGGTGGCCTTGTTTATTTAACCACTCTTTTACAAGTGTGGTACTTTTGAGTTCAACATACTTTTTGAATATACTATTAACAAGTTTTACTTTTTCTTCATCCGGATATATCTTTTTATCTTTGCGGTAATACCCGAGTGGCGGTTTGCCGCCCATCCACATCCCTTTTTTCTTGCTAGCGGCGATTTTGTCCCTTATACGCTCCCCGGTTATTTCCCGCTCAAATTGGGCAAATGATAATAACATATTGAGTGTTAACCGCCCCATACTGGTAGTGGTATTAAAATGCTGTGTGACAGATACAAAAGACGCGTTATGCTTATCCAATACCTCTACAATTTTGCTAAAGTCCATTAAACTGCGGGTTAATCGGTCTATCTTATACACCACAATTATATCTATAAGCCCAGCCTTGATATCCGATAATAATTGCTGCAAAGCGGGTCTGTTTAATGTCCCGCCAGAGTATCCGCCATCATCATACTTTGTGGATAAAAGCTGCCAATTCTCGTGCTTTTGACTTTTTATATAGGCTTCACACGCCTCCCGCTGAGCCTGCAAACTGTTAAATTCAAGCTCTAAGCCTTCTTCGCTGGATTTACGTGTATAGATGGCACACCGTATTTTACTTTTCATCTTTCACCCCAAAAAATACTTTGCCGTTCCAACTTTTACCTGTAATGGCTTTGGCAATACCCGATAGGCTTTTGTATTGTTTGTCGTTGTATAAATAGCCATTAGAGATAACTTCTACTGTATGGACAACTCCCTTATAAGAACGCGTGATTTTAGATCCGGCTTCCAAGATAACAGTGTGTTTATTGACCGACACAGAAGCCTGTTTAACCTCATTAAAAAAGCCAAGGAAAGAAATTTTCTCCCGCTTGGCTTGTTCATACCAAATTAGATATTTAATGATTAGGCTGCGACGAATTGGCGGTATCGGCCGGTTGATTACTTCGGTCCATTTGGCACGCAACTGCTGAACAGTACAATGTGTATAGTCAGTCATATCCCCTCCTATACACATTACGGCTTACTATGGCCTAGAAGTCAAGTACAACAACATAAAAGGAATATAAGTTCGATTCCTGTTGGGCGCACTTTTTAAGCAAAAACCCGTTCTGAAAAAGAGGGTGGTATTTTTTTATCATTTCTCATCGACAAATTACTCATTTTTACTCACTTTTCAAAAACCCCAAAAATACCCAATTTTGGACACACAAAAAGCATACTTTGGACACTATAATTTTGCCATTTTCTCGACGAGGATTTCTATTTTCGGAAGCAAAAGCATGTCACAGTATAGTGCAAAAAACATCAGGTTCGGTGCGGAAGGTGGGAATTTATACATTTTGTGGTTCTCGACGAAGAAGTATGCAAAATGAGCAAAATTAGCAAAAACATCTATGAAACTAGTGGTCACAGTTTGGACACTATAACACTAAAAAATTCTATGCCTAATATCATATCGAACCGCCTTTTCTATAGTGACCATTCTACATACTTTTGGACACTATAATATTAAAATCTCTTGAAAAGAATTGCAGAAGTTTTTAAACTAAATACTGGCAATTAAAAGCGATAAGAGCCATAATGAATAGAAGGTCACAATTTTCTATAATGATAGTAAGGCAGGGGGGAATGTTTCTATGCCAAAAAAATTGGATAATAAAATTATTTGCGGTGATTGTATAGACGAATTAAAGAAATACAAAGAAAATTTCTTTGATTTGACAATTGCTGATCCTCCCTATTGGAAAGTTATAGGTGAGAAATGGGACTACAAGTGGAGAACAGAAACAG
>CAVKWQ010000048.1:0-11432 GCA_963660385.1 Muribaculaceae bacterium
ATATAAAGGCCTTAACAAGGAGAAAAAATGAAAGGATTTACCTCTATTTTGTCATTCCCGAAAGTTGTAGTCGGGAATCTGTCGTTATTTAAAAAAGAAAACGACAACAACGGATCCCCGACTAAATTCCTCGGGGATGACAACTATAACGGCAACAACAGATCCCGTATAAAGACCCTACGGGATGACGGCTTAACAACAAGTGGCCGTACGGCAAATACCTCTATTTTGTCATTCCCGAACCCTGCGGGCCGCCCCACACTCGGGAATGACGACTTTATGAAAAAAGGAGGTCATCCTGAACTTGTTTCAGGATCTACTGCTTGGGTTGTTAGCCGTGGTTTTACCTTGATAGAACTATTAGTAGTCGTGCTTATTATCGGCATTTTGGCGGGTGTCGCCCTGCCACAATACCAAAAGGCCGTGGCCAAGGCGCGTTATACGCAAATGATTACGGCCGGGAAATCACTCAAAGACGCAATGGAAGTATATTATATGGCAAACGGGGATTACCCGATGTATTGGAGCGATTTGGATATTACGTATCCCGGGTGTTCCGAACGGGAGGGACGGTATTTGCTGATATGCGACAAATTTGTTGTGGATATGTTTGCCGGGCCCAAGCAAAATCTTGTTTTTTATGACAAGCACGGGGTTGATAACTTTGGTTTTGACCAAGGAACAAGTGATATTGTGGCTCGTTCACAAGCCACTTATACGGTTTGGTTGGACCAGTCGGAAAATCCCGGGAAAACTTCTTGCAGTAGCAGAATTACAGGGCTGTGCCAAAGTATGGGTTTTTAGCAAATATAAAAAGCACCCCGGGCGTAATGAACCCGGGGAGTTTCACGAAATAAGAGGTCATCCTGAATTTATTTCAGGATCTACCTATTGGGTTGTTGTTCATTACTGTTGGACCGAACGACAAACTACCCAAGATGTAGATTCTGAAAACCCTGCGGGCCGCCAGTTCAGAATGACCCCCATTTTTATAACGGCTTTGCTTTATTTATTGGTGTCGTTTTGTTTGTTTGCAACATTACAAAAAAAGCGTTGCCCTATTAATCAAAAGGGCGCGGCCAATCTGCCGCCCGTAAGGCTGTTTTATTAGGTAGCGCCATTGCAAGAACAGGATTGCTCCGTTAATCAAAAGAGGACGCTAAATCTGCGGCGCGCAGCGTGCGGCCCGCAGGGTAACGTGCCAAAGGTATTCGGTGTTGCCGTGCGTGCCTTTGATGGGGCTTTCAATCACTTCGCCGCAAATGCCGCCGTATTTTTCCTGTAAGTTTTCCTTAAAGAAATCCTGCACGCGCTTAATTGCCAGTTGGCGGTTTTCCTCGGTTTTTACAATGCCGTGCGGTACTTGTTTGGGTGTCAGTTCAAATTGCGGTTTAATTAAAAATACGATTTCACTTTCCGGCGCCATTACTTTAAAAAGCGGCTCCATAATCATTGTAAGCGAAATGAAAGACACATCCACCGCCGCAAATTGCGGAGCCTCGTCAAACAAATCCGCCGTCATATAGCGGGCGTTGGTTTCGGGCTTAAAATGGAAGTTCTTGTAGCGGCGCATTTCGTCAGCCAGTTGCCCTTTGCCCACGTCCACGCCATAGACCTCTTTGGCCCCGGCCTGAATCATACAGTCGCTAAATCCGCCCGTCGCCACGCCAATATCCACACACACTTTGTTCTTAATATCAATGTTCCAATGCTTTAAAGCCCCGGCCAGTTTCAGGCCGCCGCGCGACACATACGGGCAGGATTTTTCTTTGAGGGAGATTTGGTCCTCGGGCAAAATGGTGCGGTCGGCGCGGGTGTCAATTTCGCCGTTTACCAACACTTCGCCCGCCATAATGGAGGCTTGCGCGCGGTTGCGGCTTTGGAAGAAGCCCTGTTCTACAAGTGCCATATCCAGGCGTAATTTTTTATTTGCCATTTTCGTCCTCGGCCAGTTCGGTGTCAAAGGGTTCCGTCATCATTTCGGCCCCTTTCTTTTTTAATTCTTCCACCTTAAATTTGACGGTTTCCAACTTTTGCGAAAGTTCCTTGGACAGGGTTACGCCCTCTTCAAACAGTTTGACGGACGCGTCCAAATCGGTTTGTTCTTCCTCCAACTTGGCAACGATTTCCTCCAAGCGGGAGAGTTGTTTTTCAAAATTAAATTTTGTCATAAATCCTCACTTAACGGTGGTATGAATCATACCGTCTTGTACTTGAATATATACGGTTTCGCCCGGGGCGGTTTGGTTTACCCGGCTGATGACGGAGCCGTCCCGCTTGCGCGTAATGCTGTACCCGCGTTTTAATACGGCTTGCGGGCCGAGTGCCGCCAGTTGCCCTTGGGCTAAATTAAAGCGGTGCGAAAAATTATTCAGTTTTTCCTTCCAAGCGGTTTCCAGCCGGGAGGTTAATTCGTCTAAATCCTGTTCTTTATTTTGCGTAATGGTTTCCGGGTGTGCAAATACGCGGCTGTTTACGCACAGGTCGTAGCGGCGTTTGGCGCGCTCGTAGAACAAACTAACGGATTGCAACAAGCGTTTTTGTAATTGCTTGATGTAATCTTGCGTGTTTTGGGAATTTTTTACCACCAGTTCCGCCGCGGCGGACGGAGTGGGGGCGCGTAAATCGGCTACGAAATCGGCAATCGTAAAATCTACTTCGTGCCCTACGCACGAAATAACGGGAATTTTGCTTTTAAAAATAGCGCGCGCGACAACCTCTTCGTTAAACGCCCACAAATCTTCTATGCTTCCACCCCCGCGCCCAACTAATAACACATCTAGGGCAGGTTTAAAGCGGTTTAAATCCGCAATGGCTTGGGCAATTTGCGGGGCGGCTTCGTCCCCTTGCACAAGCACCGGGGCAATTAAAATTTCCAAATGCGGACTGCGGCGTTTTAATACGGATAAAATATCCCGCACCGCCGCACCCGTGGGCGAGGTTACCACGCCAATACGCTGGGGATAAGCGGGAATCGGTTTTTTATGCTCGGGGGCAAAGAGGCCCTCGGCCTCTAATTTCTTTTTTAGTTTTTCAAATTCTAAATACAGGTTTCCCTTGGAGAGGGCTTCTACGGTTTTTACCACAATTTGGTAGCGCCCTTGTTTGGCGTAACAGGATAAACTTCCCCACACGCGGACCTGTAACCCTTCTTGCAGTTCGCCCGGGAATTTGCGCGCGTCCCATTTGAACATTACAGCAGATAATAGGGCTTCGCGGTCCTTTAAATCAAAGTAAATATGCCCGCTGGCGGCTTCGCGCAAGTTGCTGATTTCGCCCTCTACAAAAATATCACGGAACACACCTTCTAACGTTTGCTTAACAGCAAGCGTAATGGCGGTAACAGTGAAAACCTGTCCTCTGAAAGGGGCTTCGGGTTCCATTTATTCTCCTTTGATTTTTTTGAGCCGTTCAATGAGGGCGGCTTCTTTGCCCAAAACACCGGGTTTAAAAAATTTCATTGGGCTGGGCATATAGAGTTGTTTAACGTAATGGTTGGGGTAATCGTGCGCGTATTTGTAGCCGCGGTTTTTGCCGCCGGAGCGCAAATTGTCCGGCACCGGGCGGTACTTGCCTTCGCGCACTTCTTGCAGGGCGGCGTCCATTGCCAAGTAAGCGGAGTTACTTTTGGGGCAGCAGGCCACATAAATAGCCGCGTGCGCCAAGGGGATGCGGACTTCGGGCATACCCAACTCTTCCGCCGCTTGGAACGCGGCCTGCGCAATCATCAGCGCGGCAGGTTCGGCAAGCCCCACATCCTCGCTGGCGCAAATTAAAATGCGCCGTGCGATAAAGCGCGGGTCCTCGCCGCTTTCCAGCATACGCGCCAGCCAATAAACGGCGGCGTCCGGGTCCGAACCGCGCATAGATTTAATAAAAGCGGAAATAATATCATAGTGCTCGTCGCCCTTTTTATCGTAATTTAAGTGGCGGCGCTGGATGCACTCTTGCGCGATTTCCAAGGTAATGTGTTTGATTTTATCCTCGCCCGGTTCCGTGGTTACAAACGCCAGTTCGACCGCGTTTAGCATTTTGCGGCTGTCGCCGTTGGCTTGTGTGATAAAATAGTCGGCGGCGTCCGGGGCGATTTGCGCGTGTTCCTTTTCGGCCGCGCGCGTTAAAATTTTAAGTAAATCTTTTTCGCCCAACGCTTTAAATTCAAAAACAGAAAAACGGGATAACAGCGCGGTATTAATATAAAAGTATGGGTTTTCGGTCGTAATGCCGATTAAAATAATGTCCCCGCGCTCCACGGACGGCAATAATACGTCCTGCTGGGTTTTATTAAAGTGGTGGATTTCGTCCAAAATGACCAAGGTGCGCTTCTGGTCAAAGGTGGGCGTGCGTGCGCGCTCCTTGGCTTCCGCCAGAACCTTTTTAATATCCGCCACCCCTGCGGCGGCGGCGTTTAGTTCCACCGTATAGGCCTGCGTGCGCGAAGCGATATAGCGCGCAGTGGCCGTTTTGCCACAGCCGGGCGGGCCAAAGAAAACGGCGGATTTAATCATATCCGCTTCCAGCAGGCGGCGCAACATTTTACCCGGGCCCAACAAGTGCGGCTGCCCGGCAAATTCTTCTAAGGTTTTGGGTGCTTGGCGCGCGGCCAGCGGAATATTTTCGTCTTCTTGCATAAATTTATTTATGGTTGGCGTTCAGGGCGGATTGCAGTTTTACAATCAAATCGTCCACGCGGGATTCTTCTTCCTTGCGTTTTCCGCCGTCGTTTTGGCGTTGCAAATACGCTACGGCCGCAAAGTGAAGTGCGGTCATAAGGGCTTGTTTGAGCGTATCTATTTCGTCCAAACTCTGCATATATTTTTCCACCGTCGCGGCCAGGTCCGTCAGTTCCACGGCGCCGAGTTCGGTGGTTTCTATATCCAGCGGGATACGCTTGATTTCTACTTGAACAATCTCTTTGGCCATATAAGGTTATTTTACTTTTTTCCTTCTTTTGTGTGCAAAAAGAAGCAAAATATTCCTTTTACTTTTTGCATCGGCAAAAAGTAACAAAAAACTCGCAGGGCCAGCCCGTATCCGTGAGGACAAGCGGCGCGTTTTACAACTCGCCTGCGGCTCAAACAAATAAAAATGCTCCTCCGCCAAAACCGCCTTTTATAAACAAGGCAAGGGCAACCAAACAACCAGAAGGTAAACGCGTTTCCCGATTGTCTCCACGGATACAGAACGGGTCAAGCCCTGCCTTAACGGCACGGCAAGGGCAACCAAACAACCAAAAGGTAAAAGCGTATCCCGATTGCCGCCACGGATACAAAGCGGGCCAAGCCCTGCCTTAACAACAGAAACGGACAAAAGGAAACAACTTCTTAAAATTCCGCTTTATTTTCCCTATACAGCCGCCTAAAATACTATAATAAGATATATGACTATCACCGAATTTCAACAAGCCTGCTCCGCTATTGAGCAGGACTACAAAACAAAAATCAGCCAAGCGGCCGATTTAGCCGCCGTGGAAGAACTGCGCGTAGCGGCCCTCGGGCGCAAAGGCGCATTAACGGAACTTTTAAAAGGTTTAAAAGATTTTTCCATTGAAGAAAAGAAACAAGCCGGCCCCTTGGGCAACGCCTTAAAGGCCGCCCTCTCCGCCGCGCTGGACGAAAAAACCGAATTTTTTGCCGCTAAACAAATTAACGACGAATTAAATAAAGTAAATTTGGATTTGACTCTCCCCGGCTACCCCGTGGCCAAAGGCCACCGCCACCCGCTTTCCGTGGCGCAGGACCGTATGACGGCGATTCTTTCCCGCTTGGGTTTTGAGTGGGCCGAAGGCCCCTGGGTGGAGGACGAAAAGCATAACTTTGATTTGCTTAACATCCCCCTGCACCACCCGGCGCGCGACGCGCAGGATACCTTCTTTGTGGACGGCAAAATGCCGCTCGTACTGCGCACGCACACCTCTAACGTGCAAAGCCGCTATATGGAAAAACACAAACCGCCACTTCGCATTATGGCCCCGGGCCGCGTGTTTAGAAACGACAGTTTAGATGCTACGCACAGCCCCGTATTCCACCAAATTGAAGGCTTGTATGTAGATAAAAATGTCAGTATGGCCAGCCTCAAAAGCGATTTAACCGCCTTTATGAAAGGCCTCTTTGGCAACAAGGCCGAAATCCGCTTCCGCCCGTCGTTCTTTCCGTTTACGGAACCCAGCGTAGAAGTGGACGTGAAATGCGTCTTCTGCCAAGGCAAGGGCTGTAATGTGTGTAAGGGCAGCGGCTGGATTGAAATGTTGGGCGCGGGTGTCGTGCACCCCAATGTGCTTAGAAACTGTGGCATTGACCCCGAACAGTTTAGCGGGTACGCCTTTGGTATGGGCGTGGAACGCTTGGCGATGATGATGCTCAACATTAAAGATATCCGCACGTTTTACGAAAACGACTTGCGCGTACTCAAACAATTTTAAGGACGGATTATGAAAATTTTGTATTCTTGGCTCAAAGATTTTATTGATATTGATTTAACCCCCGAGGAGTTGGTAAAAAAACTGACCGACCTCGGTATTGAAGTGGCTTCCGTGGAAAAAACGGGCGCGGATTTTGAGGGCGTGCGCGTGGCGCAAATCATCAAAATTGAAGACCACCCCAATTCCGACCATTTGCACTTGGTAACCCTGGATTTAGGCGGCGGCAAAACCCAGCGCGTGGTGTGTGGCGCGCCGAACGTGGCCGTTGGCCAAAAGGTGCCGCTTGCGCTGTTGGGCGCCCGCGTGGGCAAAATGATTATGAAGCCCGTGGTGCTGCGCGGCGTGCCGTCCGAGGGGATGATTTGCTCGTCTGACGAATTAGGCTTAACCCATACCCGCGCGCACGGTATTTTGGTGCTGGATGAAAATTTGGAACTGGGCACGGATGTTTCTACGCTCTACGGCAAGGCGGACTCCTTGTTTGATTTGGAAATCACCTCTAACCGCCCCGATTTGCTTTCCCACTTGGGTGTGGCGCGCGAACTGGCGGCTTTGCTTAATAAGCCCGTCAAAATGCCTGCTATTAAAGATTTGCCCGGCGAAGGCAAGGCTCTTAACGTAGAAATTAAGAACGCCGAAGCTTGCCCGCGCTATATCGGGCGCATTATCCGCGGGGTAAAAAACGCCGAATCGCCCGAGTGGCTTAAAACCCGCTTGGCCGCGATGGGCCTCAACCCCAAAAACGCACTCGTGGACGTAACCAACTATGTAATGTTTGAACTGGGCAACCCGCTCCACGCGTTTGATTTGCGCGAAGTAGAGGGCGATACGGTTATCGTCCGCAACGCGGAAGAAGGGGAAAAATTTACCGTTTTGGGCGGGCGTGAACTGACGTTAAACGCTAACTGCCTGATGATTGCCGATACCAAAAAGGCCACGGCCTTGGCGGGCATTATGGGTGGGTTAGACAGCGGTATTAAAGAAGATACCAAAGATATTTTTATTGAAGCCGCTTATTTTAATCCGCCGACCATTAATAAAACGGTCAAAAAGTTTGCCATTTCGTCTGATTCTTCCCAACGCTTTGAACGCGGTACGGATATTGAGGGTGCAATGACGGCGATGCGCCGCGCGAGCGATTTGTTTGTGCAAATTTGTGGCGGCACTCCCAGCGAAATTAACGACGTTTACCCCGTTAAATACGAAAACCCGACGGTTACGTTTACTCCGGTGGAAATTAACGCTATTTTGGGTACGCAGATTAGCGATGAACGCCTGAAAGAAATTTTCGGCCGCTTGGCGGCGGAATTTCACGCAGACGGCGACAAATGGACCTTTAAGGCTCCTACGCACCGCCGCGATTTAAACCACAAGTGGGACCTGGCCGAAGAAGCCGCGCGCTTTGCAGGCTATAATATGATTCCCGTCAGCGAGACCAAGGCCAGCCTGCAATTTGCCGATAATCCCAAAGGCATTGATTTGGGCAAAAAATATGCCGCGGCTTTAATCGGCGCGGGTTTCTGCGAGTGCAAGAACATTGATTTCTTGGGTGAAAAGGAACTCAAAACCTTTGGCTTTGACCCCAAGTTCTGCATTAAAATTAAAAACGCCTTGGCCCAAGGGTGGGATTATTTACGCCCGACGCTATTGCCCTCTTTGCTTAAAAATGTGGAGAGCAACTTCCGCTTTGGTAATACCAACTTGGCGTTATTTGAAACGACCAAAACGTTCCAATCTATTAAAGGCTTCCCGGTGGAAGGATATGCCGTATCCGGCGTATTGACGGGCACCTTGGAGCAGGAAAAATTCTTTGGCGGGGCGGAAAAACCGGTAGATTTTTACTGGTTAAAGGGGCTGATGCAAGCCGTACTGGCGGATGTGGAAGGCTTAATCTTGGTTCCGTCCAAAAAAGCCCCGGTGTATATGCATCCCAAAATTTGTATGGATATTATGCTGGGCGGCAAAGTAATCGGCGTGTTCGGCAAATTCCACCCGCTGGCGTTAAAGGCCTGTGGCATTAAAACGCCCGAAGTGTGGGGCTTTGAGTTTGCTACAAAACTTATTGAAAAGGCTTTCTCCGCACAGGACTTTAAACCCGCCAAGGACGTGGCGGTTTTCCCTCCGTCCTTGCGTGATTTGTCTGTTGTAGTGGATGAAAAAGTATCCTATGCAGACATCGTCAGCGCGCTTGAAAAAACGCCGCTTGATGTGGATATGAACTATCACTTGATTGACTTATATCAAGGCGAACATTTGCCCGCGGGCAAAAAGAGCGTTACGTTTAGTTTGGCGTTTTTCAATAAAGAACGCACCTTGAAGGACAAGGAAACGGACGAAGCGTTTAACCGCATTGTGGAACAGTTGCGCGGACAAGTGGGCGCGGAACTGCGGTAATATGCAGGAAAAATTAAAACAACTGGAACTTTTAACCTCGCAGGTTCTCGCCCGGCAGAAGGAATTGCAGGGCGAGAACAGCGCTTTGAAGGCGCGGGTGCGCACGTTAGAAGATGGCCTGGAAAAATTAAAAAGCACAGAAGCCGAATTGCGCGAACTCAAAGAGTGGAAGAAAAATACGCAAACGGTGTTAAAACGCTTGGCCGCCCGGTTGGATAAGGAAATCGCCAAAGCCAAAGAGGACGAGGAAAAAATCGTTTAGTTGGCGCTGGCGGCAGATTTAAAAAAACGGAACGCTTTTTATGAAGCGTTCCGTTTTTGTCTGGCGGTGAAATAAACTTATGCGGCGGGAGCCATTGCGTCCTTTACGTCCGCGCCCATCGGGGTAGGCATCCCGTTTTTGTTTACGCAAACCAGCGTGGTTTTGCCCTTGGTGCACAAGCGGCCGTTTTGGTTGGTAATCAGGTTTTCAAACACAATTTTAATGTCCGAAACTTCCAAAACTTTGGTGGAAACGTCAATTACGTCCGCATAGCGCACGGAATATTTGTATTCTACTTCCTGCCGGGCTACTACAAAGTATAAGCCGCGTTCAATAAGGGCGGGCACGGAAAAACCTTTCTCCGCCATATACAGGGTGCGGGCTTCTTCAAAATATTTTAAATAGTTGGCGTAATACACCACATTGCCGCAGTCCGTATCGTGATAAAAAATAGTCTTCTTCATTTTACTCTCCAATAATTTTAATCAAAATCCGTTTATTTCTTTGGCCGTCAAATTCCCCGTAGAAAATCGTTTCCCACGGGCCGAAATCCAGCCGCCCGTCCGTTACCGCCACGACCACTTCACGACCGAGCAAGGTGCGCTTTAAGTGCGCATCGCCGTTGTCTTCCCCGGTCAAATTATGCTGGTACTTATCTACTCCGTAAGGGGCCAGTTTTTCAGCCCAGCGCAAAAAATCCGCGTGCAATCCGCACTCGTTATCGTTAATAAACACGCTGGACGTAATGTGCATTGAGTTTACCAGGCACAAACCTTCTTTAATGCCGCTTTCGGCCAAGGCCGCCTCTACCTGCGGCGTGATGTTTACGATTTCGTAGTGCTTTTCCGTACAAACCGTTAGATATTGGGTATAAGATTTCATATAATAAATTATACTTGATATGGAGGTCCGGCAGAACGGCCGTATGTTATGAAGAAAGAAGAATTAATGGATTTACTGCGCAATCCCGCCAAGTATCACCAAAAAAAACAAGCGGCCCAAAACCCGCAGGGGGCTAATCAAGCCAAAGCGCCCGTTACGGCCGAAAAACGCACGCAGGACACGCTTTTGTTGGGCGTGGGTATAAGTGTGGTGGCGTTGGTGTTAATTACGCTGGTGATTATTTTGTCTGCCCAAAAACGGGCTGATAATTTAACGGCGGCCTTGGACCCCAACCAAGTAAAAGGACTTGCCGTATCAAATACCGAATTTAACCCCAATACGGGCGTAACATATGTGCAACTGCAAGAAGGGCAGGACCGCAACGTGGCGGTGAGCAACTTGGGTTCCACCTTGCCGATTATCAGCCGTTTTAATTTTAAGGCGTTTACGCCCAAAAGTTATGAAATTATCGGCGCGGCCCCGTGGGCGCTTACAACCAATTTTTCGTCCAATATCTCGGACCCGGATTTGATGCGCTATCTGCTGGCCAATGATAAAATGTGCAAAGCCTTTTTGGCCCGCCCGGATGTGGCCCCCTTGTTGGAGGACCCGCAACTGCTCTTGGCGTTTAGCGGGGACCAAAATGCAATGGCGGGATTTTTTGACAGCGAAACCGTCAAACAGGTGCTCGCCAGCGAGCCGATGGTGCTGGCGGTGGCAAACAGCCGCTTTATGAGTTACTTGCTTATCAGTAAGGCGGTTAAATATTTCCGCGACCGCCCGCAAGAGGCCGCGCGCATTATTGCGTCCAACCCATACTTAAAAGAATTGCAACGCAACCCCAATATCCGCAAAGCGGTGCAGCAAAATACATATTTAAAACCGATTGCAAATATTTTGCTGGGAGGTAATTCTCCGACGGGGAACGCCTCAAAAAAGGCGATGAAAAAATAATTGTTGCACACATTGCAAAAAAATTGTTATAATTTATGTGTTGAAGGTAAACAGATTTACGCGGGCGTGGTTCAATGGTAGAACGCGACCTTGCCAAGGTTGAGACGAGAGTTCGATTCTCTTCGCCCGCTCCATTTAAAAGCCCCGGATTATTCCGGGGCTTTTAGTTTTATATCTTGCTTCGCTTTTTCTTTTCTTAGTATTTCCAAAAAATTAGTCCAGGATGACAAGGGAGAAAAGGGCTTCTTATTAAATTAGCGGTCATTCTGAACTTGTTTCAGAATCTACCTTATGGGTTGTTAAAAACAACTATAACAACCAACTACCCAATCAGTAGATCCTGAAATAAATTCAGGATGACTTTTATTTTATAACGGCCTTGTTTCGTCGTGTTGTTGGGCCGTCATCCCGGAGTGTTTTTATCCAGGATCTGTCGTTTTTGTCGTTGTCTTTTTGGCAGTCTGTTATAAAGGGGTTGTTTCGTTTTTTTTTTTTGTTAAAATTTTGATAAATCGCGGT
>CAVKWQ010000049.1:0-11085 GCA_963660385.1 Muribaculaceae bacterium
TTGCTCAAATATAAAGGCCTTAACAAGGAGAAAAAATGAAGAAAATATTTATAGGCTTATGTTCTTTATTGGTCTCTACTGCCTCTATGGCCGCAGGTGCCAATAAGATGACAATGGTAACATATTTCCCCGTCAAATATGTGGCATATAGCCAAGTGGATGTAATGAAGCAAATGGATGTGGGCTTAACATCTGCCTGCCAAATGAATTTGGGTTGTACAACAGACGAGGGTTTTAATACGGGTAAATCCTTGCGCGTAAATAACCTTTTAAAAATAGCGGGGGGAAAACTGGAACTTAATGATGCACCTGCTATTGTAGGCTCTACGGCTATTATGGGTAGCGGAAACGGAACGGCGGACTTTGACTTTGAAACCAATTTGCGCGTAGGCAATTATAAGCAAGGTTATACGCTCCAAGCGGACAATATGTATTTGAGCGAGTTAAACTTGTTCGGCTATAAATTCCCTGCGTGCAGCGGGGAAACAATGAGTTGGCAGAAGTTAAAACTCAAAAACAAGGACGAGGTTTACTTGGTCTGCGGGGAAGCGGAAAAAACGGTTTGTTCTCCTACCAGGAGCGGAAAAGAAGAATATACGGTAACCTGCCCAGGGGATACTGATAATTCCCGGTTGTATCGTTGGAATTATAGCACCTGTAAATATGATTTAATTACCGAGTGTCCGACGAAAAAACAATATACTTGCTTAACAAGTGCTGTTTGGAAAACAAAGAGGGTTGGTGGATCGGGCATGGGCAGTTGTTCTTCGTGGGTACATAAATACTGGGATGGAAATATGACGTGCGGCAGTGAAACCCTCAATACCAAAGGCCCTATTAATTGTAAGGCTGGACAAGAGTGTAATTGCACTCTCGGCGAACAACGTCTGTATATTTTGACTTATAAGTGTGCCGATAATGGTACATCAGGTACTTCTAACTACTTGGGATACTATTGTGTAACGTGTGGTACTACTGATAGTTTGTCTAACTGTGTAGGCCCGACTGGGCCGGGTGCTGGCGGTGGCTTCGTAGATATTATAGAAATGAATTAATAACAATTAACATTTTAAGGCCCTAAGTATGTAAGTAAACCTTGGGGCCTTTTTTATCATATTATTATCCATAAACTATACGAGCGAATACGGTTGTATAAAGTATTTATTGGTGCAAAAAGAAAACCCCTGCGGGACTAGTAACCGCAGGGGTATGTTCGGAGTTTGTTATTCCGTTTGGATAACTATTTCGCCTCTTGGGCCGTTTCAGCGGCGGCCGGAGTTTCGGCAGCAGCGTCGGCGGACACCACTTTTTTAACTTCCTGCAAGCGGGCGGCTTTACCGGAGAGTTTGGTGAGGTAGTTGAGTTTTGCTCTTCTTACCTTGCCCACTTTGAGGACTTCAATGCTGTCCACGCGGGGGGAGTGCACCGGGAAAATGCGTTCCACGCCTACGCCGAAAGAGATTTTGCGTACGGTGAACGTTTCGCTGATGCCGCTTCCTCTGCGGGCGATAACCACGCCGTCAAAGGCTTGGAGTCTTTCGTTGTCGCCTTCAACAACTTTTACTTTTACTCTGACGGTGTCGCCGGCTTTGAAAACCGGTACATTGGTTTTAAGATTGTGTTTAATTTCGTTGATATTCATAAAACTTACTTCCTCCGAATCGTTTTTTTCTTTTGGACCTTTTTTGACTTTTGAGAGGCGGTTTCAAGCAAATCGGGTCTTAACTGTTTTGTAATCTGTAATGCTTGTTCGTGTTTCCACGCTTCAATTTCTTTATGGTTGCCGTTTAATAGCACCGCCGGAACTTTCCGCCCGCGCCATACTTCTGGGCGCGTATATTGCGGGGCTTCCAGCAAATGCCCTTCAAACGACTCCAAAGACGTTACGTCCTCTTTTTTAAAGGTGCCCCGTTGCAATCGGGTAATGGCGTCTATCATCACGCAGGCGGCCAATTCTCCGCCCGTTAAAATGTAGTCGCCAAGCGACACCTCTAAATCCACCTCGGGATATATTCTTGCGTCAATCCCTTCGTAATGCCCGCACACAACAATCAGGTGGCGTTTTTTGGCCAGTTTTTTAGCCAATTCCTGGTTAAAAACTTGCCCGCGCGGACTGGTTAAAATGACGTACGAGGTCTTCTTGCGCAGTTTGGAAATGGCTTGATAAAGCGGTTCCGCTTTCATCAGCATCCCCGGGCCACCGCCGTAGGGCCTGTCGTCTATGGTTTTGTGCTTATCCTCGGCAAATTGCCGGGGGGAAAGCGTACCCAATTTTATTATCCCCGCCTTGCGCGCCCGCCCCACAATACTGTGGGAGAGCGTTTGGTCTATCATTTCTTCAAAAGCGGTGATAACGTCTATTTTCATTAATCTTCCAACTTTAAGGTAACTTTTTTGTTCTGTTTGGCGGCCGCGGCGTTTAAAACGGTTCTCACCGCTTTGATGATGCAGCCGTCTTTCCCAATCACTTTACCTTTGTCGGCGGCGTCCACCTTGGTGGACAGATAAACTTTGTTCTGCTCAACCTTTTCTTCCACTACCACATTATCGGGCGTAGAGGAAAGAGATTTCAAAAGCAGAGTGGCCAATTCTTTCATAATGCCTCGCGGGGATTATTTGGCGCTGGCTTTTTTAATCAAGTTCGCGACGGTTTCAGAGGGTTTAGCACCCACTTTCATCCAATATTCCACTCTGGGCATATTCAGTTTGACTTGTTCGGCCACATTGGGGTTGCAGGGGTGATACTGGCCCAACACTTCTTTGGCTTCCTTGCCCACGGCGGAAGATTTTTCAATCGCCACTACTCTGTACTGGGCTTGGGCTTTTTTGCCGACTCTCTGTAATCTGATAACTACTGCCATTATGACTCTCCTTGTATGCTTTTACACGAGGTAAAAGACTGTAATTAAATGTCCGGGGCCGCCTGTCTGATTTGGTTGAGGGCCAATACAGGGTCCGCGGCTTTAAAAATTGCACTGCCGGCGACGAGCGCATCCGCCCCAGCCTTTATGGCGCGGGGGGCCGTTTGCGCGTTAATGCCGCCATCCACTTCCAGCCAAATTGCCTTGCCGGAAGCGGCGATAATTTGGCGTACCCGCTTGATTTGGTCTTCGCTGCCGGGCAAAAATGCTTGCCCGCCGAAGCCGGGGTACACCGTCATTACTAATACTAAATCCAACAAATCCGTAAGCGGAGCAATAAGTTCCGGGTCGGTGTCGGGTTTAATGGATAAACCCGTTTTTACGCCAAAACTTTTAATCAGTTTAAGCGTTTCTACAATTTCGTCCTTTGCTTCAATATGCACGGTAAGCAGGTCTGCCCCCGCCTTGGCAAAGGGTTCTATAAACAACATCGGGTTTTCTACCATTAAATGGGTATCTAACGGTAAATCTGTTTTTCCTTTCAAAGAACTTACAACGGACGGCCCAAAACTTAAATTGGGTACAAAGTGCCCGTCCATAATATCCACGTGCAGCCAATCCGCCCCGGCCTTTTGCACGGCGAGGACGTCTCTACCCAACTGCCACAAATCAGCCGACAGGATAGAGGGCGCAACAGATATTTTACCATTTGCGGAGGGCATTTTGGAAATTTTTATCATTGCAGTTCTCTTTCGCGCACTAAAACACCGTCCACAAACACCCGCAAAGTGGCTCTGTCCGCAAACGGTACTTCCAAGTCAATTTTAGAGCCTGGTTGGCGCGTTTCGTTCAAAATTTCGTTCTCTACGTCGCCCTGTTCCAGCACTACACGCACGCGGCTGGCGTTTTTGCCCTGCGGCATTTCGTAATGCAGGTGGTACGATTTTTCATCGTCGCCCGCTTGGCGGCGGCTGACCGTAACTTCCAAGTTGGCGCCGGGGGCGATTTGGTTATCTGCCGACGGATTTTGTGCGGCAATCGTACCGTTGGGGAAGACGGATTTAGAATCTTCTTTAATAATTAAATTGATGTTTTGCGCACTGGCCCACAGGGTGGCTTCGGAGAGTTTTTTGCTCTTAAAGTTGGGGACCAAAATTACGCTGGCCGGCGGTGCCCCGTTGGAAAGCACAAGGGAAACTTTATCGCCCTTTTGTACCATACTGTCCGCCTTGGGGGTTTGGGCAACGATGAGGCCCTTTTCGTAAGTAAGCGAATAGGCGTTATCCACTTTATCCACCAAAAGCCCCGCTTGGCGTACGGCCAGTTGGGCGCTTCTCAAATCGGTGCCGACGGTGTTGGGCACGAAAACCATTTCGTCCCCTTGGCTAATCCACACGCGGATAACGCGCCCTTCGCGCACGGTAGAACCCGCAGAGGGCAACTGACGCAAAACGGAACCCGGAGCGACCTCTTTGGCAAACTCCACTCCCGCCTGCTTTAAGGCCAAATTGTTGGAAGCGAGTAATCCAAGAGCCTGCGTAACGGATTTTTTGGTTAAATCGGGTACGGTAACTTCCTTGCGGGTGTGCACTAAGGCGCCCAGCACCCAATCCGCCGATATAAAAATCAGCGCAAGAAAGAACACCACAATAAGCCCCGCCACAATCCATTTGGTGCGGTGGTTTTTATTGGTTTTCTTTAAAAAATCGTCAAAATTCTGTTCGTTGCTCACGTTATTCTCTAAACGCCCCGTCGTGCGCTTTCAAGCCGCGCCCGTTGGCAAAGGCATCGGCTGCCATTGGTTTTTTGCCTGCGGGGTGTACTTCGTTTAACCAAATACTTCCTTCTTTACATTTTACTAAAATTCCCCGGTTTCTTTCAATGAATAGCACGGTGCCCGCGGGTTCGTTTGAAGTGTTGTCGCCCAGTTCGGTGCGGACAACTTGCAGCCACTCCGTTTTGCCGTTGTGCGTAAAGGGAACCTTGGGCTTGGGGCCGCAGGCCAGGCCGCGCGCGCGGTTGTTTAGTTCGGCGGCGGTTAAAAGTTCAGGGCGCAAAAGCGCGTCCTCTTTTTCCAGCATCGGGGCCAAGGTGGGCTCGCCTTCTTGCGGGGTTTGCACAATATGCCCCTTTTCAATTTGCTCCAAACACTCCTTTAACCCGTCCAGCCCGAGCGGGATTAATTTTTCAAACAGGGTTTTGGCGTTGTCTTGCGGCAAAATGTCGGCTTCCTTTTGCAGAAAGAGCGGACCGTCATCCATACCGGGGCGAATCCAAAAGACGGAAATTCCCGTATGCGTGTAGCCTTGGATTAAGGCCTGTTGGACGGGCGCCGCGCCGCGCAGTTTGGGCAGGAGCGAAAAGTGCACATTTAAAATGCCCAGTTTCGGCAAGGCCAAAAAATTGGGACGGAAGATTTTTCCGTACGCCACCGCTACGCCCAAATCAAAGGGCACGGCGGCTATTTTATCAAAATCATCTTTTAATTTTTCGGGCGACAAAACGGGCAAATTCAGTTCCAGCGCGCGTTGTTTTACCGGGCAGGGGGTAATCACCATCCCGCGCCCGCGGGGCCGGTCGGCCTGCGTAACAACGAGTTGCACATCGGTTAATTGATGCAATAAATCCAAATATGGCACGGACAAATCGGGCGTGCCAAAGAAAATTGTTTTTAATTTAGCCATATATGTAATAATATCAAATATGGAAAGGAGGCAACAGATGAACTGGCAAAGTTTGGTTATCGGGGCGGCGGCCTTTGTGTTAATTGGGGTGTTTCATCCGCTGGTGATTTGGGGGGAATATTATTTTTCCAAAAAAATTTGGCCCGTTTTTTTAGTGGTGGGGTTAGCCTTGCTGGCGGGGGCGCTTTTTTGCACGGGGAAAATTCTTTCGCCTTTGCTTAGTATAGCGGGGTTTTGCTCGTTGTGGAGCATAAAGGAATTGTTTGAGCAAGAAAAGCGCGTGCAAAAGGGCTGGTTTGCCAAAAATCCAAACCGCAAATAAAAAAGCCTTGACTTGGAGCAAACTCCAAGGATTATACTATTACTATAATTCTTATTAGCGAGGTATTTTTTATGAACAAAGACGTAATCGTTTTAACGGGTGCGGGCTCTATCGGCCTGGCGATTATCCGCCGGGTGGGAGCAGGCAAAAAATTAGTCGTTGCGGATTTGCACCAATCGGCAGCGGATGCGGCGGTGAAGGATTTGTATAACGCCGGGTTTGACGCGGTCAGCGCGCAGGTGGATATTTCTTCCCGCGAGTCCATTACCCAATTAATTGCCCGGGCTCAGGCCTTGGGCCCTATTAAAGGGTTTATTAATGCGGCGGGCGTTTCGCCCTCGCAGGCCCCGGTAGCCAGCATTTTAAAGGTGGACTTATACGGTACGGCTGTGCTCTTGGAAGAATTTGGCAAAGTAATTGTGCCCGGTGGCAGTGGGGTGGTTATTTCCTCCCAATCTGGCCACCGGCTGGGAGCGCTGCCCGATGAACAAACGCACGCGCTGGCCACTACGCCGACGGAAGAACTCCTCTCTTTACCCTTTTTACAGCCCGAAGTGGTAAAGGATACCTTGCGTGCGTACCAACTTTCCAAGCGGTGCAATGTGTTGCGCGTAATGTCGGAAAGTGTAAAATGGGGCAAACGCGGCGCGCGCATTAACTCCATTAGCCCCGGGATTATCATCACGCCGCTTGCCAATGACGAACTGACTGGCCCGCGTGGGGAAGGGTATAGGCGGATGTTGGCTTTATGCCCGGCCGGACGGGCGGGCACGCCGGACGAGGTCGCCACTGTGGCGGAGTTATTAATGACGGAGCGCGGTGCGTTTATCAGCGGGAGTGATTTTTTGATGGACGGCGGCGTTACCGCTTCGTACTGGTATGGCGATTTAGCCCCAAAGAATAAATAAGTTTGCCAAAAGCCCCGCCAAACGGCGGGGTTTTTCTTTTGTAGGGGCGTTAAAAGCGGTATAATAATAAAAAGCGCTTTTGCGCGTAACCCCTTTATAAGGAAAGAATTATGAAACAAGTGATTTTGACCGGAGACCGCCCCACGGGCCGCTTGCACGTCGGGCATTATGTAGGCTCTTTAAAAAGACGCGTCCAACTGCAAAACAGCGGGAAATTTGACCAGATTTTTATTATGATTGCCGATGCGCAGGCGTTGACGGATAACGCCCACCAGCCCCAAAAGGTGCGCGACAACATTATCCAAGTGGCGCTTGACTATTTATCCTGCGGGTTAGACCCTGAAAAATCTACCATTTTTATCCAGTCTATGATTCCCGAACTGACGGAACTGACGTTCTATTATATGAACCTGGTAACCGTAGCGCGCGTAGGGCGCAATCCTACCGTCAAGTCGGAAATTAAACTGCGCGATTTTAAAACCAGTATTCCCTTGGGCTTTTTCGCCTATCCCGTCAGCCAGGCGGCGGATATCACGGCCTTCCGCGCTACCGCGGTGCCGGTGGGTGAGGACCAAATGCCGATGTTGGAACAATGCCGAGAAATTGTGCACAGTTTCAATTCCACCTATGGCGAAACCTTGGTGGAGCCGCAAATTATCCTGCCTGATAACAAAGCCTGTTTACGCCTGCCCGGTACGGACGGCAAGGCCAAAATGAGCAAATCTTTGGGCAACTGCATTTATTTGTCCGACGACGAGGAAACCGTGCGCAAAAAGGTAATGTCTATGTTCACGGACCCGAACCACGTCCGCGTGGAGGACCCCGGCAAGGTAGAGGGGAACCCTGTGTTTGTGTATTTGGACGCGTTTAGCCGCCCGGAACATTTTGAAAAGTTTTGGCCCGAATACAAAAATTTGGACGAACTCAAAGCGCATTACCAGCGCGGCGGGTTGGGCGATGTAAAAATTAAAAAATTCTTAAACCAAGTATTGCAAGACGAACTTACGCCTATCCGCGAGCGCCGCAAACAATGGGAAGCGCGTTTGCCCGAGGTATATGATATTTTAAAGAAGGGTACCGAAAAAGCCCGCGCCGTGGCCGCGCAAACAATGCACGACGTGCGCGCCGCAATGAAAATCAATTATTTTGAATAATAAAAGTTGATTTTTTGATAGAACACCCCCGCCAGCCCGCGAGGGTGTTTTGGTTAGGAAGCAAAAATGTACTTTACATACGGCAAAACGGAAACAGATTATTTGAAGGGGAAATGCAAAAAATTAGCCGCCGTGATTGACGCGGTGGGTCCTATTGCGCGTAAACTGGATGATGATTTGTTTTCCGCCGTTGTGCACCACATTGTCGGCCAACAAATTTCCAGCAAGGCGCAGGCGACCATTTGGCAGCGGATTAAGGAAAATTTAGGCCCCATAAATGCGCAAACCGTGCTGGCGGCGGGGGCGGAAAAGTTGCAATCCTTTGGCATCAGTTTCAAAAAGGCCGACTATATTTTGGATTTTGCCCGAAAGGTGCAAAGCGGCGCGTTTGATTTGCAGGCCGTGGCCCATATGCCGGATAAAGAGGCCATTGCCGCCTTGGCGTCTCTGCGCGGAATTGGCGTATGGACGGCGGAAATGCTACTGCTTTTTTGTTTGGCGCGCCCCAATGTGTTTAGTTACGACGATTTGGCTATCCAGCGCGGCTTGCGTATGCTTTATCACCACCGCAAAATTACAAAACCGCTGTTTGAAAAATACCGCAAACGGTTTAGCCCGTACGGCTCGGTAGCCAGTTTGTATTTGTGGGCGGTTTCCGGCGGGGCTGTGCCGGGTATGCGGGACTATGCTCCCCAAAAAACCGCTAAAAGGGGGAAATAATGCTTTATAAAACCGTTTATCACTCGCCCATAGGGCCATTGACCTTGGCCGCGGACGAAACGCACCTTGTAGGGGTGTGGTTAGCCGGGCAAAAGTATTTTGGCGCCGCATATAAGGAACCCTTTGCAGACCGTGCGGACCACCCCGTTTTGCAAAAGGCCGTGCACTGGTTAAAGGACTATTTTGCGGGTAAACGCCCGGCTATTTCCGCCTTGCCCTTAAAGCCGCAAGGGAGCCCCTTCCGCCAGCGCGTATGGCGGATTTTGTGCAAAATTCCCTACGGGCAAGTAGTTACCTACGGGGATATTGCCCGGCAACTTGCGCAGGAGCAGGGCCAAAAAAGTATGTCCGCACAGGCTGTGGGCGGAGCGGTGGGGCATAATCCTATTTCTGTTATTATCCCGTGCCACCGGGTAGTGGGGGCGGACGGAAGCCTGACGGGCTACGCCGGGGGATTACAAGCCAAAAGTTGGCTGTTAGCCCACGAGGGCGCGCAAATCAAATAATCCTTCTTTTGTGGGCAAATACGCCTTGACTTGATTATCCCTATTTGATAAGGTTTTTGTATGGCTATTAGGGGTACGTTTTTTAATGTATCTCCATATTGTTAGAGGAGGGACTAATGAAGTCCAAAAACAAACGTAAAGCGTTTACGCTTACGGAACTTTTGGTCGTGGTCATCGTGATAGGCGTATTATCCGCGGTGGTATTACCGAAATTCAGTAAAGTGATAGAAACGCGCAAAACGACGGAAGCCGAAGAAATGATGGCGGCTGTCCGCACGGAACAAGAAAAACGCTGTGCCTTGGATAAAAACTACACCACGGACGCGGAAGTGGTCAATTTGGCCTCGTTAAGTACCAAGAACTTTAACTACACGTTAAAGAACACGGGTATAGAAGCGGCAAGCACGGGTAAATACGGCTACACGTTAAAAATGCCGTCTTACCGGGATGGCCGTTTGTGTTGCGATAGTGCGGAACAATGCGCGAAACTCAATAAAAATTATCCGCTGTGCAGTGAATTAGTGGCGTTGTCCGATTATTCGGCCGGGGAAGAATGCTCGGCAAGCATAGAGGAAGAACCCCAGCCGATTGCCTGCTCGGGCTCTGCTACGCAAGCCTGCGGATGCAAAAACGGTGGCACGCAAACGAGAACCTGCGATACGACTACGGGCACTTGGAGTGCTTGGAGCGCTTGCTCTATTTCGGATACTTGTTCCTGCGATGCCAAAAAGAAGCCTAGCACGAGTGAAACCTGTAACACTTGTGGTACGAAAACGCGCACGGTAACGTGTGATGCTACCACCGGCGAGTGGAAAACAGGGAGTTGGGGCTCTTGCAGTAAAACGACTTCCCAATGCAGTGGCAGTGGCGGCGGCAGTTCCAGTTCCGGCTACGCGCAATACGCTACGTTTTATGTGTTTAGTGGTGACGGTGGTGCCTATTACTCAGGGGATTCTGCTTTGTGCGGTTGTGGGTGTGGTATAACCCCTGTTCGTGGAACCTATGTTTCAACTTATTGTGCCAGCGAAGCCGCTGCTAACAGCATTTGTGCGAGTGGCGGCGTGGGTTGTATAACTGAACATGTGAGTCCACCGGAGCAAAATACCGTTACAGAAGCGACCGATGTAAAATGTATCGGAAACAAGAATTGCAAATATACTGGTTCATTAGGCTCTTCAACGGGTAGTTGGACCAAATGGGGTGATGAACCCTGTTGTAGCGGACAACTGTGTGGGGCGGATAATGTAGATAGCAAGACTTGTTCAGGGGTATCTGTTGGAACTTGCGTAAATAGCAGTTGCGAACCGATAAATTGCGTGAGTGGTACGGGGTATAAGTGCACAGAAAGTGTTGGCTCTCCCAAAACTTGCTCTGTTTCCGGTGTAACCTCGGTGCCTGGTTATATTTGTTCCGGTAAGGCCAAGAACATCAGCAATGTTTGCGGCAATGCCGGCTATGGCTACGGCGGTTACGGTAGCGGTTGCAGTGGCGGCTATGGTGGCTACGGCAGTTATGGCTATTAATAAATAGTTGTTAGACTTTTGTATCAAGCAGACCGTTCTTTTGGGAACGGTCTGTTTGCGTTTAAGAGGGGGAAAAGTACAGCAGTTTGTGGTATAAAAAAGTAGGTCATCCTGAATTTAGTTCAGGATCTACCTTATGGGTAGTTTGTCTTTTGCCTTGTTGTTGTCATCCCCGAGGCATTTAGTCGGGGATCTGTCGTTTCGTAAGAGAACACCCACGGCAAAAACAGATTCCCGACTACGACCTTCGGGAATGACTACTTTACGAAAAAAGAGGTCATCCTGAATTTAGTTCAGGATCTACCGATTGTGTTGTTGTGCTGTTATGTCGTCATCCCGGAAGGTTTTTATCCGGGATCTGTCGTTGCCTTTTCGTTTGTTTGGAACATTACAAAAGCAGTGTGGCT
>CAVKWQ010000050.1:0-10923 GCA_963660385.1 Muribaculaceae bacterium
GCTGTATAAAAACGCGTATAAAAGGCCGTTTTGCTCAAATATAAAGGCCTTAAAAAGGAGAAAAAATGAAAGGATTTATTTCTATTTTGTCATTCCCGAGGGTAGTAGTCGGGAATCTGCTGTTGCCTTTGTTGTCATTCTGGGGCCCGCATACGAGCGGGAACCCAGAATCCAGAAATAAAATAAGGAGTTTTTCTAATAAACGGCCTGGATCCCGGAGCCACGCCCGGGATGACAACAACTACTACAAAGACAGATCCCGTATAAAGACATTACGGGATGACGAACAAAGATGTATTTTTTCTTGTAGCCGTTTCGCTGGCTTGCGACATTACAAAAACAGTGTGGCTTCACTAATCAAAGGAGAGCGGAAAATCTGCCGCCTGCAAGGCACGGCAACAGCAGGTTTTACCTTAATTGAACTACTGGTTGTTGTACTTATTATTGGCATTTTAGCTGCGGTGGCATTACCCCAATACACCAAGGCGGTGGATAAAGCGCATTATACCCAGTTACAAGCCGTAGTAAAACCTTTTGCCAATGCTATGGAAGTATATTATTTGGCCAATGGGAATTATCCTTCTAGAATAGATGAAACCGATTTAACCTTGCCCCAAGGGTGTTCCTTGATTGGGGATAATACAGTAGCCGTTTGCGGGGAATTTTTTATAGATATGTTTAATGGCGCAGAACGAAATATAGTAGGCATTTATACCCCCGGTAATACTACTTGGGGTAATTGGACCACTTCGGTACGCTTTATCCAATGGCTGGACTATGCGCCGGCATACGCCGGGAAACGTGAGTGCTCCTCTACTGGTACGCATTTTGCTACTTTTTGTGCTTCGTTGGGTGCCAAAACAGAAAATGGGCGGTATTGGCTGTAAGGCCTATACCGCCATTAGGCAGATTTTGTACTTGTCGGCTAACGCAATGACGTCCTCTAAATCCAAAACCAATGTCTTTTCGGCTTCAAAGGCCAATACGGAAATACCCGCCTTGTGCAGGCTTTCCAAGGTGCCTTTGCCGATGACGGGCAGGTCAAAGCGGTTGTCTTGGTTGGGGCGGGCTACTTTCACTACGGCTACGGCCGATTTTTTTTCGGCGGATTCGCGGTACAGGTCGCCCGCGCGTAAAATACAGCGGTCCGTGCCCTCCATACCTTCTACGGCAATAACGGCGTTTTGGCTGACCACGCAGGTAAGCCCAATGTCTAACGCCGCAATGGCCTTGGCCACTTTATAACCAAAGTCCGCTGCTTGCTGTTCCTCGGCGGTCGGCTTCCGGGCAGACAAAACGCCCTTTTGGGGCATAAAATCCTCTAAAAACAGGGCCGAGTGTTCAAATTCAATGCCGTCCTTTTTAAATTCGTCCATTACGCGGGAAAGAATATTTTTGGTTTGCATATTCTTTAAGGACGCCAAAAACTTGGCTCCGCGCAAGTCCGGCATTAAATTGGTAAAAATAGAGGTGTGCTGCACGCGCCCGGCCATAATCACGCGGGTTACGCCGTGCTCTTTAAAGAAACGGATTCCCGCGCCCAACTGTCCCAGGCGGAAGGCCTGGAACACTTTGGCGCAGTTTTTATAATCGTCTTCTTTGGCGTTGCCTTTGGCTCCGGCTACATAGACTTCGTACCCCTTTGCCGTTGCCTTTTGGGCAATGTAAACGGGCATTTTGCCTTCGCCGGCGATCAGGCCTATTTTATTAGTCATCGTCGTGCAGTTTGGTTTTGGCCGTAGCCACGCCGCGGGGGGAAGTTTTGCAGAAATCAATCATATGCTGTACTTCCTTGCAGGGGTGGGTGGCTTCCAGTTCCGCCATAGCGTCTTGCAGGCGTTTGCCGCTTCTGAAAAGGGCTTTATAGGCGCGTTTGATTTCCATAATTGTTTCGCGCGTAAGTCCGCCGCGGCGCATACCGACCAGGTTCAACCCGACTAAGCGCGCGCGTTGGCCTTGGGCAATACAATAGGGCGGAATATCCAGCGGCAGCATTGCTCCGCCGGAGAGCATAGCCATTGTGCCCACGCGGACAAATTGGTGAATCCCCACCATACCGGACATTACCACGCGGTCCTCTACCTGGACGTGCCCCGCAATGCCCGTGCTGTTGGCTACAATAATATGGTCGCCCAAGCGGCAATCGTGCGCCACGTGGGAGTTGGCCATTAACAGACAATAGTTGCCAATGGTAGTGGGTTTTTCCAAATTGGTGGAGCGGTGAATTGTTACGCACTCGCGGATTTGGTTGCCATCGCCCATTTGCACGCGGGTGGGTTCGTCTTTATAAGACAAATCCTGCGGCTTTACGCCGATAAAGGCGCTGGCGATAATATCGTTTCCGTCGCCCATAGTGGTATTTTCAATCACGCAGAACGGGCCGATTTTGTTGTTTTTACCGATGATAACACCCTTGCCTATGACGGTATAGGGGCCGATAAGGGTAGAGGGGTCAATTTTAGCGGACGGGTCAATAATTGCCGTAGGGTGTATGTTAGACATTGGGAACTTCTCCTAAAATAAAATTAAGGGTGGCCTGCGTGCACAGTTTACCGTTGACGTAGGCTTCTGCATAGATTTTGGAAATTTTGCCCAAACGCAGGATTTCAATCGGCATTTCCAGCGTGTCGCCGGGTTGCACCATCCCGCGGAATTTGGCGTTTTCAATGCTCAAAAAGAGCGGCAGGCCGCCTTTTCCTTGCGTAATGTAGCCCATAATGGCGCCGCCAAACGCTTGGGACATACTTTCCACTACTAACACGCCCGGCATAACTGGCTTGGCGGGAAAGTGCCCTTTAAAATAGTATTCGTCCGGGCGCACAAAGTGTTTGCCCAGGTATTTCTTTTTTTCTTCCAATACTTTTACTTCGTCCACAAGCAGGAAGGGCTCGCGGTGGGGAATATTCTTTTTAATATGTTCCAAGTCGTAGGTGGCTACGGCGGGAAGTGTTAAAAAGCCCTTTAAACTAGCGGATTTAACGCTCATTTGTCCTCCGAATTGGCCAAGAGAATCTTGGCAAAAATTACATTGTGTTTGTGCCCGCCGCAAGTGCAGGTGATTTTAAGCGGCGGCAGTTTGCGCCCGGTTAAACACAGGTCGCCCACCATATCCAAAATTTTGTGGCGGACGAGTTCGTCCGGGTAGCGCAGTTCGTTGATAAATTTATCTTTACCGACGATGACGGCATTTTCCAAATTGCCGCCTTTGGCTAGGCCGTGCGCCTTTAAAAAGGCCAGTTCTTCTTCAAAACCGAACGTGCGCGCGCGGGCAATTTCCTTTAAATAATTGTCCGGCGTAAATTCCAAGGTAAATTCCTGGTGGCTGACGAGCGGGTGCTTGTGCAAAAACACAAAGGTAAAGGTTAATTTGTCCGCGGGTTCAGCCGAGTAGGCAATGCGTCCGCTGGTGTAAGTGATTTTTTGCTTGATGTTAAGCAAAGGCTGTTCACCCGGCAGGTCCTTTAAGCCCGCCTTTAAAAGTGCCTCCACATACACATCGCTCGCACCGTCGGTTACCGGTGGTTCCGGGCCGTCCATTTCTACGGTAACGTCTGTGAGCCCCAAGGCGTGCAAGGCAGACATTACGTGCTCCACCGTCCAAACCTCGGCGGTATCGTTCTTTAAATTGGTGCCGCGCAGGGTGGAACTGACATTTTGCGCCAAAGCGGCAATAGGTTTTGCGCCGGGAATATCGGTGCGTAAAAAGGTAATGCCGTTGTCGGCGGGCTTAAACGTAAGCGTAGCGGGTACGCCCGTGTGCAAGCCGTTGCCCTTTACTACGGCAGGGGTAGAAATGGTTTTTCTCATATTATAATCCTAACAATTTTTTTAGTTTACCGAAAAACGATAAGTTTTTGGCCTCCTCCAACTGCTTTTTGAAGGCTCTAAATTCTTTGTGCATTTCGGGCAGTTTGCGCAGCATTGCCTGCTGTTTAAAGGCTTCGCGCTGGGGCATAGCCGGATAGCCGAAATACGTTTGTCCGGCGGGGATAGACGTCATTACGCCGGATTGCGCGCCGACTTGGGCGCGGTCGCCAATGGACATATGTCCGGCGAGGCCCACTTGGCCCGCCAAAATGACCCCGTTGCCGATTTCCGTCGTGCCGGCTACGCCGACTTGGGCGCACATAATGCTGCTCATCCCCACGTGCACGTTATGCCCGATTTGGACGAGGTTATCAATTTTGGTATTGTCGCCAATGACGGTGCTGGAAATTTTGGCGCGGTCAATACAGGTGTTGGATTGCACTTCCACATCGTTGCCCAAAACCACATTGCCGATTTGCGGGATTTTTTGGTGGCGTCCGTCGTGGAACGTAAATCCGAAACCGTCCGAACCGATTTTCGCCCCGGCCTGCAAAATGACGTAATCTTTCAGCACGCACTCCTCGCGGATGACGACCTGCGGATAAATGTAGCAGTTCTTGCCGATAGTTACGTTTTTGCCGATATAGCATTGTGGGAAAATGACGGTATTGTCGCCGATTTGCGCGCCGTCTTCAATTACGGTATAAGCGCCTACGGACACATTGGCCCCCAGTTTAGCCGACGGACTGATAACGGCGGTGGGGTGGATGCCGGGCGTATGTTTTTGTTTTTGCGCGTCGGCGTATTTCATTAAAAGGATAAAGGCCCACTCGGGGTTTTTGGCGTACAAGAGCGCCCCTTGAAAGGGAATTTCCTGCCCCTTGGCGCTTTCGGGCACGATAAGGGCGGAGGCTTTTAAATCTTTCAGCAGGTCCGCTTTTTCCAAAGACGTTAAATAACAAATGCCGCCTTCGTGCGCTTCTTCCAGCGAGCAAAGGGCGGTAACGGCGGTATCCGGCTTGGAGGCGTCCTGCGCCCCGGTAATTTTAGCCACCTCGGCTACGGTTAATTGCAACATATTTAAAAACCTCTACTTTCCGCGTTTGCGGTATTTTTTTGCCTTTTTCAGGCGGGAGATAAAATCCTTGGTTACGTTTACCGGGCGGTCCCCATACAGGATTTCGTCCTTGCGGACGACCGCGCCGATGTTGCGCTTCTTGGCGAAGGATTTTATTTCCGTGTAAATGTCTTGCAAAATGGCGTTTACTTCTTTTTTTTCCAACTTCAAAATTTCTTCGCGCGTGGTATATTTATAATTATCAATAAAAAAGCCGCGCTCTGCAATGATTTTTTTATTGGCGGCAATGCGCGCCGTCAAATCGTCCAGTTCAGCCGGCGTGTTTAAGGGGCTTGTGGATAAAATTTCCGCGCCCGAAAAGGTCAGGCGGTTTAACAAATTGCCCAATACCAAGGAGTCCGCGCTTTCCTGGATTTGCGGCTTTAATTCCGTGGGCTCCACCACAATCCGCTCGTAAAACGGCTTTAACTCACGCAACTGCGCCGACAAACGGTCGTTTTCGGCGGTTAAAACATCAATTAATTGCCGCGCGCCTTGGACTTCGTCTTCTTTGGATAAAATTTTTAAGCGGATTTGCTCTTTAACGGCAATGGTGCGCGGGTGTTCGTTAAAGGCTTCGTCAATATCAATAAATGCTACCGTTAAGCACTTTTGCGCGGCTTGGGGCTGTTCATCTTCCGGCTCGTCTTTTTCGGGCGGGGGGAGAGGGGCCTCTTTGTCGGCGGCGGCCGCCATTTGCTCGGCCGTCATTGTCAGTTCGGGGTCATTAGTGCCCGTGTGCGTGTCGGCTTGGGCAAAGGCTTCGCTCTTGGTTTGCTCCGGCAGGACGATTTTGTCCGTGGCAGGTGTTTGGGGGGCTGTTTCTGGTGCGGATTTAGCCAAAATGGAGGCTACCGCGGCGGCTTCTTTATCCGTCAATGCGGGTTCGCTCTCCGGCGCGTTTTGCGCTTGGAGAACTCCCGCCAGACAAGAAACCGTCAAAAACAGCCAAACTTTCTTCATACACCCCTTACATCATATTGGAAATATTGAAATAGAAATGCGACCTATCCTGGTTCGGGCCGTGGTTCAAACCGTAGCCCCAGTCAATACGGATCGGCAACGACGGCGTGGTAAAACGTAAACCTACACCCACACCCGCTTTAAATTGATTGGGGTCCGGCCCCAAGGAAAAATCCAAATCGCTAAATTTGTTCCACGAGTTACCCAGGTCAAAGAAGAAGGCAAACTGCGCCATATTTCTCCGGCCTTCGCGCGCAATCGGGAAGCGCAGTTCGGCGTTCATTACATAGTACATATCGCCGCCGTACTCAGGGCCGATTTCGCCCGCGCGTTCGTATCCGCGAATCGTGTCCGCTCCGCCCAAGAAGAATTTTTCATACGGCGGTACTTCCGTGGTGCGCCCGTAGGCCTGCACGGAGCCGAATTTGTTGGACAGCACAAATACAATCGGGTAGTTGCCGCCCACGTTAAGCACGGTATAGTTGAAAATGGAGCGGGCGTTTAAGTACCACAAATCCAGGTCGCCGCCAATCGGGCCGCCTGCCAAGGCAAGGCCCAAGGAGTTGCGCCAACCCTGCGTAGGGTCCCACATATTGTCGCGGGTATCTACGGCAAAATCCGCGCTGACGGTGGAAAGATTGGTTTTTCCCTTTTCCAAATAACTGTCGTCGCCGGGGTTGGATTGCGGCGGTTGGAAGCGTTGGTCAATGTCGTAAATATCAATGTTTTCAAACGAATAGCCAAAGGACAGTTGGTAAATGTCGTCATTAAAGCGCGGGCCGACTTTCACGCGTCCGCCTATACGCTTTTCCGTATAGGCTTGGTTCTCGTCGGAAAACGAGCGGTAGCGGCGGGTGTTGAACAAATCCACACCCAAGGAGGTCGGCTTGTCGTAAATCCACGGGGTGGACCAACTGAGGGTGTAGTCCAAAATGTCTTTACCGAACATCGTGCGCAAAGACAAACGCTGCGCACGGCCAAACAGGTTCATATGGTTGATAGACAGTTCGCCGTACAGCCCGTCCATAGAACTCATCGCCAGCCCGGCGGTGAACATACCCGGGCGGCCCTCTACGACGTTAAACCCCAGGTCCACCTTTTGCGGGTCGGCGGTGGGCTGTAAATCTACTTGCACGTCGTTAATAAAGCCCAAGTTCATAATTTTGGTTTGGCTGCGCTTGATTTTGGCGTTATCGTACAGGTCGCCGGGGTGGATAGAAAGTTCACGCGTAAAGACGTATTTTTTGGTGTTTTCGTAGCCGGTAACATCTACATTGTCAATGTAAAAAATGCGGCCTTCGGCAATGTCAAAGGTCAAATTAAGTTTACCGTTTGCAATGTTTTTGACGGGGTTTACGCGCGCCTGCAAATAGCCTTTGTCGGCGTATTGCTCTTGGATGGCGGTAATGGTATCGTCAAAATCCTTTTGGTTGTAGAGGTGCCCCTCGCGGAAGAAGACTTGTTTTTTAAGTTCTTCGGGCGTGAAAACATTGTTGCCTTCAAACGAAACCGTGCCGAAGTCCACCTTTTCGCCTTCGGTCAAATCGTAGGAAATATTGGCTTCGGTTTTATCGTCGTTCAGTTGCACTTGCGGCTCGGAAAGGTTAAATTCGCTGTACCCTTTGTTGCGGCCGAAGAGCATCATTTTTACCCAGTCGCGCTGTAAATTTTGCGGTTTGAACACCTTACCGGGGCGGTTGGAAGCCTTTTTTAAGATTTTTTCCGTCGGCAGTTCGCCGCCGCCGTTGATGGTAACGTCCTTTACGCGTACGCGTTCGCCTTCGGTAATGATGAGTTTTACATATACAACGCCCAATTTTTCGTCGGTGGTCAGTTCGTAGGTAATCTGCGTGTTGACGTAGCCTTTTTCGGCGTATTTGGCTTTAATGCGGTCCAAATCCGCCTGCAATTTGGCTTCGTTAAAGGGGTCTTTTAGTTTGAGGGTCATTGCCTGCGTAATGGCGCCTTTGCCCAAGTGTTTGCGGCCGTCGTAGGTTAGGCGGTCAAAAATCGGTTTTTCCTTGACGATATAGGTCAGGCGGTGGCAGGGATAAACTTCGGAGCCGTCTTTTGCTTTGCGCGTGCCGGATACGGGGGAAATGTCTATTTCCACGCTGTCAAATGCGCCCAGGGCGGAAATGTCGCGGATGTCGTCAGACACGGTAAAGCGTTCGTACAGTTCGCCCTTTTTGGCGTGCCCGGTTTTGGTAATGGTTTTTTTGCGGATATTTTTTAGGCCGTCTGCGTCTATGCTGCAAATCATCCACGGGCCGTTGGGGTCTATTTCTTGGGTTTGGGCATCTTCCGCGCGCGCGTACGAAAAAGCCGTCAATGCGGTGAGTAACAAAACTGCCCAGCGTTTGGAAAATGTCATTTGGTCCTCGGGTCTGTTTTTTAATAAAAAAGCCCGCACTCATAGGAAAGCACGGGCTGGTTTTTCCAAAAAATTGGATTATTTGGTGGGTCTTTTCGCCAAACCGCTTTTAATGCAGCCAGTGCAAACATAGGCAGTTTGCGTTTTGCCTTCTAGCACTACTTTCTGCTTTTGGAGGTTCGGTTTAAAACTTCTTTTGGTTCTCATATTGGAGTGGCTGTAAGAACCGCCGGAAACCGGGGTTTTGCCACACACTGCACATTTATACGCCATAGGTTCCTTCCTTGATAACTGAATTAAATTTCGCTCTTATATTCTAGTAAATAAAGGCCGCTGTGTCTAGTCCTACGCCTCTTTGGGCGGGAAGATTTTGCTGGCCAAAATAGACAGCGCCAAAATCCCCACGATAACGCCTAACGAGGCCACAATCGGAATAGGAAAGAAATGCGACAGGAGCATTTTTACGCCTACAAAGAATAAGATAACGGAAATGCCGTATTTGAGGTACGGGAATTTGCCCGCCATACCGGAAAGCAAAAAGTACAACGAGCGCAAGCCGATAATGGCAAAAATGTTGGACGAATACACCAAAAAGGTGTCCTGCGTGATAGACAAAACCGCCGGGATAGAATCCACCGCAAAAATCAGGTCGGATACTTCAATTACCATTACCGCCGCCAGTAAAGGGGTGGCCATACGCTTGGCGTTTTCCAGCACGAAGAAGTTTTCCCCGTGGTAGTCGGTTTTAATGGGCATTACCTTTTTAAGGAGTTTTAAAATAAAGGACTGGCTGGGGTCAAAATCGCCGTCGTCATCCTTTTGCAACAGCATTTTGGCCGCTGTAAAGATAAGCAGCGCGCCGAAGACGTAAATCGTCCACGAAAAGAGCGAGATTAACTGTACGCCCAAGAAGATAAACATAAAGCGTAACACTACCGCCCCCAAAATACCCCACAAAAGGGCTTTGGGCTGTAATTCGTGCGGAATAGCAAAGTAGCCGAAAATCATAATAAACACGAACATATTATCTACGGACAAGGAATATTCCAGCACATAGCCCGTGTAAAATTCCAATGCGTGGCGCGGCCCTTCCACCAGCCAAATCGCCCCGCCAAAAAGCAGCGCAAGCGACACCCACGCACACACCATTAGGGCGGCTTCCTTCATATTCACCTTGCCGTGGTGTTTGTTCAGCACGGCCAAATCAATGAACAACGCCGCCAGGACGATTACCCAAAAGGCAATCCACATAGCAACGGATACGGTAGTAGTTACAGGTTCCATTATTTCTCCGGTATTATAGTAAGAATAATAAAAATTATAGCAATTTATGGGGGTGTGATTATGGTGATATGGGGGTGGATAAAAGTGAAAAAAGGCTCATTACCCTAAACAAAAACATCGCTCCGGGCTTCGCCTCCCAACGCAAGCAAAGCAGTTTGCTTGCTTTCCCGGCCTAATTGGAAAAAAGGCAAAAAAAGAAGCCGAGAATGGGAGTCGAACCCACAACCTACGGTTTACAAAACCGTTGCTCTGCCAGTTGAGCTATCTCGGCGTTTTACGGATAATATATCTTATCATTTTTTTTGCTGTGCTCCAACCCGTATATGATAAAATAAACTCATAGGAGAATTTATGAAAAAAACAATCGTGATGTCCCTTTTTCTGTTATTTGGGCTCTCTGCCTTTGCCCAGAATAACTGCAAAATTGCTGACGAACTCCCCATTAAGTTAATGTCAGCCGAAATAAAACGCGGGTTTAAAGCCTTTAAAAAGCAAAATCCGCCCTTGTATTACTTGTCCTACCAATATTATACCAACGACTGGTCGGGTATATCGGTATCCGAGGGGGGCGTATCGCGGGAAACCTATGGTCGGCAGGACGCCCGTGTAACCGTGTTTCCTCGCGTCGGTTTGCCCGCGCTAGATAATACCCGGCGTTTAACGGCGATGAGTGCTGTAAGTGACAGACTTACGCAGGAAGATATGCCCGCGGCCGAGGGCGACGGAAAGGCTTTTTCTACCGCTTTGTGGCGGGCGACGGACGCGGCCGTAAAAAAAGCCCAAGAAGATTTGGACAGCGTAAAGGCTGAAAAATTAACCGCCCCTAAACGCTTTGACGATTCGCCCGATTTTGCCTACCCGCCCGTGGAACATTTCTGCCATACGACGGAATTTGCCACCTTTGACTACGATAAAATCAAAGCGATGTTGCTTAAAGCCTCTACGCTGACCAAGGGGAAAAAGTTTATTTTATCGTCGCGGTTTTCCTTTGAGCGCGAAGTGGGTTATCGCTATTTTGTGGACTCCCGCGGCACGCAGTTAAAAACCCCGCACCAAGAGGTCCGCTTGTCATACAATGTGTCGGGCAAAACGGAGAACGGCCAAGAAGTATCCCGTTATGAATCCTATGACGTGTTACGCCCCGAAGAACTGCCGGACGAGGAAAAATTGTTGGCCGATGTTCGCAAATCCATTGACGAATTGGAGCAACTGGTTAATGCCCCCGAGGGCGAACCCTTGGAAGCGCCTACCCTTTTAAAGGGCCGCGCGATGGCGGTTTTCGTACACGAGGTATTGGGGCACCGTATGGAAGGACACCGCCAGAAAATGGAGGATTTCGGCCGCACTTTTACGGATAAAATCGGCCAGCAGGTGGTTT
>CAVKWQ010000051.1:0-10808 GCA_963660385.1 Muribaculaceae bacterium
GTTTAGGATGATCCTTTTCTATCTTTTTAGAAATAAAATTAAGTTCATTAATATTTTGTTCAAATTCTTTATTCATTTTTTATTTTCTCCTTAATCCATAAAGTTTTCCAAGGCTTGTACCGGGTTGCGGTTTACATAGGCCAGCCAAGTATTTACTCCGCCTGGCAGAGCCCCTCAAAGGCTATGTCAAACGCAGGCGTTTGATATTGCTCAATTTCCTTTAACGTTATCATAATGCGGCTCCTAAAAGTCCCAAGTATGTTTTTTGTCTGCTAACGCTTTTTTTGTATCACTTACAGAACGCAACGCCTTAAATGGCGATTCGGCTGCTATAAAATTGATACTGTTTAATATTAGGGCAAGTCTTTCATTATTTTCCGAGGCAATGGCTTCATCGGCCATAGCAAATAACTTATTAAAGTTTTCTTTCCTCTCGTCAAAGGATTTGTCTAAATATTCTAATATTACGGCTTTTTCAGCCTCAATATGTTTAATGAGAACATCCCTTTCTGCAATAATCTTATTTCGTTTGTTTTCTTGCACCTCGGTAAATTTTACTACGCGTCCTAGTTGCCTAGTTAAATTAAATATTAAAGGTACCATCATTTCTGGCGAAGGCCTTTGCAACATAGATTTTAAATCACCTTGCAAATTTGCCACAAAAGCATCCCCATCCTCGTATTCTGATTGAGTCATAATATTAGCAGAGGCGGGAGTCTGCTCGCCATTTGTAGCAAGCGTTGTATCAGTCTGCAACATCTTTTGTGCCCCAGTTTTAAGGGTTTCAATTCCTACTTGTTTCAAAAAATCAATGATGACATCATTATTCATAAATAACTAACTCCTTGTTTTTTAAGATTTTTTTGGAAGATGTAATTACATTCAGTCCTGCGGACGAAATATCTCCTTTTTCGTCAAGCAACGGCGTATTAATTAAATCTATCAGTGCTTTTACGAGTAAAGCCGTTTGCTGGAACATTTTTATATTTTCTGCATTATCCATATCAAAATCCGGCACTAGGGGAATAAAGCGGTTGAAAACATTGAGCGTTCGCTCTTCCATTTTATTTGTAATATCTATGAGTTCATTAACTCTCTGTACTACGCCGTCAACAAGAGGCCAACACTTTTCCATATTCTTGATAGTGATTACTGCTTTGCTAGAATTTTCGACAATTTTCGTCAGTTTATTAGAATAATAACTAGAAGCCGTTATCCCAGCAGTAATAAGCGCCACCCCTACAAAGGCTCCGCCAGTAATAGCGCTTAATGTTGCTGCGCCCGCAGCCATACCACCACCTCCACTAGCCAAACTACCGCCACCCAACCAAGCTAATGTAGCATTAGTTGCGGCCACGCCACTCAAAGAAGAAATAGCAGTTCCAGTAGAGGCTGTTGCTAATGCCCCAACTGCCCCGGTTACTGCGGTCGGGGTAGCTGCTGCGGCTATACTTCCAGCGGTTCCCATTAGTAATGTAGTATTAGCAATTTCTCCGCTTGACATATCAATATCTTTCATTGTACCTATTAGTTTGTTGACTTTTTCCATTTCCTTAAAAGTTTCTTTATTCAGGTCAACTTTTGACAATATTTCATAGGTTTTTTCCTTGTTTTTCTGGTCCAAGTCCTGTAAATATCCCAAAAATTTTCCTACAATATTTTTAAAGATTTTTAAACGTTGTGAACCTAAATTAGAAATGCCTGTTTGCATTTCTTCCCGGCGTATAAGCGTTATCCGTTGGGCATTTTTATATACAGTACGGCAGTTTTCTTCTATATTTTTAGCCTGTTTCCGGTCTTCCCATCCTTGCACGCCGATGGCAACTTTACCCCATCTTTTAACCGTGCCTAAAAAGCCAGATGATTTTTTTATTTTGGAACATTGCTGATACTTAGAAAAATTTTCACGATACTCTTTTTCCAATTCTGGGAGTTTGATATTACATTCAACCAACGGTGTCGGTATAAAAAGGTTCTCGGCATAAAAAGAAAAAAATCCCTTTCCGTTTTCCAAAATTCCTTGTTTGTAGGAACTTCGCATATACTCGTGCCCCGACGGATAATAAATCACGCATTCGCCATTTAGTTTTCCATTATCCCAATATTGTTGTTTATTGATTTTACCGGAATGATAGTATAGTTCTTCCGGTCCATTTTTCATTCCATTTACTAAATAGAACTTTCGTCGGATGGACTGGGAATTTGGGTAGAACTCTTTCTTAACATCTTTTTTAACTGAAATTATTGATTTAGGTTGCTTTTCTTCTTGGGGAGTAAGGCTTTTCTCTCCTTCTGGCGCACATATACCAACCAAAACCGCAAGCCCCATAAGGCCAATAATTCCGAAAAAGATACCAGTCCAAACAGGGTGAGTCTGCCACATTCCCAACACCGTATCTATTAATATTTGCATCATTTTTTTGTTTCCTTAATCCATAAAGTTTTCCAAGGCTTGTACTGGGTTGCGGTTTACATAGGCCAGCCAAGTATTTACGCCGCTTCCGCCCAAAGCCAAAATATTGTCAATGTCCGTAGGCAATTCTATGGGTAACAGTTCATAGGCAAAAGTTAAAAAGGGCAAAACCAAATACCCCGCAGAAATTCTTTTTTGCTTATACATAAAAAGTACAATAGTCAAAAAGAGCCCGGCCCCCATACAAGTAATGCTGGAAAAGAAGGAACCATTTCCAACAAAACTAAGCGGCGCAAACAGCACGCCGGATATGGCCGAAATAAACACAGGCAGGATACAATCCAGCGTGGTTAATCGTTTGGCGCTGTTCATAATCAGTACGGAAACGCACAAACAGAAGAGGAAGGCACCAATCCCGGTAGTTATTCCTAAAAGAATACTGTGCCAATAGGTCCCGGCCCAAATGCCCGCCAAACAAGCCAATACCATACCGATACTGGCGGAAATAGTACCTCTTAAACAACCTACCGCCGTAGCGGCGGGTTCTTCTATCTTTTCTTTTTTCATTTTTTTATCCTCGTATCTTTTTAACTTCTTTAAATGTTGTTTTATCTGCCTTTTAGCAGCCAGGTGCGGCCTTGGTCCTTGGAATAAAAGGTTCCCTTGGCGGCCAAGGCTACCAACTGCGTGCCGACGGTTTGCAAGTCCTTAAACGGGCCCGCCACGGTGCCGATGTACCGGCTTAACCAACTGCGTCCGCCGTTATAGGAATACTCTATATGGCAGGGATTTTTGGGGCTGATGCGTAAGATTTCATTACCGACTTGAACGATTTGGCTCATAATTATTCTCCTTTTACAAAAGTGTAACACAAGGGCGCGACAATACTATTGTCGCACAGCCGTTCTATAATAAAATTAATTGGGAAGCGAGGTGTCGGAATAAAAAAGCGGCGAATTACCGGAGCCTTTGGAATAACCCAAGTAATCGCCGCTTGCTTATTCCAAAAGAATAAGCAGGAACGATTATTTTAGGATTCCAAAGTGCCGACGGAATTATTCCGTCAGCTCTGCCCAGTCCCAAACCGGGCTTCCTGAAAATAATTAATTCGCCAACTCAAATTGTAGGGCGGACAAGCCGCCTTTTTTATTATATCACAATGTTTGGAAGTATGCTATCATATGAATATGTCTATTAAAAAAGCCTCTTTAAGCAAAATGAACCGCATTTTGTATTTACTCGCCAAATTACAGCGCGGAAGCGTTAATTTGGCCGTGGAAGCGCGTGAATTGGGGTTTTCCGTACGCACCTTGCAGCGGGATATCCTTTTTATTGAAGAGGCCTGCTTTCCCATAGCGGAAACGGGGCCGGGATTATACCGGCTGGCGGAGGGGTTTTCGCTGGCTAAACTGCCGCTTTCCGCGCGGGACAGCGCGCTGTTGGCTATTATGGGGGAAGTGGCGCAAGACCTTGGGCCGGAGTGGCAGGAGAGTTTTGCGCGCCTGCAAAAGGCCGCGGCCCGTCCGGAAGGCAAAAATATTTATTTTATTAAAACCCCGGAAATAAAGGGTAAATCCAACCCGCAGGTAATGACCCGGCTGGAACAAGCCCTTTACCAATATACCTACATTAACCTTTGCTATATCAATAAGCGCAACCAGCGGGTTTGGTACAACCACTTGCGCCCCGTAAAAATCGCCTTGTTCGGCACTTGGTATCTCATCACGCTAAACAGCGAAAATACCTTTATGAAGTTTACGCTTTCGCAAATAATGGATATCCGCCTGTTAAAGGAGCATTTTACGCCCATAAACATAGAGGATAAACTGCGCACGGAGCCCAATATTTGGTTTGACCAGGAGCAAAATATAGAGGTTACACTGCGGGTGTCGCCGGAAGCGGCCCGGTATTTTAAAGAAACGGTGGTGTTTTCGCACCAGCAAATAAAAGAAACGCTGGCGGACGGCTCGCTTATTTTAACCTGTAAAACGGCTAATTTTATGCAACTTTTGCCCCAAATAAAGCAATGGCTGCCCTATGTAAAGGTGCTGGCCCCGGAGAGCCTGGAAGCGCAACTGCGGGCCGATTTAAAGGCTTATTTACATTGACAAGCAACTCCCGTTTACTTACAATGTTTTATACGGCGCTCCGTGTAAGAAGCGCCGCGTAAAACGATGACAGCCACCATTATTTTTATTTTATTTATCGTGTGTTCCCTGCTTCTTTTGCCTTGGGGGCGGAAGTTTGGGGGGGAACGCTACCGCAACTGGTACTATCCCGTTTGGACGTTTTTATACGCGGGGAGTGTGGCCTATTTGGCCTTTTTGTGCCGCACGCCCAAGCCGGGCTTGGTCCTTCGTATGGAAGTGCTGAAAATTTACCGCTTGGCGGCGCATTGCTTGCTAAAAGACGGAACTGTTTCCGCCAATGTGTGCAACAATGTTCTGCAAACGCGCAACAATGTATTTAAAATCTCCCAAAACGCCCCGCTGCAAGATATGGTTTTAAACATCGTTTTCTTTTTACCTCTTGGTTTTTTACTGCCGTTTTTGTGGAAAAAATGTACCTGGTGGAAAACGCTTATCCTCGGCACGCTGGTTTCCTGCTTAATTGAGGGTTTACAGGCCTATACGCGCTTGGGCGTGTGCGATATAGACGATGTGCTAAATAACGCGCTGGGGGCCCTTTTAGGCTATTTTTTGGCCAAATGGGCCGCGCGGCTTTATAAGGAGGAATCCGCCCAATGAAAACTTTTATAGCCACCGCTTTTAAAGAAATTGTCCGGCTGACGGCGCGAATTTTGCACCTGCCGGAGCAATTCGTTTGCTTTTTGTATGTGGGCACCTTGAACACGGCGTTTGCGTACAGCCTGTATGTGCTTTTTGTGTGGATGGGGTTTAACTATATTTTTGCGCCGCTTTGCTCCACCGTTTTAGGGGTGCTGTTCAATTTTAAAACCATTGGCGGGATAGTATTCCAAAGCCACAATAACGCGCTGTTAGGGAAGTTTTTTGGCGTGTACGGGGTGGTTTATCTGTGCAATGTGGCGGGGCTTAAAATATTGTCCGCCCTGGGGCTTAACTTATATGTGGCGGGGGCGATTTTGATATTGCCGCTTGCAATGCTTGGTTTTATACTTAATAAAAAGTTGGTGTTTCATAAATGAAGAAGAAAATTTCTATTATTTCCAGCGCGTTTAACGAGCAGGAAAACGTGTGGGAACTCTACAAGCAGGTAGAGGCCGAAATGGCCAAATACGCGGATAAATACGACTACGAGCAGTTGGTGCTGGATAACGCTTCTACCGACGGCACGCTAGCCGAACTGCGCAAAATAGCCGCGCAGGACCCGCATTTTAAGGTCATTGCCAACGCCCGTAATTTTGGGCACATCCGTTCGCCCTATTACGGCATTTTGCAATGCCACGGGGACGCGGTTATTTATATGGCGTCCGACTTGCAGGACCCGCCTGCGCTCATCGGGCAATTTTTAGCCAAATGGGAAGAAGGGTTTAAAGTAGTGCTGGCGCAGAAAACGCAAAGCAAGGAATCTGTTTTGTTTTTTACGGTGCGGCGTTTTTATTATTGGCTGCTTAATCTGCTTAACGATTCCGGCGCACAACTGCCCGCCAACTGCACGGGCTTTGGACTATACGATAAATGCGTGGTAGAGGAACTGCGCCGCTTAAATGACCCGTACCCGTATTTGCGCGGGCTCGTGTGCGAACTGGGCTATAAGCGCGCATTAGTGCCGTTTGTCCAGCCTACCCGCACGCGCGGATTTACCAAAAATAATTTTTACACGCTCTATGACAACGCAATGATTGGATTTACCAATCACTCTAAGGTGCCCCTGCGCCTGGCCGCAATGGGCGGTTTTTTATTAGGAGGGATTAGTTTGGCCTTGGCGTTTGTCTATTTGGTGTTAAAACTGCTGTATTGGGATAAATTCCCTATGGGCACGGCGCCTATTTTGCTGGGGGTGCTGTTTTTTTCTTCTGTGCAACTCTTTTTTATCGGTATCATCGGCGAGTACATTGGGGCCATTTTAACCCAAGTGTTAAAGCGTCCGCTGGTGATAGAAAAGGAGCGGATTAATTTCAAGTAACCCATTAATAAGCGGCTACTAAACTATCACCAAAAACACCCCGGGGTAACTAAATATCCCGGGGTGTTTTTATGTACAGACTTGTTATTGTGCGGTCGCCGGCTCGTCCAGTCGGAAGTCTTGGAGTGGGTCGTCATCCGCGGCAAATGGACTAGCCTCTTCTGTTTCTACCTGCTCATTATGTTTAGCGGCCTCAGTTTGGATAAGCATATCCCACGCTGCGCTCTTGTTTTGATATTCGCTAACCAATTTTTCAAGAGCCGCGTTTCTGGCGTTTGCATCCTTGATGTCATACGCACTCAAAAAGCGCGGGATAAAGGAAGCAAAGAACGCTGTTACTTCGGCAGATTTATCCGCCAAGCCATACTGCTCAAAGGCGGTAATCCAGCCTAATTTTTCCGAAGCCAAGGCCATTTCGTCTTGGGCTTTGGCTTGGTCGGCAACTTCTTCGCCCAAGAGTTCCAATTTCCGTTCTACTTTGTCTTTTACTTCAAACAAACGGGTATTGAGCAATTTCGCCGCATCTTCCTGCTGTTTCTGCTTGGTGGCAGACGAGGCATTGCTGCGCAAGGAAGCAATCACCGTGTTTAAATACTCGTCATACCAAGCGCCCATTTGTTTCAGTTCGGCCGCGGAAACATACGGTTTGTAACTTTCCAAGGTTACGCGTTTTTGCACCGCAATATTCTCGGTTTGCGCCTTTATAATGTTATCCAGGGCCTTTTGGTTCTTTACCTTGTTGCCCTCGCCGGAAGCGCGGTTAAAGTTCACGCTGGCCGCCTGATACTGCAAGCGTTTCTGTAAGGGCGTGGTAATATACATACTTTCCATTACGCCTAATTGGCCTAAGGCTTCGCGCCCAAAGATAATCGGAGAGCCCATTAACATACCGTCGCGGGATTCCTTTTCCGCCCCGGTTACCGTTTCGTAGGCGTCCATTTGCTTGGTGTTATAGTCCTGGCCTTCGGCTTTGAGTTGGGCCAAAATTTCTTCTTGGTTTTGCTCATCCTGTTTGAGTTTGACCGGGTCGTAGGCGCCCTCATATTTGGGTTTAGCCATTTCGGCTTTTACTTCTTGTTCGCCTTTACCCGTAATGTGGCCCATTACCAACGGATAGACCGCATAATCCACTCCGGCCAATCCGCCGAAGAAGAGCAGGTTTCCGGCCACACCCTGCGTAAAGGAACTGGTTTTCAGCCAAGCCTTGCCCATACTCCAAGCAAAGCGCGGGTTGGTAACAAATTCCTGCGCAAAGGCTTTCGTCGGCAACAGGCGCGGCATAAACGAATCCAAGAACTTATTATTATAGTTGGCAATTCTAAAATATTGCTGGCCTACTTGTTCCGCCCATTGGCCGTTGGCAAGCATTTGCGCCGGGAATTTAACAGCCCCCGGGATAGAAAGCGGGTCAAAGGTAGTCAAGGCAGAAGCACGGCTCATCGCCGGGGCAACCACAACATCCGTTCCGGCCAGTTCGTTGCCCGGCTTACCCAACTTGGTTAAGTTCCACCACGAATTTTCCATCGTTACACCCGTGGCGCCCGGTTGGCTGGCCAGTACAGGCATTTTGTCCGAACCGTACACCGGCATTTTAACATTTACCCAGCCGTCAAACGCACCGGATTTGGCCGCATCTTCGGACATACCCATCATACGGGAATAAGCCCGTGCGGCGCGCAGTTCCGGCACGGATAACTTCATCCAAGGATACATCCACTCGGATTTTTGCATTCCTTGGACACCGTGGTTCATTAAGCGCAGCATATCATAATCCTTCACGCCGCCTTGCAACGAGGCCAATCTGCCCGTAAAGTTTACCGTGCCCACATTTTGTGTGCCGCCGGGCAATACTTGGTAGAAATCTACGCCGATAAGTTCGCGGTTAGGATTCATACCTACCCAACGTTTCGGGTTCCAGCGGGAATATTCGTTCTGCAAAAAGCGCATAGAGGAGCGGCCCGGCTGGGCAATTACCTTTGTTTTGACGACCGGGGAAATCCCTTCGCCCATCCTAGACGGGAGCGTAGTAGCCGGGGCCTTGCCTTTGTCAATATAGCGCACCGACATAATAACGTTATTATCAACGGCCTTTGCTGTATAAGAGGATAACCGCCCCGCTTTGGTTAATTCTACGCGGAAGGTTAAAAGCGCACGGCCTTTGTTGGATTTGGACGCCGCATTGAGGGCTTTCGGCAAAGCAAGCATTGCGCCGCGCGCAAAGCGGAAGGCTTGGCAGGCCGTTTCCAAAATAGCACCGCCATATACCCACAGGACGGCTTCGCCCACGAACCAGAAGAACGCAGTGGCATTTTCCTTATCCACTTTGGCTCTATTTAAACTATTGTGTTGGGCAATTTCCACCCAGCGGCCCTTGGACGTATATACATACCCGTAAACCATACGAATAGAACCGTCCGGGTTCTGCATCATATTGCCGCTGTTAGAAGGCGCAATGGCCGGGATAGAGGTCTTGGGGTCGTTAGCAATAACAATACCTTTTTCTCCGGGCTCAATCAGCCCTTTCACGCCCGGAATAGCCGTGGAGCCGTTATTGGTAATTTCCACCAGTTTTAAGGGTTCCGTAGCAAATTGGTTGTAAATATCGGCCAGTTTGTCAGCCAAGGCTTGCATTTGTTTGGAATCCAAACCGTAATCCTTATAATAGGAACTTTGTAAGGGTTCATACAAATCGGCCGCGCGGCGGGCAAAGGTTTGGCGCAAGGCAAGTTCGCCCTTGCCCATTTTGTCGCCGGACTGGTTGGCCATTAATACGGAGGCCGCTTCCAGAGCGATTACTCTCGTGGAAAGGGAATAAACCTTCGGGTCGGAAAAATTTTTGAAGAACTGCATCGCATTGTTCCATTTTTGGGACCCGCGGGCTTCTTGGCGGGCAGCATCTACTACGCCCGCAATAATCTGGTTGACCACAGGGGCATTGTCCGCTTTAAAATCGCTGTCTTTGGCGCCGCTGTCAAACTTTTTGACTAACACGCCTACCAAAGAGGGATCATTAAGCAAGGTATATTTGGTGGCATAGTCCGCCAACGCCAAAACATCTTGGAAGTTTTCATCGTTGGATTTAAGCCCCAACTTGGCGGCGTCCGCCATTTCTTTAATATATTTGTTTTGCGCCGAAGTAAAATGGTCGGCAGGAAGTACGGATCCCGACTGTTTTACATATTGGGTAACCTGTTTGGGCACTCTTTTTGTTTTGAAAGACATATTACCATCCGTGCCCGGTTGTCTGACCATAACCGTATCGTAAACGGTAACAGTCGTTTTGGCACCGGGACCAGGGAGTTGCTGTTGCGTCAAAAGCGGGTCTTGTTTTTGGGTGGCAACCAAGTAATTATGCGTTTTGAGCATAGCAATACGCAACGAACCTACCGCCATTGTGCGAATCATAGAGTTGTGCGGCGTGGAGGAAAGCATCCTCTCACGGTATGCCATACGCATATAAACACTTTCCAAGTCTTTGTTAAATTCTTCCAGCGCGGCAGGGTCCGCGTTGCCGCTTTGCGCCATTTGCAACATATAATCCACCGTGTTGCCCAAGGCCTCGGCGGCATAAACCGTATTCATTAAAAAGGAGTCTTTTGGATTGCCCATCGGGTCAATAAAATCACCCATATTTTGGAGCGTCAGTTCGTCCTTAGCCAACAGTTCCAAAACATCGTTTTGCGGGCGCGTGAAGGGAATTGCCGAAGCACTCGGGGCTACATAAGTAGCGTCCCGCTCCATAACCGCCCCGGAGCGTACATCCCGCTGATAAGCGGCCAGAGCCTGTTCTTGGGCGCGTTTTTCAGCAGCGGCTTGCGCGTCGGCCTCTTTCTTCTTTAATTGGTGCAATTTGTCCAAATCCTGGTAACGCTGGTAATATGTACGGCTTCTATCGTCAAAGCGTTTGGCCGTCTGATTAATTTGCGTAGGCAGTTGTTTATTAGCCGCTTGGGAGACCGCCGCCCCTACGTTCGGGCGGGTAGAAGTACCCGTTTTAGCCTTTTGGGCAGGTGCACGGCGGGTCTGAGCCCACGCCGAGGGGGTGGGGAGAATACAATTTAAAGCAAATACTACGGCAAGTACACGGCAGAGAAAAGATTGCATAGGACGCTCCTTATATAATAGGCCTAGTTATATTGTACCGCTTTTTTGTGTTTTTTCCAGGGGGCAAAGGGCCCAGCCGGAAGGGGACCAAAGGACCTATATTATATATAGGCCCGGTACACTTTATCTCTTATATTATAATACAAATATAAGGGTTATGGAGCGGCTTTTTGCGCAATGCAAA